>CAZAQI010000114.1:0-6121 GCA_964487465.1 uncultured Candidatus Bathyarchaeia archaeon
GAGAATTTTGATTAACCCTTGGTTTTTACCTTTTTTCCAGCCCCTCGGGTAAGTTTATAGATCTCGTGGATCCATGGATTCCCATGGACACTTTCAGATCCTATATGCTCAGAAAAGCCTACCAGAACGTAGAGAAAAACGGTGACAGACTCGCCGAAGTGGACCCTCTCATAGACTGGAACAGGTTCAGACCCATAATCCAGCCCATCTATGATAACCAGGGACCCGCTGGTGGTAGACCTAACACGGATCCCGTGATGATGGTGAAGATGCTTGTCCTACAAGCATGGTACGGACTGAGTGACCCGGAGCTTGAGCGTCAGGTGGATGACAGGCTTAGCTTCCAGCGGTTTCTCGGGTTCCCCGAGAAGTCGCCTGACTACAGCACTGTGTGGAGGTTCAGGGAACGCTTAGCCGAATCCGGTAGAGACCGATTGGTCTGGGATGAGCTGCAGCGCCAGCTGGATCTGAAAGGGTTAACAGTCAAAAAGGGTGTGGTACAGGACGCCTCGTTCATCACAAGTGATCCGGGGCATGCACCGGCCGATAAGCTCCGTGGAGATGAAGCAAAGACTCGTCGTTCAAAGGACGGAGCCTGGAGTAAGAAGGGAAACAAGGCGTATTTCGGGTACAAGCTGCACGCGAAGATGGATGTGGATCATGGCTTGGTCAGGGACCTGGAGACAACGCCCGCTAATGTTCATGACAGCCGAGTCGACCTATCTCTTCCCGGTGAGGTTGTCTACCGGGATAAGGGTTACCAGGGCGTAGAGCCTCGTGGCTGGAACGCCACTATGCGGCGTGGCGCCCGTGGTCACCCTCTGGGTATATGGGATCGCCTTCGTAACAGGCGTATTAACCGTAAACGGGCGCCTGGTGAGCGCCCTTTCGCGGTGATCAAGCGGATGTTTGGATCCGGTCACATGTTTGTGACCACGGTGCCTCGGGTCCGGGTGAAACTGGTGTTCGCGTGTTTTTGCTATAACTTGGTTCAGTTATGCACGTTGGGAGGCAGCGGGTAGCGTGGGCTATCGACTAGGGGTGGATAAGGTGTGCTGGGAGGCTCGATAGGGGTGATCTGGGGTGGCTTTGAGGCCACTTCTACTAGCTATAGTGTTGATAACCATAGTTTTGTACACTTTCTGGAGCTGCTTCAGACAAACCGGGTAACAAAAAAGATAGAAACCCAGAGACTAAAGAAAATCAAAATCCTCTATTGTTGTTCTATGGGCGGTACTTCTTGTTTATTACTGTTATAGTACCACCAACCAGCCGCTATCAACGCAACTGCTAAAGCCAATAACCCAATTCCCGTCATATTCCTTTCAACAAAGCCTCCTTGTTCAGCCGGGACATCAGGTTCATTTTGTAATGTAACCGTGATCGTGCTGTTACCTGCGGACTCAAAGGTCTGACCAATTGTCTCATTCAGGTAACCTGTTTTCTCGATAACGAAAGTGTATTCTCCACTCTCCAATTCAGAGAATGTAGCCTCACCATTGATATCCGTTAACTGGCTTAAATCAACCTGACCTGTAGGTGCTTCAATTGAGTAAACTTCAGCGCCATCAATGGGGCTATCATTTGTGTCAACGACTTTTATGGTTAGAACTGAGAGAACAAGTTTCTCCTGAATATCAATAGTATATTCTCCGCTTTCATTTGCTTGAGGAGAGTATACTTCTAGATAGTACATCGATTCAGGTACGTTGTCCAGATAAATTGTCATTATATCCCCTGGATTTGTCGTGGTCTGCTCTGTTACAACATTCTCGTCGGCATCATAGAGAGTCGCCGACATGGTTAACTCGTAACTTGGATGCACCATTATTGTGAGGTCACTTTGACCAGCTGGATAAAATACGTAAAAGTCTCTATCCTGTTCGGTAATCATCCCTTCAGATATACCTGCCTCGATCATCTCAGCATTATCAATACCATTATTTGGTTCAGTATCGGCTCCTACAATCCATATCGGTGTAAGAGTTGCCATTAGAACAATTACTAGTGTTATTTTTGATATCTTATTTTTGGTTCTTGTTTTCATTGTAACTAATTATATAAGTTAACTATTTATAAACCGAAAAATGAGGAAACAATAAACAAAGTTCTGCTTAAAATGGTTAAGCTATTTAAATAATCCATCTAGACTTGAGACATGAAAATGACTGGTGTAGCTGATACAGAGAAAAACATTCAGATATGTAAGAAAAACTGTGGAACCTGTCCAACATATCAGTTTAACCATCTTGGAGGCGAACCACCTGAATTACTATTCTGCTCACGGGGTGCTACAGAGAAAAAACAACATGAAATCAAAGATGAAGGATGTAACTGTCCATCTTGCCCCCTGTTTATAGAAAATAATCTATCTAGTGGATGGTTCTGTATGCATGGAACGGATGGAAGACCAACTTGATACTATTTCTATTTTTATTTTTTGATCGGTATAAATAAAGTGATTACTATATAAAATCACTTTGAGTTCACTCCGAGAAAAAGTCGACGCGTTACTTATAGAAAAGACCTTAGCAGACGAAATACTAGATGAACTCCTATCTTCTGAGATAACTGAGGAAAACTATGTGGAATATTTTGATGCAGCACAACTAATAGAGATATTTGAGAACGATATTCGTCGTCGTAGAATGCTTGTTGCTCTAAAAATGAAAACATGTCACTGGATAAAAATTAAAGACATGAAAAAAGAGAGAAACATTTTAACTTAGAAGTCAGGTCTTTCTCTAAGCGCATACTTGATCCTCTTCTGAGTCTCGGATCTTTCTCTTGGCTGATGTTTAGATTCTGTCATCATCCTATCAAAAGTCTCACTAACCTTGTCGAATAAGTTAATGATATCCCACCCCTCATGTTTAAAGGAGAAACGTTCATTAGTTGCCTTAGAGAGGACATTACCTGTTACCTCATATCTGCTTCTATTTCCCTCTGTTCTACTACTCTGAATGTGGATCGATACCTCTAAGAGGTGGGGATGGATTTTCGTAGCTCTCTTCATCACTCTTCTAATCTTCTCTTCTACCCTTGCTCTCTTGATGAAGTCCCCAAGATCCGATAAACCGGTAATGTATACAGGCATCTCATCCTCACCACGTAGTGTGAGTACAATAGATAAGAGTTCCCTGGGAGTAATGATAGCTATAGGTACATCTTCTTCTGTTAACTGGATAACAGCACTCGCGTTCCCTTCAACCATTTTCTTGGCCGCTACAAGTTGACTAGCATCTGGACCAATCGTAACAGGGTTCTCGTCCATGATATCGCCAAGGGTTCCAACAAATCTTGGAACTTTATCTCCTCCCACGTCTCCAACCGTTGTCTCACCTATTGGGGTTATGAAGTTAGTAACAATATCTTTTGCAGTAACTATCCCCAACAATTTATCATCTTTCACAACAGGTAAGTGGCTGAAGCCTTTATTCAGCATTAGTTTCCTCGCTGCTGCAACATTTTGATCAGGTCTCATGGTAATGAGTGGGAGTTTTGCTATATCCTTTGCAGGGGCTCCTTCTAGTTCTTGAACCTGTGATAACCCTTTAACAAGGTCTCGCTGGCAAATGAACCCCCTTAAATTTCCCTCCTCTGCAACTGGCATAGCTCTTATTTTATTTTCTACAAGCATCTCAACTACGTCCAGCACAGTATAATCAGGGGATGCTATACCGAAAACGCTCCACCTATCGCCGGGGTATTCCCCTATCTTTGTTTGATGAGGTTGTACAACGCTTAACATATGCCTGATTGTGGTGAAGCCGATTTTGTTACCTTCTCTGACTATTGCTTCGTAGTGCTCTTCGTTCTCTAGTTGGCCTAGGACCTTGGATAGCTTATCGTCAGGTTGGAAGACAATATAGTTTGTTTTGATGTATTCTCTGATTTCCTTTGATGCGAATTCTTCTAATGATATCAAATAATATTTCCCGTTTATGTGTTAGTATATGGTACCTTATAGTCCTTAGTTACTTTCAAAAATATGTGTGGATAGAATTGGGGTTTATTCGCTCTGGACGTAGATTGTGTTATTTTTACGTCCGAGTAGCGTGGTTCCATCATAGAGGTAGGCGTAGATTTCATGGATGCCGGTCTCATCTGGTGTAAATTCTACAGAGTACCTAACTTCTTCACCTTCTTCCAGTACCTTGGTCTCAATATCAGCTATCTTCTCAAAGGAACCTGATCGTGTATCAACCCAGTAACTTAGTTCTAGTTTTTTTCCACCAGTCACCGCTCTTATTATTGCCTCTATCTCTAGAGTCTTACCTATGGCTGTATAGGGGTGGGATAGTACGAAGAGGTTTTCTAGTTCAGCTACCTCTGCTCCTACCTTGATCTCCTCCATTGGTGATTCCCAGTAGAAGTAAACTCCGTCTCTATATCCTGTTACCGTTACATATACGCTGCTGGTTCCGTGTGCTGTTATCTGGAACGGTATACTTCGTGTCTCCTCAGGGTTTAGCTCGGAGACATAGCTTCCTGTGCCGTAGATTCCAAAAAAGTAGGAGTCTAAGGAGTGAAGTTGTACATCAAGCTGTGTAAGTTTATCCGTGCTAACATTCTTTATGTCGACAGTAATCCATCTGGTGCCTTTATCAACCTGTTTTGGCTTTATTTTGTATTCAAATGGTCTTTTCAATCTCATTTTAATCAATTAACAATACGCAGGCACCTTTTTTAAACCGAAAAAGAATTTAATTCATGGTTATTTTTCTTTTCTGAAGAATACTTGTTCAAGGATGATAACTGATAAGGTTACTGTGATACTGGGATTATTGAAGATGGTAGCTACCATTCTCGGCAACTTATCCCAGAACTGACTAGACAAGGAACTCAGGCCTAGAGCTAGAAATATTGAAAACCCGGTGATGAGTATCTCTCTCCTCCCAAACTCTTTCTTGGACCACACCTGAGCACCAGACCCTATAACCGTACTAGCTATACCCAGTAATATTGCACCGGCAACAGGTTTAGGCATAGCAGCCATAAACCCACCAACCGGTCCAAGAAAACTGAGCGCCATTATTATGATTGAACCAATAATCAGGAAGATCCTTGATGCAACACGCGTCATATTAATGATTCCAATGCTTTCACTGTAAGGTACTAAGCCGGGTACGCCAAGTAATCCAGCTAGAGCGGTCTCAACCAGTGTAAGTGCATACATTGAGCGTTTACCGGTTTCTTCTCTCATTTCTTTTCCTAATATTGCTGATGCGTAGCCTTTGAGGTTGCCGTAGAGATTGAGTACTGACATAAGGTTAACGATTATCATAGTTACTATTAATCCGTAACTGGGCATAGTTACACCGTATGGTAGTATATTGGGTAATGTGAGTAATGGCAGCTCGTTAACTAGGCTCCAATCAAATTTTCCCATTAATATGAAGATGATGTAACCAAGAGATATCGTGATGAGACTGGGTAATGTGGATAGCATACCCTTTCCTTTAATGGATATTAGGCCGGCTAACAATGCTAACCCAACCCCAACCATAAATGGCCATCCGGGTCCATGTGATGCAATTAACTCAATACCTTGCTTAGCTACCGCCAAGCCTATTATCATAATCATAGAACCTGAAACCAGATTACTCCAGATAAGTGATAGTTTATCAACTACTCCAGTTAAGACTATTCCTGCTATTAGTACACCGGCTATTGCCTGTGCTGTAAACGCTTGGAACGCATATTCTTTTCCAGCAACAGTGAAAGCATACAGGATAGCTAATGATGGTATGTCATTAGGGCCAGATAGCATCGCGTATTTATGACCTAGATAAACCTGAGTAATAGTGGATACTCCTATCATTAGAACAACTGTAGCCATATAGCTGGCTAGTGTTCGACCCTGTAATCCTAATCCTACACCTACAATGGAATACCCCCAAACGACAGCGTAAAACATTGTCACGATCCATTGAAGCGAGTAAAGTATAGTGTCTTTCAGTGATCTTGGTTTCTCATCTAGGTCATAAACTAGTTCAAGTGAATCTGACATATTTGTAGTATTGATAAAAATAGTTTATAAACAGAAAAAAATTTATTGAAGGGTTTTAACTGCTTCGATGAATCTCTCAGACGTTGAGACGTTTCCGAATACTCCGCC
>CAZAQI010000115.1:0-2162 GCA_964487465.1 uncultured Candidatus Bathyarchaeia archaeon
TTGGAAATCATATAGCAGCAGCCATACACCGTATCCAAGATGATAAAGCATTAAAAGATGCCCAGAAAGCTGAAATAGACAAAATTATGGAAGGCGCGGGTAGAGTCGCTAATATGGATAGACATGATCTAAGAGGACCTCTTCAAACGATTAGAAACGTATCATATTTGATAGAAAAAAACCCCTCCACTATAGATAAGATGGCACCTATGATCGAAAACAGTATTGATTATATGACTAACATAATCGAGGACTTAGTTTATACTGAGAATCCATCTAGTCTGGATAAACATTATCTGAATCTCAATACCCTCATCAAACAAGCCCTAAATCAGCAGATAATACCCAAAAAAATACTAGTTGAGAAAGATTTATACCCTGAGCCCTTAATGGGGAATTTTGATAAAATAAAGATCCAGAGAATGTTGAACAACCTCTTCCGTAACGCCATTGATGCCATGCCAGATGGCGGAAGATTAACTATTTCAACAGATAAAAAAGCGTCAAAGGTTTTCGTTTCAATTCGTGACACGGGTGTGGGAGTGGAGGATGTGAATAAACTGTTTGTACCTTTCCACACAACTAAACCCAATGGCATGGGACTTGGATTGATCTCAGTGAAGCAGACCATTGAAGCACATAGGGGCGCAATAGAGGTAAATTCCGAACCCGGAAAAGGAACTAGCTTTCTCATCAGCATACCAATCAATGAGGATTATAGGGGAAATAACACCACCAAACTCAGTAGCATAACTAGGACATAAAGAATTAATCCTAGCTTCCTCGATGTGCTTAAAGGTGAGAGATCATCTAGTGGTTCAATTGACTCGATTCCTTGACGCATCATAAAAAAAGCCACCACAACACCCATGACTACATAACCTGATAAAATTAAGAGAAAAACACCTGCAACTGAGACAATTTTATGAGATTCACGACCCACAAGGCTTCTTACAATATGTCCTCCATCCAATTGCCAACTAGGAATCAAGTTGATGAAGGTTACTATGCAGCCCACCCATGCTGCGAAGGCTACAGGATGCATTATCAAAACCTGATCGGGAGTAGTAGGTTTGATTATTGAGGCTATTATTTCTAATATTTTGGGCATGGGCATTATCTGGAATCTTATAGAGGGGTACGCTATCATCCATTTATTTACCTGTACTACGGGTACAACAAAGCTGAGACTCATACCTAGAAACGCAAGAAAAACTGTGGCAATAAAGCCACATATAGGTCCGCTTAATCCTAGATCGAATAAGGCATCTCTGTTAACAGGAGCTTCTCGCTGCGAGATTACAGCTCCAAGAGTGCCTCCCATCCCCGGTGGGGCAGGAATAAAATAAGGCTGCGATGCATCCATTCCTCGTTTTAAGGCAATATATCTATGTCCGTATTCATGCACCGTGAATATCACCAAAATGGAGAAAGTGAATATTAATACGTTTACTATTATTGGTGTATTTTCCATGAGTTCCTTGGTTAGTATAGGGTTGTTACTACGGAGATATCCATCCAGCATGACTGTGAACACTGTTGCTGCGAACAGTATTTTATTCCTGAGATAATTCTCCTCAACCTCTGTTTTTCTTTTAAGGATTGAGAGGTGATAACTATCAACGATCCATCTTATACGAGGAAAATATCCTTTTCCTCTTAATTCTTCAGCTAGTTCTTTGAATGCTGATTTCATTAAATATTGCCTGAACCCCTCACCCCTTGTTTCAATTATGAAGGTTGGAGTAGTTCTCTCCCAGTATGCTTTTATTACCTTAAAATGCCTCTCAATAGCCTCTATGTATACTGGATCCATTTGTTTAGGACACGAGGAGAGGGTTTCAGTCATAATGTATCCTATTAGTGGATACTTTTATACTCGATAATATATTATGCGATTTCTTTAAATTATAGAGGATTCAACTTCAAGGGACTAAGCTTGAGTTCCCAAGGCTTTACAATACGGGGTTTCAAACCCGACGACTTGGAGAGAGTTATGCATATAAATGCAAAATGTCTTCCAGAGAATTACAGCAGTTACTTCTACAGGAACTTATACACTAGGTTTCCGGAGACTTTTCTTGTAGCCGAGGTTGACGAAGAGATTCAAGGCTATATAATGTGCAGGATTGAAAAAGGCTGGTCTAAGAAGGGTAAACTTA
>CAZAQI010000115.1:2172-6059 GCA_964487465.1 uncultured Candidatus Bathyarchaeia archaeon
CCAGCGAGACTATGTCACATTGTATCAATCGCTGTTATGGGGGATTATCGTCGTAGGGGCATAGGTAATGCACTTATCATTAATGCTATGAGGCGGGGGAGAGAGAAATACAACTGTGATGAAGGATACTTAGAGGTTCGTATTAGTAATGAGCCAGCCATATCACTGTATGAGAAATTGGATTTCAGCAAGGTAAAAAGAAATTATGGCTATTATCTCGATGGAGAGGATGCATGGGTAATGGCAGCTAGCTTAGATCATTTTTAGCAAACATTATTACATGCAAAACAATAATAGTTGTTGATTACCCGATGGAAATGGTTGATGTTCTCAGTTTCATTATAATCTTATTCAGTCTAGGAGTGTTCTACTGGTTCGGTCGCTTTACTCATAAACTTATCAAACAACACTATGACATCTATGGGCTTCTATACGATATGGAAGAGATAGAGAAAAACAAAAAATGATGGTTTCATTTACGGTAGATGTATAAGTGCCCAAGGAATAAGGCTGTAGAATAATGAAGAACAGCGCACTGATCCCATGGACAGAAGTATCAAGTTGGTCATGTAAAGCATGTGGTAATTGTTGCGTAGGTTATCGTGTGCCATTAAAGATGGATGAAATGATAAAAATAGCAAGTCGGTATGGTCGTGGTGTTTTAGAGTACGGTTTAGGTAAGGCGTATCTCAAAAATAGGGGTAATGGGCGCTGTGTATTTCAGAGACCTTTAATGGGTAAATGGATATGCACTCTTCAAGGTCAGAAACCAACCGCTTGTAGGCTTTTCCCATTCAGGATGCATAAGAAACCCATCTACAAGCACGGAGAAAACGCGAAGGTTATGATAGGGGATAAGAGCTATTATCTGTACATGGATCCCAACTGCAGGGGTATTGAACTAGGTCAACCTACTGAGCGATTCAGTAAAGAGGTTGTTCCCGAGATAGTGCGAATAGGGATGGGTCTCCCGGTTAAACAAAAATACACGACCTCTAAGAGTATTCACTGGCGCCCGGTATAGTAAATATTAAACCGGTTTAAGCCAAGTTTCTAACTGAAACGATTTGAATCAATCCATTAGTATAGCTGGACAAAATATTCAACCCGGTGAGAAAAAACATGGAGTACTCAACATCTCCGAGTTCTTCGCAGATGGTCAATCCATGGAGATACCATTCACAGTAATCCACGGAACAGAAGAAGGTAAGACCCTCTACGTACAGGTGGCACAACACGGATCCGAGGTAATGGGCTTAGATGCATTAAGACGATTAATACCAGAATTAGACCCAGATGAGATGAAAGGAACACTAATCTATTGCCTCCCAAACCCTCTAGCTTTCAGAGAGAGGAAGAGAGCAACCATCTTCGACCCCAAACCCGGGGGAATGAACAGGGTCTGGCCCGGAGACCCGGAAGGCAGCTTAACCGAGAGGATGGCTCACAAGATATTCACTGAGCTAGTGAGTCACGCTGATGAAGTTATTGATCTGCATACAGCTACGAGAAAATGTCCGGTATGGGTTTTCTATGAAGCTGATGGGGTATCTGAACTAGCCCCCAGCGAGACCGCTCAGAGAAGCGAGGACATGGCTCACCTCTTTGGAGCACCAATAATGTATGTCGAAGCTGAAGCTTACGGTGGAAGAAAAACACTAAGAGCCAACTGCGTAGACACCGGAGTACCCGCAATAGTACCCGAGCTAGGTGGACACGGACACTTTGATGAAAAAGCAATCATGATTACATATCGTGGCTTGAAGAACATAATGAAGGATCTGGGTATAATTAAGGGAGAGGTGGAACTACCTGATACACAAGTTAAGCTTGAGTGGCTTTCAGAGCCAAAGAAATATAACGCCTATGCCCAGAAAGGTGGAATATTTATCCCCGAAGTGGATCTAGGCGACATTGTAGAAAAAGGTGACAGACTAGGCTATATCTACAGTCCAAGAACCTTCGAAACGCTGGAAGTGATCAAAGCACCTCAGACGGGGTATGTTTTCACTATAAAGGAGAACCCCGTGGTTCATCAGGGGGATTCACTGATCGCAGTACCAGCGGTTCTGGATAGGATAGACAACTAATTTAGTATCTTATCCATTATGCACATATCGCAGTATAACTTCTAGTTCCTGTTTCTTCTCTTGTCTCCAGAGTAACCTCTGTACCAACATATATCTCTAATATCTTTGATTTATCCAGAATGGTTCAATGTTCATACAAGAAAAAAAGTGTAGATAAAATTATTTAATACGTTTTTCCTCAAACTCGGCTTTTATCTTGGCCAGTAGTTCGGGCTCGCATAGTAACTCAATAGTAGCGAGAGCTAAAGTGTTTATACCTATTTTCAGTCCCGCGTCTCCTTTTTCTGTCATGGTACAGTTGGCGAATTTTATGCTGTGCATAGGCATCTCCTCTTGTGTTATCCCTATCATGGGATGAATACCGGGAACTACATGGGATACGTCCGCAAAGTCTGTACTACCTCCTGGAGGCTGTGTGGCCACTTTAACAGGGTCCTCATACTGATGACCCAATTCATCCCAGATGTCTATAATAAGTTGCTCCAATGAGTCTAACGGTATATTTGATTTTAGACCAGTTGAATCTGTAAACTCCACTTCACACCCAGTAGCAATAGCCGCCCCTCGTGCGCTGTTCTTCACCATTTCCAGTAGCTCTGGAACATAGGTATCGTCACTGCTTCTTACACCGAATCTTAGTTTTGCCTTATCTGGGATAATGTTTGAGGCTAATCCGCCTTCTGTGATAATACCATGAACCACTGGATCAGCTTCTCTTTTCAGCTGTTGTCTGTTTGCATGTATTGACATATATGTGATCATGGCGGCATTCAAGGCGTTAGCACCATTGTGAGCATCAGCTGCTGCGTGGGCTGTCTTCCCTGTGAATTCTATTTCTAGGCCTGAAACTGCTAGGAAGTTCCCCTGTGCCTGACTTAGGCCTGTGGAGGGGTGGATCATATAGCTAACATCTGCATCATCGAACACTCCCTCGTTGGCCATCCTCACCTTGGAGCCAGCGTAATCCCCATGACCTTCCTCTGCTGGAGTTCCTATAACCCATATCTCTCCAGCTAATTCATCCATTACTTTACTCAGAACAATGCCCGCCCCGATACCTGAAGTACCAATAATATTATGCCCACAACCGTGACCCACACCAGGTAGAGCATCATACTCAGCTAGTATAGCAATCGTTGGCC
Organism: uncultured Candidatus Bathyarchaeia archaeon; assembly: GCA_964487465.1. Lineage (GTDB taxonomy): Archaea > Thermoproteota > Bathyarchaeia > TCS64 > TCS64 > RBG-16-57-9. Next base: position 5,405 of record CAZAQI010000115.1, read on the forward strand.
CAGGTTCTTTTCCCTTATAGACTGCTTTGAATGCTGTATGCATATGATGGAAAGGATGTTCAACCTCGAAACCATGTTTCCTTAGGGCTTCCACGAGAAGCCTGCTTGAGTTTTCCTCCTCGCTTCCTAGCTCCGGGTTTTCACCGATCTCGTCTTTAAGATCTTTCAACTCTGGGAAGATTTTCTCGGTCTCATCCATGATTTTTTCTTTTAGCTGTTTTTTACTAACCATGTATTAGTTATTTATTTTTTAGGTGATAAGATTATTCCTTGTCTTTTTCTCCCAGTTTTTTATTTTGTTTTTCTTGGTTGTATAGTCTTGGACCGATTATAGAGCGGAATAAGGCAGTTATTAGACCCGTTGGGGCGATTAAATCATTAAATATAGATAGGTTAGTAAAGTAATGGATTCCTTCAACTAGTTTGGGTAGTTGAGCTAGTACAATAGCGGTTAATCCGTTACTGAATTCTAGTCTACTAATTTTTTTCTCCAATTCAGTTAAGGGTATAAACATAGTGATTATTGATATGAAACAAAACGCACCAATCCAATGACGATATAGATAAACTGCAGATTCATCTGAAATCCCACGAAAAAGAATAGAGAGAATTTTTATTTACCTGTGTTTTTTACCTGTTTTCCAGCCCCCTCGGG
>CAZAQI010000116.1:0-5713 GCA_964487465.1 uncultured Candidatus Bathyarchaeia archaeon
ATGCAGCTAAATGTTTGAAAAAAGAAGTGAAAAATAAAAAAAAGGGGATAATATTATTTTCAAGCGTTACAGACGCATATCAACCAATAGAAAAGAAAACAAAGCTCACGCGAAACCTTCTAAAAATTTTATGTGATTATAGCTTTCCAGTAGAAATTCTTACCAAGTCTTCATTAATTTTAAGAGACTTGGAGGTTTTAGAGAAATTTACTGATCTTGAAGTAGGATTAACAATAGTCAGTTTAGATGATAAGGTTAGAAGATCATTTGAACCATTAGCCTCACCGATATGTGAGAGATTTGAAACACTAGAAACATTCAGCAATGCGGGAATTCCAACATACGCTTTTCTAGGACCGTTGCTTCCATACATATCAGAAAAGGGAATTGAAGAATTACTGAACAAGTTAGCTGATAAAGTAGGAAGAGTAATAGTGGATAGATTGAATATTAAGGCCGGAAATTGGAAGACAATTAAGAATTCAATAAAGAATGATTTTCCGGAGATATTACCAGAGTTTGAAAAAGCTTCCAAGCCTGATTCCAAGTACTATGATGACTTAAAGAGAAAAATGATTAGATTATTAAAAGAAAGAGCCATACCATATGATATAGTTTATTAATTCACATCCTTACCTGAAGCCATGTTCCATAATTTCTACAGTATGACCATCAATATCATTAATAAAGCACAGTCGATTGCCGTTTGACATCGTTGTAAGACGTTTTTCTATATTTTTTGTACCCAATTTAGCAAGGATATCATCAAACTCAGGGACAAAAATAGCTATATGACTCCAGTTTCCTTCAGGGGGAGTTCCAGGTGAACCGGGTCTCTGAACAAGTTCCAATAATCCTCCACACATGTCCAAAGTAGCGATCTTCGCTTCTCCACTAGTAAATTCATCCACTATTTCGAAGCAAAAAAGATCTTTATAAAAGTCGACACTTTTCTCCAAGTTGTTGACATATATTCCAATGTGATCGAGTTTTGCCATATCTGAATGATGGGCCTTTACGTATTTAGAATAGTCGAATCGCCTGAGACGTTTCAGTAAATACTATTTATCCTCTCTATATTCTATTTGGGTAATGTATATATTACGAAACCTGGTTATAACTAATGCCGGGAAAGAAATCATTTCCAAATTGTTCACCTTTCTCGGAATTTTATATTTAAAAATAAAAAATAGTAGAATATTTTTACCGGCCCTGTGGCACGAAGCCTAAGAGCTCAGTATTCCAATTCACAGAGTTAGTTTGCCAATCATAGAGACCATAAACATCCCAGCTTGAGGCGTCATCATTGACCGCCCAAATCTGATAGTTGCTTGCATATCTGTCTCCATCATCATTTAGCCTGTTCCAACCGCTTGCTCCGAACTGATCGAATGCAGCCGGTGCCTGCATTGGAACTAGGTCTACTGCATCTGTACTTTGTGATTCAAGAATTGTACTTACGAAAATTGTGCCAATATCATAGGCGCATGCACTGTAATAGCCGAAGGGCTGAGATACAAGTGAATAGAACCTATCATATAAGGACTGGAACTTCTCAGAATCAGCTGGCGCAGCATACGTGCTGTAAATCTTGAGGTGCGCTGCTTGTTGAGGAGCGTCATCAAGAGCCTGCTGACTTAATACTGTACCATCATTTCCAAACCAAGGTATACTATACAAGGTATCATAGTCCTGAGCTTGTGTAATCATTGTTACGAATTCAGCGAAGGCGACAACTTCTACTGCTACCTTATCTTCACCATATTCTGCCACTGCCTCTTCAGCAATATTTTCTGCTGTCTGCAGATAGTTGCTGAACTCTGTGGTCTGAGCCGCGTAACGAATCTTCTCCAAGATTACGCCACCATTCTCTTCGAACTCTGGCTCAAATATGTTTACAATTCCGTCAGCCCAAGCATCTCCACGATAAATCAAAATAACCGCTTCAACACCCATACTCTCTATCATCTTAGACATGGCTGGTGCCTGAACTAGGTCTGTTGGACACATCCGGTAAAGGTTGTCGTCCTCGATAGCTAGTAGCGGGCTTGTAGAGCCGCTACTCCACATGAGCATATCGTTGTCGTTACAGTAGCTAAGGCTTGCCTGGCACATGCTACTCCAAGTTGCGCCAATGAACACATTGACACCCATTGACTTGAAGCCCTGTACCTTCTCAAGGTGTATAGCTGCTTGTCCCGTAGCGTCATCGATTAACCACTCGAATTCAACATCGTATCCAAGTCTAGAAGCATACTCATTATTGTCTACTTCCATTATGTCTTTTACAAGTGGCATTCCGGTCTCAAGTGTGGCTGTAGTTGGCACTATGTAGCCGAGCTGTATTGTTTTTCCTTCTAATGGTGCTTGTATTGTTACTGGTCCTGTTCCGTCCCCGCCGTCTTCTCCATCGCCGCTTGGTGCTAGGAAGTATCCTGCGCCTGCGCCAACGACTAGTCCAACGACAAGTAGTACAATCGCTAGTGTGTTTCCTTTCATTTCCATATGCATCACTGCATTATGCAGGTTTTGATTGATAGTTTTTAGCTATTATATATTTTGAACTATGTGATCATTATTGTTTTAAGTCTATAATTTGTAAATACCTTTATCCACCATATTAATAATAAACTAAATAACCCCTCTAAACCAACTTTTTTATTATATTTTATAGTTTATCAGGTAAGTGAGCTTAATTTATCTAACCCACAATATAATATAATAAATAATCTATCAATATAATATACTCTATCATAATGACAAAATAACCACGCCTCTTACAGTTTATCATTTATTATATATTATAATCTATATACTATTGAAAATAATGATTCTCTATACAATAATAATACTAGGATGAAAATAAAATAAATAGAATAAAAAATAGGATATTATTCCTCTATTGGATAATTTAATTGTGCATGCGCTGCCGCTAACCGTGCAATAGGTACACGATAAGGACTGCAACTAACATAGTTTAGACCTATTAAGTGACAGAACTCTATACTACTTGGTTCTCCGCCATGTTCTCCACAAATGCCGATCTCAAGGTCTGGTCTTGTCTCTCTACCTGCAGCTACGCAAGTTTTCATTAGTTTTCCCACACCTTCCCTGTCAATAACTTGGAAGGGGTTATTTGGGAGTAATCCTCTATCCACGAAATTCAGTAGGAACTTACCTTCAGCATCATCTCTGCTAATTCCGAATGTCATCTGAGTTAAGTCATTTGTGCCAAAGCTGAAGAACTCGGCGCTCTCTGCGATCTCATCGGCGGTTAATGCAGCTCTTGGTATCTCGATCATTGTTCCAATCTTGTACTTCAAGTCCGTCATATCGGTTTCTTGGAGAACGTCCTCAGCCACTTTTTGGAGCTTCTCTTTCTCCTCTCTTAGCTCATTGATATGACTGGTTAAGGGTATCATTATCTCGGGGTGTACATCCACGCCTTTTTTCTTGACCTCGACAGCAGCCTCCATAATAGCCCTAACTTGCATCTCAGTTAATCCAGGATACATTAATCCTGCGCGGCATCCTCTAAGACCTAACATTGGATTCGTCTCCCAGAGACTCTCAACTACTCTGAGAAGATACTCTTTTTCCTCTAACTCTTCAGGATTCTCGTTTGTACAGCGGAGTTCGGTTACTTCTCTCAAAAGCTCTTCTCTTGGGGGTAAGAACTCGTGCATTGGTGGGTCAATGAGTCTCACAATAACTGGGAACCCATCCATTGCCTCGAATATTCCAACAAAATCCTGTTTCTGGAAGGGTAATATGTTCTCGAGTGATTGTTTGTAAGCCTTTACATCGGGGTTGGATTCGACTTCATCCTTGAACTCTTTGTATCTTTCCTTTGCTTCTTTATCATCGGGATTTGTTTCCAATATGGTCTCCATTTGTTCTAATTGTCGAAGAAGAGGAGCAGCAATCTCAGATCTTAAGATCATTGTAACTACGTTTTCTCTTCTGCTGATTTCTTCGCCTTCTTGGTCAAAGAACATGTGCTCTGTTCTACAGAGCCCTATTCCTTTTGCTCCGAATTGTCTTGCTTTGGCTGCGTCTTCCGGGTTATCAGCATTCGTTAAGACACCTAGATGTTTTATCTCATCAGCCCATTCTAGGGCTTTAATTAACTCTTGCTCTTGATCAAAGGCTGTTTCTATTGTGGATACTTGTCCTCTGAATACTTCTCCTGTGGTTCCATCTATGCTGAGCCAGTCACCTTCCTTTATTGTGTATTCGCTAACGGTGAACAAGTTTCTACTGGTGTCTATCTTTATGTCTTCACATCCGGCTACACAAGGTTTTCCCCATCCTCTGGCGACTACGGCAGCATGACTTGTACCTCCACCGTGCTGTGTGAGGAATCCCTGTGATATTATCATACCATTAACGTCATCGGGTGTGGTCTCGGGACGAACAAGTATAACAGGTTCTCCCGATTTACCCCTCTCTTCAGCCCTGTCAGAGTCGAATACTGCTTTTCCTACGGCGGCTCCTGGACTTGCATTTAATCCTGTGGCTAGTAAATCTGCTTCTTTTTTTGCTTCCGGGTCAAACTGTGGGTGTAAGATCTGGTCTACGTTGTCTGGAGTTATTCTCTTTACCGCAGTAACATGGTCAATTAAACCTTCTTCTGCCATATCTACAGCTATCTTGATAGCAGCCCTCGCAGTTCTTTTTCCAGTTCTTGTCTGGAGTATCCAAAGTTTCCCCTGCTCGATGGTAAACTCCATATCCTGCATGTCTTTATAATGTTCTTCAACAATCTCAGCAATTTCTTCTAGTTCTTTATATAGATCTGGTTGCTGATCTTCAAGTTCAGATAGGTGAATAGGCGTCCTTATCCCAGCTACAACGTCTTCTCCTTGAGCATTGAAGAGCAACTCTCCGAAGAGTCCTTTGCTTCCATCACTGGGGCTACGGGTGAACATTACGCCACTGCCGCTATCCCATCCCATGTTTCCGAAAACCATTGTTTGAATGTTACAGGCTGTACCCACGTCATCAGGTATCCCTTCTATTTTACGATAAGCTCTTGCTCTGGGTATATCCCAGCTATTGAATACTGCAGCGATAGATTTTCTTAGTTGCACCATAGGGTCCTGAGGAAAATCAACATCCATTAATTCCTTGTAGAGGTATTTCATCCCCGCAACAGTCTCTTTTAGACCATCTACGCTAACTTCAGTATCCTCACTCACACCTTCAGATTTTTTTATTTTATTGAAAACACCCTCAAAATCATGCCGCTCTAACCCCATGACTACGTCACTGAACATTGTTATAAATCGTCTATAAGCATCCCAAACGAATCTTTCATCGCCTGTTAACTTTATCATGGTTTTAGCTACTTCGTCATTCATCCCAAGGTTAAGTACCGTATCCATCATACCGGGCATGCTAACGGGTGCTCCGCTACGGACAGAAACAAGTAAAGGGGATTCCGCGTCATTGAACTTTTTCCCCGTTGTTTCCTGAAGAGTCTCAATATGTTCAATAATTTCTTCCCATAATCCATCGGGGAATTCTCCACCTGCCCGCATAAACTCGTTACAGGTTTCAGTAGTAATTGTAAACCCTGGAGGTATGCTAATGCCCAGACTTGTCATCTCGGCAAGGTTTGCACCTTTACCACCCAGTAGGGCCTTCATTTCTTTATTTCCTTCTGTGAAGTCGTATACACGCTTCTTCAATAGTTATATCTCCTGATAGA
>CAZAQI010000117.1:0-5703 GCA_964487465.1 uncultured Candidatus Bathyarchaeia archaeon
CTCGGGTGATCATACAGGTAAAACATGCTTGGCGGGGTATAAGATTTCGTAGGTTTAGCTTAAATATGGGTGTTTAGGGTACTCTGGTATTCATTGGTGGAATAAGGGTGGAAAACAAGCAGAAGAGTTACAAAGAGATCTTGAGCTACGGGCTCATCGTAATGGCGGTTACGCATAGTCTGGCTCACGCGTTTCAGAATATGCATACAGCATTATACCCAGAGCTTGTGAAAGAGTTTATACTTACAAATCAGCAAATTGGATTAATATCATCTATACCTAGTCTCATCTCGGCTATTCTATCAATACCCATGGGATTACTAAGTGATAAAATTGGGGCAAAGAAGATGATTATATTAAGCATCATTGTCGCTACTTTAGGCGCTTTAATCGCGGGACTAGCACAGAATTCCTGGATGTTGATAATCGCTGTAAGCCTACTATATCTAAACACCACCATCTATCACCCGGCCAGCTACAGTTTCACTACATTCCTCTTTGAGCCAAAGGATAGACCCAAAGCCCTAGGAGTACAAGGGGCAGGGGGTACGCTGGGGATGGCACTTGGACCCATAAGTATCTCTATCCTTGTGGGATTACTGGGACTGGGTTGGAGGCGGGCATATCTAGCCTGGATAATCCCCCTGTTACTGGGCATAATCTCGGTCTGGTACATCAAATTCATACCCACATCTGAGGACGAGGATAAAACTAATCAGGAGACAGGTACATCGGGGGCCTCATCAATATGGAGTACAAGCCTAGCCATGTTCCTAACATTCGGTGGCCTCCGATCCATGGCGTCATACATGACTCTTACCTTCATAAGTATCTGGCTCGTTAATACGCGGGGAATGGATCTTGCTTTCTCCAGTCTGATCCTAGGAGCCAGTAGCTTGATGGGGATAGTCGCATCACCCCTTGGGGGTATTCAGGCCGCTAAATACGGCGAAAAACGGTGGACTGTAGCTACATCAATAATCTCATATACATGCTTCGCTTTAGCGTTCCTAATACCGGGTAACACTGCTTTCACCGTATTCTACATTGGATACGGTTTCTTCAACCTCTTCAGTATGGCAGCCAACTCCGCGATAACAGCGAAACTCAGTCCAAGCAAGCAGAGAGGTCTCGGATTTGCTCTTTACTTTCTTCCAGGCAGTATCATGGGAGCCCTTGGACCAATGGTTGCGGCTTATATAGCTGATTTGGTGGGGATTTATTCGGTTTTTATGGCGAGTATAGGGGTGTTTGCTCTGGCTTGGCTGGTTTTAACTTTTGGAGTAAAAGTCGATTAAGGCGTGTTTCTTCTTTTCATCACACCTCTTACTATTGTACTTAGCATCAACGCCATGATATCTGATATTGGGAGTAAATCGTCAACGTTAATCGGCTATGTTAGCAATGATTTTTGTTTTCCACTCCCTTTTTTTTGTCTGAATTTTTTCACAAAATAAAATAGGTAAAATTTGATTTAGATGAGATATGGCCATAGAAGATAAGCCATTATAATAGTCAATATAGCCCCTGTGAGATCCAGTAATATGCCTGCCTTTATCATCTCAGGCATTGTGACCTTGCCCGTACTGTAAGCTATAGCGTTGGGTGGAGTACCTACCGGCAACATAAAGTCCAAGCTAGTGCTTATACCCACAGCTACCGCCAGTATTACGGGGCTAAACCCGATTTTCTGGCCTAGACCAATAGCTATAGGCAGAAATATACCTGCGCTGGCCGTATTGCTCGCGATTATACTTATACCCAGACCGGAGATTACCACGATGACTATGGCTAGGAAAGGTGATCCACCTGAGGTTAAACCCATTAATATGTCGCTGATCACTCCAACTAATTCAGTTACCTCAAGGGCTGATCCCAGACTGAGTCCTCCACCGATCAACAGCAATGTACCCCATTTTCCATCACGTATATCATGTTCCTCAATCAGATCCATGAAATATAGTAGTAATAGCACTGTTGCTGCTACTATACTGCTGCTGTATCCGTGGCCGCTCCAGCCTATCAGATTGGCTACTGGATCGGGTAAACGACCTGTCAACCACGCCAATACAGCGAAAGAGAATACTCCGAGGGTATGTTTCTGTTTTGATGATAACTCGCTAACTGGTCTCTCGATCATGGGTATCTCTTTGACGTCTGTGGGAAATATCATGAATAAGACAACCCAGATGACCAAAATCTGGATAAAAGCTATTGGTAACCCAAAGACCATCCAACCCATGAAGCTTATATCGTAACCAATTATGCTCTTAAGGCTGGCCGCAGCCATGGCGCAAGTGGTGGTCCCAACCAATGTACCGAGGCCTCCAGCTGTGGCGCTGTAAGCAATAGCCAGAACCATTATCTTACTAAAGTTACCTTTGTCATCCTTGACTTGCTCCGTGATCTTTAACGCCATGGTTATCAATAGGGCGGTTGATGCGCTGTTGCTTATCCACATACTAAGGAATCCGGTGGCGAACATGATCGCTAATACTACGCCTTTTACCCCCGACCTAACCTTTGATAATATGAGATAGGCAAAGTATTCATCAAGATCATATTTCTCCACGGCAACAGCCAGCATGAAGCCGCCCAGCAGCAGCATAACTGTGGGATCAAAAAAGGGAACTAAAGCGTCCTTAAATCCCTGAATGCCTAAAAAGGCTTGAAGTAAGGGGATTAATATGGCTGTCGCCGCTAGCGGCACTGCCTCCGATACCCATAACCCCGAAGCGTAAACCAATACTATTAACGCATATCTTTGTTCAATTGTTAGAAAACTTGATGTCTGTGTGAATGCAATAATCGCAAGTAGGCTTACCACGACTAGTACTATAAGGCGTTTTTTATTCATCTAGGGTCACAGCTGTTTGAATGAGATTATCTCTAGTTTTTCTTCTTCGGCCAGTTCATCAAGTAGTTTCTTGACTTGGAAGAGGTTCTCCAAGTCCACCATGACATACATAACTGCTAGACTTGGATACTGCTTCTCGCTAGCCACCAGAAAGGGCGGCACAGCTACACTTGTGGTAAAGTCTGCTGTGAATTTCCGTTCTTTTAGCTTTGAAGCGAATCTCCTCAGGATATTGTTGTCGATGATGTCTCCCCTGACGATTATCTCGATGGTAATTGGTTTGACCAAACGTTTTCACCTATGGGAATCGTGGATTCTAATCAGGTCTAGGATAAAAACTATATTGTTTTTACGCCTTTTTCATCATCTAAGGGGTTATTTCTATAAAGAGTGGCTACATGGTTCAATCATGTGTCCGTTTAAGCTTCCCTGGATGAGTGAAAGAGAGATCAATGAGTTACTGGATAAACAGTTAATGTGTCGCATCGCTTTTAACGGCGATGATTTCCCGTATCTGATTCCCTTCAGATATATCAGATTAGAGGATTCACTATATTTTCACTTCACGAATTATGGGAAAAAGATGAGATTATTGAATAAGGATAACCGGGTCTGCGTACAGATCGAGAGTTATACACCTGATCTTAGTAGCTACAATTTTGTATCACTTCGTGGGAGCCTGGAAAGAGTCAAAGCAAAAAAAGAGAAGAAGAGGGCGATTGATAAATTCGTTCAGACAGGGAAAGCAGGCATCTCAACCAAGTTCCTAGCAGCTCACGGATTCGACCCTGAGGAAGGTTGGAGTGCACTTGAACGCGAAGACTTGTCGATAATGAAACTAGTTGATATCGTAGAGAGAGTGGGATTGAAAGGACCTGACTAGAAATCAGCGTGGTAGAGTATCTTTCCATTAACCAGTGTCATGTAGCACTCCGCTTCTTTAAGCTCCTCTTCCTCGGTTATCTCAGTGAGGTCGCCATCGAATACGGTGATGTCGGCTAGTTTTCCTTTTTCTATGCTACCCGTTCTATCCTCGCTGAAGCCTGCATATGCTGAGTTTAAGGTATAACACTGTACGGCTTCGGGTAAGCTTATTCTGCTCTCCTTTATGGGATGGTTTACCGCGCTCCAGATCCCATAGATCGGGTTAAACGGCATTCCATCGCTGCCGAAGGCTACCCTAATTCCCTCATCGAGCATAGCTCTATACTGGTTGCTCAGTCTTTCTCGTTTATCACCCAGTCTCTGATTGTACATGCTATCCGAGCCGCTCCACTCACCGATAAAGTTGGGTTGCATGGCTGGCACTATGCCTAGTTTGTAGATGCGTTCTATCTGCTGGCTGCTGGTTAGCTCACAGTGCTCTATCCTGTGGCGGTGATCTTTTCTCGGTTTTTGTCGTAGTGCTTCCTGTACGGATTCCAACACCTTTTCTATAGCTAGGTCGCCGATGGCGTGGGTTGCAGTTTGCTGACCCGCTTCATGCGCGGTGCAGATTTTCTGCTTTAATGTTTCGGGTTTAATCAACAATAATCCTGATGTCTCTGGTTCATCCTCATAGGGCTCGAAAAGGGCAGCAGTTCTGGCGCCCAGACTTCCATCCATCAATAGTTTTACCGGGCCTAGTCTAACAAGCTCGCCGCCGAACCCTGACTGAAGCCCCGTTTTGGTTGCGGCTTCAGCTGCGTCGCCCCTGAGCATGATATATGATCTGACTTTGAGTTTTCCCTCTTTTTCGGCCTGCTGGTAGGCTCTTATCTCTTTACTGGTTAACCCAGCGTCGTGGATTCCTGTGCAGCCCAGGCTTAGCGCATAGTTGCTCGCCAGATCTAGTCCCTCAACCATGGTCTCCACGGTGGTCTCGGGGATAAAAGGCTCGACTAAGTGTCTGCAATCTCTGAGTATACCGGTGTTCTCACCAGTCTCATCCTTGTCTACGTGACCTCCTTCGGTGTCCTGGGTATCCCTTGTGATGCCGGCTAACTTCATGGCTTTGGCGTTTAATGTGATCAAGTGGCCGCATACTCTGCTTAGTATAACTGGGTTATCAGGGGCTATAGGGTCTAGATCTTTTTTAGTTAGATAACGGTTCTCGGGCCACTTGGATTCATCCCAGCCTACTCCTATGATCCATTCTCCTTGTTCTGTTTCATCTGTTCGTTTCTTTACCCGTTTCAAGGCTTCTTGGATGTTTTCAGTATCATTGAGCTGAATTCTGGTTTTCATGGCTACCCCCATGTAGAGGAAGTGGCAGTGACTGTCGATGAGACCAGGCATTATTGTTTTTCCGGTTAGGTCGTAGACCTCTGCTCCATCGGGTATGGTTGTTTGGTCGCGTTTACCTATTTCCACGATGTACTCGTTTTCTAGGATTACTACACTGTCTTTTATGGGTGGGGCACCTGTTCCATCAATCAATGTGGCGCCAACCAGCGCTCGTGGACAGTTATCTAGACTCATTTTTGATAACCTCATGTGTCTGGTGCAATATTTAAAGATATCATTTTTACGCATTGGTGCTGATTTTCCATCAAATTAATAAATATAATACTCTGTTTAATAGAAATTTATTGCGATTATCGTAATAAGTGATAAAAATTGTTAAAACATTAAACCATAAAAAATCCTTATAACTATACATTCAACTCAAAAGAAACATATAGCAGTTTATCTAAACCCAAAAATATCCGCTATAATCTCATCATTAACAATAATTATGGCTAAATTGACCCCATAGCAATAATATAAAGCTATGAATCATCAGAAACAGTAACAAGTTCTGGAGTTTCTTCAGGTTTAGAGGTGCTAAGTTCTTTTGGTTTCTCCTTAAGTTGTTCTCTACTTAA
>CAZAQI010000118.1:0-5590 GCA_964487465.1 uncultured Candidatus Bathyarchaeia archaeon
CTTCGAGTCGCTTCCATTACCTCCCGGCGGGCTCTTGCGCTCTGAATCATAAGGCGTCTATATTGTTCTAAGTCTAAGCTGCGTACACCAATGTAACTCGTAATAGTTGCAAGGGTCATGCTGATAGCTATTATTGCGAGAGTCGCGTATGGTGGCTGCTGAAATGTTGATAACTCAAGTAGTACTTGTGTGTACATGTGGGTGCACCTTGCACCGAATAAAAGGGGAGTATATATAAAAAGGATACCTAATCATCAAGATTAAGCTGGCAGAATTTACGCCAGCTCAAACAGATGGTTCTGGGATGGGCTGCACGAGCCTCATCAAGCCTTCCAACAGTAGTGTTATGCGGGGCACTTGTTACTTCATCAGGGTTATTATAGGCTAATTCATTGATTTCCTTGAGGGCATCGATGAACATATCCAGAGACTCCACTGATTCACTTTCTGTGGGTTCAATCATTAATGCCTCGGGTATGATCAATGGAAAGTACGTTGTGGGAGCATGTAGACCATAGTCAAGAAGTTTCTTACTGACGTAGAGGGCGCTGACACCTGTGTCGTCTAACATTGGTTGGGCGCTTAATACTGCTTCGTGTTTGCGGGGCTTATCTGGATCGTAGGTTAGCGCGTATCCATTTTCTTTGTCCAACTGTCTGCTGATATAGTTGGCATTTAATACTGCCAACTCAGAGGATTCTTTGAGTCCACTCCCCCCCATCGTATACATATAAGCGTAGGCTTTCAAAATTACTCCGATGTTTCCATGGAATCCATGAACCTTACCAATACTCTTAGGTTTATCCCAGTTCAGAGTGTATTTTTCCTCTTCTTTAACGACCTCGGGTACGGGTAAGAACTCAGCTAGATGCTTTTTTACTCCTACGGGTCCTGCTCCGGGGCCTCCACCTCCGTGAGGTGTGCTGAAGGTCTTATGCAAGTTGCTGTGTATGATATCAAAGCCCATGTCACCGGGTCTGCACCACCCCATAATCGCATTCAAGTTAGCTCCATCATAGTATAGTAATCCACCTGCTTCGTGGATCACTTTGCTAATCTCTTTAATCTCCGACTCGAATACACCAATGGTGTTTGGGTTAGTAAGCATCAGTCCAGCTGTGTTAGGTCCGACTGCGGCGTTTAAAGCCTCAAGGTCAACCATTCCATGATCATTACTAGGTATCTCGATGGTCTTGAATCCAGCCATAACGGCGCTCGCTGGATTTGTGCCGTGGGCGCTATCAGGTATTATTACTTCTTTTCTCTCATTCAGCTCACCGTTATCCTTGTGATAGGCGCGCATGATCATCATCCCCGTCCATTCACCGGCTGCGCCAGCTGCTGGCTGTAATGTAGAGTCATCCATGCCTGTGATTTCTAGGAAATATTTCTTGAGGTTGTATAATATCTTCAAGGTTCCCTGAATGGATTCAGGTGTTTGTAGTGGATGTTGTCCAGTGATCTTAGGATGATTTGCTAGAACCTCGTTGATAATAGGGTTGTATTTCATTGTGCAGCTCCCTAGAGGATAAATCTTACCGCTATTAACTCCGTAGTTCATCTGACTTAACCTAACAAAGTGACGAAGTACCTGAATCTCTGATACCTCAGGTAATCCAGGTGCCTCTGTTCTGAGTATGCTTTCAGGTACCAGTTCCTCCGTAGGTATCTCTCCCTCGACTTCAGGCTCCAGCATAGGAAGCATATGACCAATTCTACCCGCTTTACTGAACTCAAAGATAAGAGGCTCGCTCCAGTCAGCCTGTCTATACCTCATTTTCATCCCTCCAAAGCCTCCTTCAATATAGACACCAGATAATCGATGTCCTTCTTTGTGTGAAGCTCAGTTACACAATAGAGAGCGGTCTCACCTAGATCAAAGTCACCGTTAAGTGGAATACCTGCCTCGACTCCATTAGCCTGAAGCGCTGCATTAACCTCCTTCAATGTCTTGTACTGGAAGTTAACAGTGAATTCCTTAAAATGGAAGCTATTGAAGATGGGAGCCCTTATTCCGGGTAACTCGCCTATCTTTTTCTGGGCATACTTAGCTTTCTTCATAATGGTCTCACTGAGGTCCTTCATTCCTTGCGCTCCCATCAAACTCAAGTAGACTCCCGCAGCAACAGCATTCAAAGCCTGGTTGCTACATATGTTACTGGTGGCTTTTTCTCGGCGGATATGTTGCTCACGGGTTGCCAATGTCATAACATAGCCCTGTCTATGGCCTTCTATTGTCTCTGTGAGGCCTATGATTCTTCCAGGCATCTGCCTGAGGTATTTATTATCATGTTTACATGCAAGTATCCCCAGTAGTGGTCCACCGTAACTCATATGGTTGCCCAAGGGCTGGCCTTCACCACATACAATATCCGCGTCATAATCTCCCGGTGGCTTCAATAACCCAAGACTCATGGGATCAACTCCCATGACATATAGTGCCCGGGTTTCATGGGTTATTTCTCCTATTGCTTCAGCGTTTTCCTCTGCGAATCCCATGTAACTGGGGTTCTCCACATAGACCATCGCGGTATCACCATCGTTTTTCTCCTTAAGGTCCTCCAAGTCCAGCTGGCCTGTAATAGGATCATGGTCAATTTTCTCTATCTTGATGCCTGATGGTTCGGTGTATGTCTTAAGAACTCTTAGTCTATGTGGACTCATCAAATCAGGTACCAGAACTTTCTCTTTCCTTGATATCCTACTGGACATCAAAGCTGCCTCTCCGATAGCGGTTGACCAATCGTAGAGACTGCTATTAACTACATCCATACCAAGTAGCTCACAAGCCAAGCTCTGGTACTCAAACACAGCTTGAAGTATACCCTGACTGATCTCCGGTTGATATGGTGTGTAGCTTGTTAGGAACTCTGCTCTGTGAATAACCTCGTCAACCACTGATGGTACGTAGTGGGGCCAGACCCCACCACCGAGAAAGGGGGGACATTTTAGAGATTTATTCTCTTCAAGTAAACCTGAAACATGTCTTTTTACTTCTACCTCACTATGCGGACCAGGGATATCGAGTTCTTTCTTGTAGATGAACTCGTCGGGGATATCTGAGAAAAGATCCTCAATATTGGTTATTCCGATCTTTTCCATCATCTTTTCCTTTATCTCAGGAACGCTGTTTGGAAGGTAGGGGTGTATTTTGCTCAAACGATTGCCTCCAATATGATACTAATAACAATACGGTACCGATAAATAACGATAACCTGCGTTCTCGTTATTTTCAGGGGGAGAGAAACAAATATAGCACCCATATCGTGCAGATACGTGGGTGATACCAATGCCTAAAGTTACCCTTGATCAAAGTGAATGTATCAACTGCAAGACCTGTGTGACTATCTGTCCCATGGGCGTATACGAGGATATAGTGGAAACAGTCGAGGTAGTTAATGAAAGTGAATGTATTGCCTGTATGGGATGCGTTGCAGCTTGCCCAGTAGAAGCAATAACCGTTGAAGAATGAAGCACTTTTAACCACCTATATCCTTTTTTCATTTCATGTCCAGTATGTTTAAAGATATATCCAAGTGGGTTGATGATAATCGAGAAGAATGTCTTATCCTCCTTCAACGGATGATAGAAATACCTAGTCCAAGCAATGAAGAACACAAAGTAGCAGAATTCATAGAATCGAAGATGCGTGAATTTGGTTATAGTACAACCAAAGTTGATTCTTTAGGTGACGCAATGGGGGTGATCAAAGGTAGTGGTGATGGACGAGACTTTCTCCTCAATGGACACATTGATCATGTACCTGTAGGAGATATGGTGGATCCTTATTCAGGTAAGCTCATGGATGGGAACAAGTTTGGAGATCGTGGTGAGGTTATCTATGGAAGGGGTGCCTGTGATATGAAAGGAGCTGTAGCAGCTATGGTCTTAGCTGGCAGAGCCCTTAATGAACTAGGAATAAATCTGATGGGGGACTATAAAGTAGCAGCCGTAGCTCTAGAAGAAGTAGGCGGGATGGGTACAAAATCCACCATAGTTGACAGCCAGTTTCTCGGTGATATTGTTCTAATCGGTGAAGCCACTAATATGGAACTTGCTCTCGGTCACAGAGGAAGCATGAAGTTTGATGTGGTTGTCCACGGTCGAAGCTGTCACGCCAGCGCACCTGAAAGAGGCATAAACGCGCTGTACAAGGCTATGAAAATGATGGATAAGATCAAGGATGAGTTAGCCCCAAGTCTACCAGTTCACCCTGTTTACGGTAAAGCCAGTTTAGCAATAACCCAGATTGAGGTCAGCCCAAAAGCCTCAAACGTGGTGCCTGAGGAGTGTAAATTCACTATTGACTGTAGGAATCACCCAGATTTCACTGACTATCATTTGTATGAGGTGTTAAAAGGTATCATCAAAGAAATAAGAGTTGATGACCCAGAGTTCAATGCCACGGTTTTACCTGGAAACATCATCAATGAACGCAAGTTCTCAGGCTTTTACACGGATCCAGAGAAACACCCCGTAGTAGATGAGGTCTTTAATGCGATAAAGGATGCATACCGGGAACCAGAGAAAAAGATATGGACCTTTGCCACGGATGGCAGAATATATTCTCACCTGGGTATACCTGTAATCGGTTTTGGTCCGGGAGAGGAAAAATATGCCCACACTCAGATGGATCATGTTCGTGTAGATGATTATCTTAACACCATCAAGGTGTATGCCTGGCTCGCGTGCCAGATATGCGGTATCGCCTGAGTCAATGGTCTTTTATCCCTATTTTTCTCCTATCTGGATATGAAAAGCATCCTAGATGACTTTGATGTTTTTGAAAAGATGGACCCCCGGGGGATGTTAAAAGCTATAACAAACTTCCCCGAAAGCGCTAGAGAAGCACTGAATAACGCTGCACAGTTAAAGCCTGAGGAAACAGGCTTTGACTCGATCCTCGTAGCGGGTATGGGTGGATCAGCGGTTGGAGGCTTGTTATTAAGAGATTGGTTAATGGATTATCTCCATATTCCAATTACCGTGAGTAGGGGCTACCATCTACCAGCTTGGGTGAATCAAAAAACCCTAGTATTCGCTGTAAGCTACTCTGGAAATACTGAGGAGACCTTGAGCCAATACAAAGAGGCTGTAGAAAAAGGTTGTACTATCAATTGTTTCTGCTCAGGTGGGGAACTAGAGAAGCTTGCAGGAGAAAATAATCACAAACTAATTATGTTTCCAAAGGGGCAACAGCCAAGAGCGGCTATACCTTATCAATTCTATAACCTAGCTGGTGTGACAAGGAGTTTAGACTTAATCGATGACCACAAGTGGGATGAGATAGAGGAGTCAATAAACGTGGTGCGAGTACACTGTGAGGAATTAAATCCAGAGATCCCCTTAACCGCTAACCCCGCCAAGATAATAGCTCATGAAATCAAAGATTATATACCATTCATATACGCACCTAGATTATTCAGAAGTGTCGCATACAGATATAGCACCCAGTTTAATGAAAACAGTAAAATCCCTGCCGCGACAAATTTCTACCCTGAAGCCTTCCATAACAGTGTTATGGCGATGGAGGGACCTGATGATTTACTGAAAAACATTTGTGCCGTAATAATTAAGGATCCGGAAGGTT
>CAZAQI010000119.1:0-5583 GCA_964487465.1 uncultured Candidatus Bathyarchaeia archaeon
TTCCCACACGTAGCCGAGTCGGCTGGAGGAGCCAAACGAATACTATTAGCCCATAACGTAGGGGTTCGTGCCCACTTTAGGGAGGTATCTACAGCCGAGACCGTTGAGATGCTCCGCCACCTCAAGCCATACAGGGGGGATATGTCGGCTGAGGTTCGGCCGGATCACCTTGTGTTAAACCATGAGAACACCTCGGATCTGGGACCTTATGCTCAGCAGTGGACTCCTATCAGAACCAGACAAAACCAAGAAGCCCTTTGGGGTGCACTTAATGACGGTACTGTAAACATAATAGCCAGCGACCACGCGACCCACACAGTAGAGGAAAAGAACTCCGGCTGGGAAAACATCTGGGAGTCTCCACCAGGGCTCCCTGCTATCGAGTCCATGCTGCCCATTCTATTGACAGCGGTAAGCGAGGGGAAGACTTCTTTGGAACGGGTGATATCAGCCACGACTGCAAACCCGGCGAAGCGGCTTGGACTGTATCCAAGGAAGGGTTGTATCGCTGTAGGTTCGGATGCGGATCTGGTGGTGATCGACACCAAGAAAGAAAGGAAGATAACAGCCGATGAGATGTACACCAAATCTAAGTGGACACCATACGAGGGATGGACCACGCGGGGAGCAATAGAGACCACTATACTAAGAGGAGTACCAGTCTACCGGCAGGGAAAGATCGTCTCGGAAGCACTTGGACGGTTTATCTTCGGTTAACGATTCCATTTATCAATGATGCCTCAAATCTATATTTGGTGTAAAAAATGGCACGATACATACTACTAAGCTCACTCACACCAGACGGACAGAAGACACTTAAAAACAAACCTGAGCGAATCAAGGAAGTAAACAAAGAGATCGAGAAATTCGGCGTAAAACTCCTTGAGCAGTACGCTGTACTAGGCCCCTACGATTTTGTGAACATCGTTGAGGCACCAGATAATGACGCTGTCTTCAGGATGAGTGTGGAGCTTGGAAGCAGAGGAACAATAAAGATCCTCAGCATGCCCTCGATAACCATTGACAAGTTAATCGAGAGCCTAAAGTGACCACTCTATTTTTTGCCAAAGTATTCTCTCTGATAGCTGTCCTCGTCCAGTATCCCGAGGCGTTTCATAGTTTGTCTCATTGTTAACTGGTTGGCTTCACTAAGCTCTAGGAGTGGTTTACGTGGTTTACCGACATCGGCACCTACTTCGTTGAGTGCCCATTTGAGGGGCACAGGGTTGGTCTCGCTGTACATCATCCTGATCAAGGGGAGATAACGGTATAGCGCCTCACGCATGTACAGGACATCCTCATAGCTCTCCCATGGCTTGCTGATTACAGCGATCTCCCTTGGACAGAGACTTCCGGTGACATTGCTGGTTCCTTTGCCTCCGCTGCTCATCACTACTGGTATTAAGGCATAGAATGCGCAGTCACAGCATAGCACATTGAATTTTCCTCTAGTTAGCTCAACGGTCCTCATCACCCCGTATGGGTTTGGCCCAGCTTCCTTGATGGCTACAAAGTTGGGGTGATGGGCAAGCCGGGCGATGGTCTCGGGCTCAACATTGACTCCACATCGCTCAGGGTTATTATATATAACAAAGGGCATATCCACGGCATCCCCTACGTCCTTGAAGTAATGGTATAGGGCGGTCTGGTTTGGTTTGATATAGGGTGGCTGGACTATGAGGGCGGCGTCTGCTCCCGCGTCCTTGGCGTATTTTGCGTTCTCGATAGTCTGACGTGTGGTCATTGCAGCTACCCCCACCATCACGGGGATCTTATCGTTTGCCTCATCGAGCACCGTATCTATGATCTTTTTTCGTTCTTCCTGTGTGAGTAGGATGGCTTCTCCAGTGGACCCCATGAGTAGAACCCCTGTGCTGTGGTTCTCTGTGTGGAAACCTACGAGCTTTCTTAACATATCATAATTTACTTTATCATCCTCGTTGAATGGGGTTACTAGGGCTGGCCAGCTTCCCTCGACGTTATACTTCATATCATTTTGAATGGATTAAATACAATTAAATCTGCTCATGAACCGGCTTCATCTTGATCCCCTGAGCTGTCTCAGAAAAAAGTAGTTAGGGCCCTAAGATATGTATAGAAGACGGGCTCATTTATGCCCATGAATGATAGATACGAGCGTGTTATCACTGCAGCCAATAACGGAGTACCGGACAGGGTACCATGGAGCGTCTGGGCGCACTACCCGGCCATCCCATGGCTTAAGCATTACAGCTGGGAGCTAGCCAACAGAAACGGTGAACACCAAGCCAAAGCCCACCTAGCACTACTACAGGCACTGGACTACAAGATGGATCTCTTGAAAGTCACACCCTTCTTCAGGGCCATGGCTGATAGATGGGGCAGCGATTTTGAGTTCAAGAACAATGACGGAAAAGATACACAGCGAGCGATGATCGTTAATGAGCCCGAGGACTGGGAACGCCTCTGGGTACTGGACCCACGGAAAGACCTAAGGGAAAACCTACGCTGCATACAGGTACTAGCTGACACCCCACATGGGACCCCGTTCATCTACAGCATCAGCAGCCCAGTAACACAAGCACTACACGGCGTATCAGACCCTGAGACTTTCCACAAACATCTACGGGAACACCCCGATGCAGTACTGAAAGGCTTGGAGACCATAAACGAGACAAACAAAGAGTTCATGAAAGCAGCCGTAGACGAGGGATGCCATGGATTCTTCTACGGCATAGCTGGAAGAGGGGGCTACTGGAGCCGATTCACAAAGAAACAGCTCGAGGATATCACCTTGAGACTCGACAAGGATGCATTAAACAGCGTCGACTCAGAGATACAGATGCTGCACATCTGCAATACTCTTGACGAGAACCCGGAGAAAGACGGCGGCTTGATGACAGGGGGATGGTTCAACGAGTACCCTGTGAACATATTGAACTGGTGGGACCACCACTTCGTACCTGTGGGAGAAGCAAAAAAGGTATACGAGGGAAAGAAATGCATCGCAGGGGGCCTCGACCATAAGAAGACCCTAATGGATACACCTGAAACCATAATGGCAGAGGCAAAACAGGCAATCAAGGACGCAGGGAAAGACGGGGGCTTCATTCTGGCAGGAGGATGCACTGTAAGCCATGAGGCACCTCTAGCTAACTATAACGCTGTAGGTAAAGCCGTCCAGCTATACGGGAAATACAAGAAGTAACCCTATATCCCCAGACCCCGTCTTTTCATTATGAGTCTCCGTAAGATAGATGCTGTCATGCTCAAAGTGGAGGACCTTGAGGCCACAGCGGATTTTTATATTAACGTCATGAGTTTGAAGAGAGGCTGGACTGACCGCGAAAACAGGATGACGGGGCTTCTTTTCCCTGATAAAGACTCTGAGCTAGTGCTACACTGTGACAATGGTCTACCTGACACCAACATCAGCTATCAGGTAAAAGATGTAGAAGCCTTCGTGGAGGAGTACAAGAAATCGGGTTACAAGGTACTCAGAAAACCTTTTGATATCAGATGCGGAAAATGCGCCATACTAGAAGACCCTGAGTGCAATAGCATAGAGATAATGGACATAATAAAATTCGGTGAACCACGGTATGATGCCTAAGCTGAAATAAGAATAAGATACCTTTTGCATTATGAAGATAAACGAAGAGGTAGCCTCTGGTATCAGGGTCTTTGAGTCATGGACAGAGAGCCAGATGGCCTACAGTGGACAGCCCGGAATAAGCGTAGCTATCCTTAAGGATCAAGATATCATCTGGAGCAAAGGTTTTGGGTACGCTGATCTAAAGGAAGAAAAGAAGGCGACACCGCAGACAATATACAGGATCGCTTCGATCACCAAACTATTCACCAGCACAGCGATAATGCAGCTAAGGGACAAGGGAAAGCTAAACATCCAAGACCCTATCACGGAACATCTACCCTGGTTCAAGATAGGAAAAAAGAAGGGAAGCCCAATAACCATCGAGAACCTAATCACGCACACTAGTGGACTGCCCAGAGAGGCAGCATGCCCATACTGGACAACAATAGACTTCCCGACAAAGGAGGAGATCATCGAGAACCTCCCTACACAGGAGCATCCATTAAAGCCTTGGAGAAAATGGAAGTATAGCAATCTAGCATTGAGCCTAGCAGGTTACATTGTAGAGGAGACATCTGGAAAACCCTATGAGGGCTATCTTGAGGAGAACATCTTCAAGCCCTTAGAGATGCATGATACCTATATCAAGGACATACCAGCCGATCACCCTAGACTCGCAAAAGGCTACGGTAGAAGAATGCCCGACCTAACGAGAGAAGATAGTCCATACACGAGCAGTAGAGGGATCAACCCAGCAGCAAATATGGCAACCACCGTTCTAGACCTTGCAAAATTCGCTATGCTCCAGTTCAGGGAGGATAATCCTGTTCTAGATGGCGAGACTCTCCGTGAGATGCATAGAGTTCACTGGCTTGCACCAAGCTGGGACTTGGGATGGGGTCTAGGCTTCAATATACTGAGGATCGACGGCAAGACCTATCATGGTCACGGTGGGTCAGTACCCGGGTATAGGACAAACCTTCGAATCAACCTAGAAGACAAGGTAGCAGTGATCGTTTTCACCAACGCAGGCGATGGGGATCCAGTAAAATACAGTGAAAAAGCCTTCAAATGGATAGCCCCGGGATTAACCCAGAAACACCAAGAAAAACAGGAAATCGAGTTTGAAAGATACACTGGTAAATTCAGAAACAGGTGGAGCGACCTTCAGATAATGGAATATAATGGAGAATTAATCGCTATCGACCCCAGGTCACCAGAACCTCTAGAAGATTATACAAAGATGGAGCATATCGAGGGGGACATGTTCAAGATGATCTCATCAGGATATGGGAACCACAATGAATACGCAATCTATGAGTTTGAAGATGAGAAAATAAAACGTTTGAAAACGGGTGAAAACTACACTTACCCAGTTGAGGAATGGGGACCTAGTCTGCTGGCCTCAAGCAGGCAGGCAGATTACCATGTGAACGGTGATTAGCCACACATTCACAGCAGAGCCCTTTTCTTTCACAGGTATCTGATGTGCATGCACAGTTCTCCAAGTTTCTTGATCTATTTGGACAATTTACTTCCATTTCTGGTCTCGAAAAAAAGTTGAACGGCTAAATAAAAAGGAAAAGGGAGGTCTACTCTTTGATCACTATTGTTCCACTGAGATGGTTGAAGAGCCTCTGCTCCTTATCCCTATAGGCGAATAACCCGATGATCAGGTCAATAGGTAGCAGGAATGCCTTCCCAAATGCCTGATACATGCTGGTACTGGTGTCTATCGGCTCACCATTAAGGTCTGTAACCTTGATGTTCATCACCTTCTTGCCGATACTCTGACCTGTAGTACCCTCAGTGTAGCCCCAGTAAAGGAACAGAGCTACACTGTTCAGGCTCAAGTTCAGGAAAGGCGGAAGAGGCATGAACATCCCCGGGAAAGAAAGGGCACTCACGACGAACCCTATGAGGATACCGTCGATTATGTACGCCAGTATACGCTCCCCGGTGCTTGCGAGCATTAGCTCACTAACATTCTGGGGGGTTCCACATTTGGG
>CAZAQI010000120.1:0-5545 GCA_964487465.1 uncultured Candidatus Bathyarchaeia archaeon
TAGTTCTTTGGGTAGCGCTGCTAGTTGCCAGTTGTAGATTATAACTCTGTTATCGTAGGTGTATCCCCATCTGGTGGTATCTGTTACGCTTATTCTGGTTTGGTCTCTCAGCCCGGGGTGCTCTGCTTGAACATGTTTAATGAACCAAACAAGAGTGCCTACAAGCATTAAATGACGCCATGAATATCTGGAACCAACGAATTAACCGAATAGTCACAAGAGCCTCATCAGACCAGTTAGCGAGAGTACCCGCTGTACCCCACTTCCTAAACCCAGCAGTAGTAATCACAAACTGGCTCTACCATCACAATATCTTAACAGAGAAAAACCTAGAAGAAATAACAAGGACTGAAAAAAATACTTGGGACTATATCGATCTACTCAAAGGCCTCCAGGTAATAGCCTATGGAGAAGACAGATTCGGCTTAGGCAAGATCGGTCAAGGCATCAGAGAACAGAGCAAGACCAAAGACGAATTCATCCAAAACACCCTATCCCTAATCCTAAGAGAACGATACAGCTACCTAGAAGAAGTAATGCATATACGCGTACTCAGCGCATTACTCCGAACTAACACAACATACTACCGGTTCTGTATAGAGGCAAACCAGAACATCGAGAAACACCCAAAATCCATCCACACCGAGTACGAGAAAACCTACGGCAAGAGAAGCTACATAGAATTCTTTAACAGCCTAATGGAGCTAAACCGCGGAAACGTCATCCACTACGAGGAACCATATGTATCAGCAAACACGGAAATACTCCAAAAAATAACCGAAACCGAGATAACCCCCACCGTAACACCACCAACCTAAACACACGGTAAATATCCATTCATCTCTCTAAACACAAGATTAGGGATTAAGACCCCGACAACGACAACATGACATTCTTTAGATAAAAGACGAATCCCTCGAAGAAATCGAGAATCTACCAGAACCAGAGATAATAACGGCGGAAATAGTTGAAAACCTACGATCCGCACTCAGCGAATTTGAAGCAATCAGCGAAGAACTCAAAGACTAAACTATACTTATCCCGCATTTACCTGCACCAATATCAGTACAAATCAACTTATCACTTTGAAAAAGAAATGTGAAGAAATGCATTAGGTATGTCTTTTCCATGGCTGATCTTAATCATCGTTTTGATACTTGAAAGCAGCTATATTGCCCTCCTATCAATGACGTTAAGATACATGATGGACGATTAACATCTGAAAAATCCAGAAATGTACGGTAAAACAACAATCTTATCTAAAAAAGTAAAAAGGCTATTTGAAGAATTACGAATAAACCATATTATTCATTAATCTATAAAGTAAACAAATGACCCTTCAAACCGATTTGTAGCCACACCAGAGTCAATTTCAATAGACCACAAAAATAATCTCCTCAATACCTCCAATGATCATCATAGGCCTGTAACTCGGAGCTAACAGTCTTAGACCCGAGTGTGACTTTATTTTGGTTAACTCATCCGTTTTTATGACTCTAGGCAGTGCGTTTTCCAGGTTTGTTCTTGTTTTCACTCATGTTATGGTGTATTAGTTCTTGGCCTGTTTGGGTAGCTGTTTGTAGGCTTTCTGGGCGGGTGTCCGTCCGTCAGCACCCATGGGATATAATACAATAAAGAAGCCCTTTAGGGGCACCTTTCTAGATTTTTTAGCTAAAAAATGCTAAAAAGTGTCTGGGTGCAACAAAAAGGGTTAATTTTGCATTCAGGGGGAGAAATAAAATATGGTCCAGATTAAACGTAAAAATTGGCTAATATTAGGCGTCTAATATGTTTGTTTCGTTAAATCAAAAAAGGATAAATCTATAAAAAATAGGAAAAAGATATAAATTATAACAAAATTCTAGATCAAAAAAAGATAATATTTATATAAAATTGGGTTTTTTAATGAAATACTAAGTGATGACAGAGTTGGATTGACTTAAAAACACACAACTAAATTCATATTTAGGATTCTTTAACACATCCGTCAACTCTGGAACCATCTCGATGGATGTGGATTTCCGTAGTGGTAATATCACGGAATCCACCTTAGATTTGTTAAAAACCCCACCCCCTTCCATAGTACAGCACTACTTTTGGGACGGGAGACGATATTCTGCACAGTCATTAAAAGGAGTTATTTTAAGCTAAAATGAAAGATATATCTGATGATCCATGGAATCCTCATAACCTCTCAGCAAGTGAAACCTTAAGGAGGCTAAACAGCTCTCAGGAGGGTCTTAGCCAAGAGGAGGTTGAGGAACGCCTTGAAAAATATGGTTCAAACAAGTTGAGGCGGGAGGAGGGAAGGACCCCTCTTGAAATGTTTCTCTCTGAATTCAAGAGCCCACTGGTTTTGCTACTTCTCGGTGCCTTCATTTTAACTGTAGCGCTTCACGAGTACACTGATGCCACGGTTATTGGCGTTATCATCGTCTTAAACAGTGGTATTGGTTTTATCCAGGAATACAGGGCTGAGAAAACCCTTGAAGCACTCAAAGAAATGTTAGAGCCCACGACCACCGTGGTAAGGAACAGTGAATTGATGACCATCAGCGCTGAAAAACTGGTTCCCGGGGATATCCTTGTCCTAGAACCAGGGCAACGTGTTCCAGCGGATGCCCGCCTCATAGATGCTGTAAGGCTTCAAACACAGGAGGCCCCCCTCACAGGGGAGTCTACACCCGTGTCAAAGATGGTTGAAGGATCTCTGCCAGAGGATACCCCAATTGCGGATCGTAAGAACATGATCTTGATGGGAACCACCATCGTAAAAGGTACCGGTAGGGCTGTGGTGACGCATACGGGTATGGAATCCGAGTTTGGAGGCGTCTCCCAGGAAGTTCAGCTAATAGAGAAAGAGGAAACTCCCCTCATGCGTAGGTTGATGACTTTCAGCAAAAAGCTCTCGATCGCAGCACTGAGCCTGATGGTACTTGCAGTATCGGTTGAACTGTATCAAACAGGCGATCTTGTTCTAGCCCTAATGACCGCTGTAGCCCTGAGCCTCTCCGCCGTACCTGAGGGGCTCCCAGCGGTGATCACCATAATGCTTTCACTGGGGATGAAGAATATGGCGGAGAAGAACGCCATCGTTAGAAGGCTCTCCAGCGTTGAGGGGCTAGGGAGCACCACCGTGATCTGCGCGGATAAAACCGGGACCATGACAGAGGACGAGATGACAGTGCGAAAAGTCTACGTGGATGACAAAGACATCAACGTATCCGGGAAGGGCTACAAGCCGGAGGGAGACTTCACCTATACTAGAGGGAACCCTCAGCAGGTGGTTACCGAGTACCCAGTGAAGGAATTAGAAGAAGAGACCCCCTTCAAGTTAATGCTCCGTATCTTTGCGCTCTGTAATAACACCTCCATTAACTATGATGCAGAGAAGGAGGAATGGAGGGTCATAGGAGACCCAACAGAAGGCGCGTTAACTATCCTAGCACAAAAAGGAGGACTAGTTAAAGAAGACATAATGGAGCTGTACCCCGAAATACAGGAAAACCCCTTCACTCCGGCCAGGAAAATGATGAGCACCATCCATAAGACCCCTAGCGGCGATAGAGTTGCTTACATCAAAGGCGCACCGGAGACGGTACTAGAACATTCCACACATATCTACGAGGATGGAGAGGTCAAGAAATTAACCTCGGAGAAACGGGTTGAGATCCAGGAACATGTTGCGGGTATGACTGAGAACGCTCTTAGGGTTCTCGCAGCCGCCTATAAAGACGTTGAAGAGGAAGAGTACGGGATGGACGCGGTTGAGGATAACTTGGTTTTTGTGGGGATCGCAGGTATGCATGACCCGCCCCGGGAAAACGTGAGGGAATCCATCGCCATGTGCCGCACCGCGGGTATTAAAGTGAAGATGATCACGGGGGATCACCTCAAGACCGCTATGGCTGTGGCTATAGAGATAGGTTTGATTGAACAAAGAAACCTTGGGGTTGCTTTAACGGGGCGAGAGGTAAACAAGATGAGTGACGAGGAGCTTCAGGAGGCTGTGAAAAGGGTGAAAGTGTTTGCCCGTGTCTCCCCCGATGATAAGCGAAGGATAGCTTCCGCCCTACAAGCCAATGGGGAGATAGTTGCCATGACGGGTGACGGTGTGAACGATGCTCCCGCAGTGAAGCAGGCTGATATTGGTATCTCGATGGGTGAGAAGGGAACGGAGGTCACGAAAGAGGCGTCAGATATGGTGCTCTCTGACGATAACTTCTCCACTATCGTTACAGCTGTTGGAGAGGGGCGAAAGATCTACGGTAACATCCGTACATTCCTCCGGTACTTCTTGACCAGCAACATAGATGAGATACTCATCATCGGGATCGGGGCTTTCTTCGCTCTACATGGGCACATACCGCTCCTACCCCTGCAGATCCTCTGGATAAACCTGGCCACCGATGGCCTCGTTGGAACCATGCTGGTCTTTGATACCTATGATGAGGATGTTATGCAGCTTCCCCCAAGGGATCCGGATGAAGGATTGCTTAGCGGGATGGAGCTCTTTATCTTCGTGGTAGCAGCGTTACAGTCTATAGCGGGGCTCAGTATCTTCTTCCTGGGATTGTATACGTGGAATCTACCTTATCCTCTGGTGAACACCATGGTGTTTGTTGAGACCATTCTGTTCGAGTTGTTCTCGGTCTGGAACTGTCGATCCGAGAGGCACTCTGTATGGGCGAGAGGTAGAGATAACTTTAGGAACAAGTGGCTTGTAGTAGGTGTCTTGCTTAACGTAGTATTAACACTACTACTCGTATATTTCCCTCCGCTTCAAAGGGCGTTTAGCACCACCCCACTTAAGCTAGAGCACTGGGTTATAGTAACCCTATTCTCCTCTCTGGGCCTATTCCATCTACCGGAACTCCTCATCCAAAACCCGAGAACGTGAGAACAGCACCAAAAACCCTCCCTGACATCAGGAGGGTTACCAAACCAAAAAATAGAACAAATTGAATAAATAGAAGACGTGCATAATTGAAGAAGGGTAATTCTTCAGAAACAAAAATTGCCCGTCCCCTCCTTTCTCTAGAAGGCCTTATTGGACCTTGTCTTGTTGTAAATTGGATAGGTTTTCTGTGTTCTGTGCGTCGGGAGTAATGTAATTATGATGGTCTGAATTAACTTCGTATACCTGATTTATTGTAATTGGTTTGGCTGGTTCCTTGTTATTTCTCTGGAACCGGTCAAGAAATGAGTGAGGCTTCTGAGTGTGTAGACTCATTTTATTTACTTAAAGCCACATGTAACAAGTATATTGGATTCATCAGGAACTCTTATAGAGATAATTATGGCTGAATCAGCATTGTATCTTTGTTTTTCATTTTGATCCGGTAAATTTGTTTGGTTAGAAAATTGTGCCACTCAAAGCAGGGTGATTTATGGTCTTTGTAACATACACGAAACACTGATTTATCCCCCTTATAGAGTGCACAAAATACATGTTTAATGCACCCTATAAGGAGCACAAGTGGCCATAGATTTTAACCTAATATGGTTAATAATAGGGTAATTAACCAAATTGGTTAATGATTTA
>CAZAQI010000121.1:0-5540 GCA_964487465.1 uncultured Candidatus Bathyarchaeia archaeon
AAAAATAGCGGAACACCCCACATGGGAAGACCTGATACACTACGAGAACCTAATCATACGCACTGAAAAGATCAAACAAGAACTAGATAAGATACAGGGCTGAAACAGGCTTGGAGCATACACAAAAAGCTCACCGAGATAAGCCAAGTACCCGGGGCATTATGGTATACGCAAAAATACATTACACTGCATCAGACACCCCAAACAAGCTCATAAGTGAAAAGAAAAACAGTGAACCCTTAGGCAGGTTTAAATCAACGTATTCTAATAGAATACACGAAGTGTATGCCCTATAAAGTGACCACCATAAGACTACCAGAAGACACCATACAGGATCTAGACAACCTAACAGACACCCTAGAAAAAGAAAAATCCGAGATAATGAGAGAAGCCCTCCAAATAGGCGTACAAGAGATAAACCTACGACACCACCTCCAAGAATACAAACGAGGCAAAATATCCTACGGAAAACTAGCAGAACAAACAAACCTAACCCACAGAGAACTCTACCAGGAACTCAAACAAAGAAACATACCCTACAGATACGGCGAAGAACGATTCAACGAAGAAACCCAGCAGCTGACAAAATAAATGCAGGCATCAGCAGACGCAGGCCCACTCATCTGGCACGCAAAAACCAACACATTACACCTCCTAAGACACTACTACCCAGAAATAATTACCCCCGAGGCAGTCTACACGGAGACCGTAACCCATGGCCTCGAAAACAATCACCCAGACGCCCAACAAATCAACCAGGCAGTAGCTGAGAAATGGATCACTGTACACACCCCAAACCCAACTACAATCTCTCACATAAAAACCACCGAGCAACAACACATGATAAACCTAGGTACAGGAGAGCGCCAAGCCATAGCCCTCGCTCTCGAACACCAAGCAGTCTTTCTCACAGATGACGAGGACGCCTACAGGGTGGCTAAAATCCATGGACTAGACCCAAAAGGCGTCCTATACATACTATTGAGAGGCGTCAAAGACCATCAAATAACAAAAACAACGGCAAAAGAAAAACTGGGCAAGATGATAATGGAAGGCTTCTGGCTAACCCCAAGCGTAATCCACCGCTTCCACGAAACAATAGACAGACTTTAAACCACCTACAAACCATGCAAAAAGCGATACAAAAACCTATGAACGCATAAAGTAATGTATATTACAGCCCAGCCTTAGCATCATTATTTATTCTCTTTGCTTCTCTCAGAACCCTCTGATACACCTCAATGGATAACCTAAACCCGAGACCAATCATCTCATCAACACACATAACAAATTCATCGAGACCCAACAAACCAATTGATAGACCCGATAACAGAACCACCAAAGTTCCATGACAACTTATACCAAACATACGAGCAACCGCAGAAGCTTCCTTATCATCCACTAGAAACAACGCATCTAACCTACGAGCCAAAAGAATGGCCTCAGCTTCTCCACGATGCACCCCCGACACCTCTAATAATTCACCATAATCTCCACCAACGGCCTCGACACTTATCCAGCCTTCTCTAATTGCTTCACGAATCAATAACGCGTCAGCCGACTCTCCACTAACCGCCTCAAGCCTCACCGTTTCAGGCACAAGTACACATCCGAAAAGATGCCGTAACAAATCTAGTTTGTTAACCTTTCCCAACCATATGAGTGGACTAGTATCACATACTACTCTTTCTTTCTCGGGCAAACTCAATGTCACTCTCTAGGTCCTCAATAGAATAATTCAACTCAACCCGCAACTCATTCAATATGTTCATCATCTGACGTAAGGAGACACCGGCAAGCTCTGATGCCCGCCACATTGTGACCTTCCCTTCTCTATACGCGTCAACGGCATCATCGATTCTTCTCTGGGCTAAAGCCTGGTCTAGAAGTCTTCTAATGAGTTCAGATCTATCTATCCGGTCTCGCTCCGCGATTTCCTCAATCTCCTCAAGGACTTCAGGTGGCAGTCTAGTTGTGACTGTCTTAAGCGCCATACTCATCGATTACAATAGAATCTATCGCACACTATAAACGTTATTACGAATTTAAAAAGAATGAATAATAAGCGCGTATTAGAACAACACACCAAAGCCTAATATTCAGCAACACAACCAGATACTGACTTCATAAAGCGAATGCTCTACCATAATCTGTACCCTGATACCGCATGCTTTATCCTCTCAGATGATGAAACCAGACGGGAACGAGATTTGACCCCTTGGATTGATGAATCTTTTACCTATTCTTGGTTTGAAAACCACCCCGTATCAATCCTCAAGACTCTACTAAGTATAATTACTCTCCACAGCCAGTAAAAGAAATACAATACTATTTACGTAAGACAAATGATGTAAATACGTGCAAATATGGCGTCTATAACAGTGCGAATCCCCCCTGAACTAAAAAAAGAACTAAACGAGGCCGGGGTAAACATAAGCGAAATAACCCGAAAAGCCCTAGAAGAAGAAGTAAGAAAAATCCAATTACAGAAAGCCCATGAAGCAGCACAAAGAATAAGCCAAATACTCAGCGAGACACCCGACGAAGAAATCATAAAAGCGGTACGAGAGACCCGTGACCAGAGCTATAAACACTATTCGACGCCTCAGCCATAATGGTGCTAACAAAAAACCACCAAACAGAGACCGTAACCATACTCTAGATTGATCGACCACGAATCAGATCACACCCTAGTAAAAGCTAAATACCCAACCCTAAAATGGCTAACCAGCTTACAGAATGAATAAATGATCCATGGCATCATCCAAACAATAGGATCCATGGAGATTTTAGATTCAGAGGTATAATGACGATGGAATGTGATCTCAGTTACCGGTTAACGGATTCTAACAGAAACATGTTTGAAAACAATGAAGAAGCAGCAGCGAAGCTAACACCCGAATCTCTCCGAATAGAACCCTCCTTCGGCGAGACCCTATCCATCCCATACAGAGACATCATTGATCTAATCGGCTCAGACTACAAGATACACGTATCCCTTAACTCGGGTGACACCCTCACCCTCTACAACCTCGGCTACAGCTACGAAGACTTTCTGAGAGAGTTAAACGGACACCGCAACGCCATCATACTGAAAGACCTACTAGTCCAGGAAAGACCCCGGCTGACGGGAATAGAAGCAGCCTTCACGTACCTAGACGAAAAAGGCGAAGAGAAACAAGGCGGCGACTGCAATCTTCGACTCTATGAGACCGCCCTAGTACTGGTACCCCAGATAGGCGAAATAGTCAGGATACCCTACAGCAACGTACAGAACATCAGAGAGAAAGACTACACCATCATAATCGATACAGAGTTCGGGGAACAAATAAACCTCTCCATGATGGGCACCAAGTACAACCAGGTTAAAAACACACTCAACGAACTGATGCACGAACTTAGCTCCAAGAGCCAAGCAACGCTAAAGCAGCTTCTACCCAAAGCAAACCCCATGGTTATACGTAAGGCGGCATCTGTGATGAGAGAAGGAAAAGCTGCTCGCAGGGCCGACATCGAGTCGATATCAAGTGACCTGTGGACGGAACTAGAGACCAGACTCTCATCACTGGGCGTCAAAGAGGAGTACGACTACCTCAAGTCACTCAGCCACGAGGAAAAGATAAGCATAGGCTTCAAGAGAGACCTGATGGGCGATCTCACCGGAGAATACGTCTGGTTCCTTATACCCATCTACGACATCGACCCCCGGAAACCGGGAAACGCTGTAGTCATGGAATCCGCGTCACCCGAGGGCGGAGGCAAGGCCACCTACTTCTTCAGACTCGTGGACAGAGAAAAATACCCAGACTACGAGAATATAAGCGACCTTCACAAAGTCTACGACGAGCTACTCGAGACAATAAATAGATGCATGCTGGAGATAAACTTCAGAAGAGAACCCATATACCTCCCGGAAGAGAGCCTGAACAAGCCCCGTTACGCGAGGTACAGACACGCCGTAAACAAGATGCCCGCCCTACGCACCCTGAGACACCTCTTCATCGGAAGAGTGAGCCACAGAAGCCCAGACCAGTGGCGAGAGGACGTAATGGACCTTCTAAGATTCAACGTGGAAACCGACAACAACCATAAATGGAGCAAGGAAGCTAAATGAGTTTCAACGTGAAGTCTTTATATCATATTCTAACATTAAACAGAGGCAAACATCATGATGAGTTATAAACAACCCTGCCGCTACTGTGATCAACTGGTTCCCCCCGACTCTAACGTATGCCCCCTCTGCGGTAAAGTAAACCCCTTGGGCTCCCTGAGGTGCCCAAAATGCAGAACCCCAGTCAGGAAAAGCTACACCGTATGCAGCAACTGCGGACAATCCCTGAGAGTCATCTGCCCACACTGCAAAGAAGAAACCTTTTTAGGAGACTACTGCGAGCACTGTGACACCCGCCTCCTGGTCAAGTGCCCCAAATGCGAGGAGAAGCAACCCCCGCTCGACGAAAACTGTATTAAATGCGGAGAAAAGTTAAGATATGAAGGATAAAAGAATGACGATACAACCCTTTACGAGAAACTACAAGGATCACTCAAACAAAACGGGCTTTCAATTCACGTTCTTTTGCGACGTCTGTGGCAACGGCTTCAAGACAAACTTCGCCGAGTCCAAGACCCATAAGAAGAGAGGACTGTTAAAGGGCTTGGGGAAAGCTCTCTCATTCGCCTCATCGATGACTGACTCCGATATCGGTTACCAGCTCCGCCGCGGAACCGACTCACTCTCCGACAGGTTCAACGGCATGACGGCTGAATGGCACAAGGAACATGAGCAGGCGTTTGAACTTGCCATGAACGAGGCGAAGGAGCGTTTTAACCGCTGCCCCAAGTGCCATAAATGGGTCTGCGATCACTGCTGGAACGAGCAGGAGGGCCTCTGCGTAGAGGACGCTCCCCGCGCCAGCGCCGAGGTAGCCGCGGCCCGGTCTGATAAGATGGTGCAGGACATAAAGGATGCCGCCTCTGATACACAGGTGTTCACAGGTAAGATAGAGAAGCAGCAGACGATCTGCCCACGCTGTGGGAAGCACGCCGGGGAGGGAAAGTTCTGCGTCAACTGTGGTGAGCCGCTTCAACTGCTGAAGTGTACGAAATGCGGTGCAAAGAACCAGACTGGCCAGAGATTCTGCGGAGAATGCGGAACAAGACTCGAATAATAAGCCTTAAGAAAAATTCACCCAAACAGGGCTCAAAACTCGATGGAATATAGGAAATAAAAAACGATGGCTCCCTATCTACTGCGAGGAAAACGTCGAAAACATGAGAAAGGTCCTAGGATACAATTGCACCCTGTTAAAACCCGGTGAAAGCCATGAGAGAGCCCAGGAACTAGACCGCTCCTACGTAGAAAAACCGTAACCAGCTAAAACCTCTTATCTTATTTTTGTTTGCATTAATTAATCTCCCGTTCATATCGAAAAAAAAAACTCCTTACAACAGCCACCAAAGCCTTCTTTATTCTACCTTCCATGACCCACATACAAGCTCACTATGAAACATCGCAAGCTTGCAGGTAGTAAAAAATATCA
>CAZAQI010000122.1:0-5496 GCA_964487465.1 uncultured Candidatus Bathyarchaeia archaeon
TAAAGTCGGTAACATCATGTGAATGAAACGGGAGAAGTGGCCATAATCATAGAAGGGGGTACCCCCAGACAATAGATGAGCATCTGCTTCTGAAAAAATTTTAAGATACTCTTTACCGTTACCCAGTAGTGTTCTTGGGCTCTCTATTCTTTCAGCTCTAACCCCTGTTGATTTGAACGTGTACTCTTGGTCAATGGATGAGGCTTTGAGAGTTGCATCTGGTATCTTATTATCGAAGATCCTTTTCACACCTTGAAGTATAGCCTCGTCTCCTAGGTTGCCTGAGCCGAACCAGCCACCGTATACAAGAATATTCAATCCGCGTTACTCCAATAATTTCCTGTACTCAACTAGGTGCCTATCAATTACCTTATCCGCCTCGTAAACATTATACATATGGCTTCTGCCCTTTTCTCCCTTAAGGCGCCACGTATCCGAGTTTAGAAGCCACTCTATACCCGATTCATAGTCCATGTCTTTTACATGATAACCGTACTCCGATACCAAACAGTCTGGATTTTCTCCACTAATTAACGGTGTCTTATTGGCGAGTGCTTCTAGAAAACTTACGGGTAGAGCCTCTCGAATGCTGGTGTTCACCAGCGCCCATGAACGCCCAAGTATCTCCTGTTTTTCCTTCTCTGAGACAAAACCCGTTAACCGTAAATTAGGGATCACATCGTATTTTTTTCTCAACCGGTTATCTTTCTCCGGGTCATGGCTCTTACCCATGGCTATGAAGTTAATATCCGGGTATTTTCTCGCAAGTTCAAAGAATAGCTCAACCCTCTTCTGGGGGTCCCAGCGTGCCAAGAAACATACAGTGGGTACTTCAGCTTTCTCCGTGGGGTTATC
The DNA here is from genome assembly GCA_964487465.1 of uncultured Candidatus Bathyarchaeia archaeon. GTDB lineage: Archaea > Thermoproteota > Bathyarchaeia > TCS64 > TCS64 > RBG-16-57-9. The sequence continues at coordinate 856 of CAZAQI010000122.1, forward strand.
TGGTATGGGTACTGGGTTGGGGAGATACTTGGGTTGTGTTTTTAGTTTGAATAGCTTCATTGCTTTAGGTACTAGGAAATGGGCTTGACTGTAGAGCATATCCATCCTTTGGCATACTCTAGCGAGGAACCTTATCTCAGCTCCCACTCTTATATTGTGCATTAAACCAGTGTACCGGGGCTCAACCTGAGCTATTTTACTCCATTCCATTCTATCATATGGGTCTTGGAAAGTTACGACATGTTTTCGATCAGGGCAAGAACTTTGAGCTATGTACGAGTTATAGCTGATTGCTTGGCTATGGTAGATATCGGCGTCCGCTTTTCTGTAATATTTTACGGATTCACATCTAGCTGATATTGAGCTTAGTCCAGGGGAATGAGAAGGATAGCCATATACCTTGAACCCGTCCAATTCCTCTATCTCTTCCTGCCCTTTTCTTCTCTGGGTTACCACCGTGACATTGACGCCTTTCTCAGCCATTTTCATACCTAGTATCCATGTGAGGTAGCCAAAACCACCATGGATACCCCAGTGAAATATTTCAGGTGAAACTAGACAGACTCTCAATTACATCATCTTTTTATCGCTAAACCCTTATAGGAGAATACTGTTAGAAATATTTGAAGATTTAGGGGGTTAGGTTTTGAACGCTAGTGTCGTGGTTCCTGTATATAATGAAGATGAGATACTGCATGACAACACTGTTTGTCTGATCCAGTATCTTGAACAGGTTCTAGACGATTTTGAGTTAATCCTCATTGAGAACGGAAGCAGTGATGACACCCTGGTTTATGCAAAACTCCTTAAAACAAAATATGCTCGGGTTAAACTGATTACCTTACCAGAGCACAACCTCGGGGAGGCTATTAAGACCGGTGTAATGTGCTCCATATATGAAAAGGTGGTATATTTTCCAATTGATCTATCTGTGAATCTTAGCTTCATTCCAGAAAGCATCAAACTATTGGATCATTGTGACATAGTGGTAGGCAGCAAGAAAATGAAACTAGCAAGAGATCTTAGGACTATTAATAGAAGGTTAGCTAGTAGTGGATTCCACCGTGCTGTACAGGTTTTATTCAATACAAATTTGTCGGACACCACCTGTGTAAAGGCTTACAGGAGGAAAATAGCCATTGACCTGATGCAAGGTGTTCCCTCCTGTAGTAACGTGTTTGAGACCGAGGTTCTATTAGAAGCTCAGAGAATAGGTATGGAGATAAACCAGATCCCGGTTACCGTGGATGATTCAAGAAGGGGAAGGCTGTCTTTCGGTTACAAGATGGCTACTAAGGGACAGGATCTAGTCTCATTACGTCTTGACGTTTTGTCGATAATCGCTGGTTTATCCCTGTTCAGCGTAGGAGTATTAAGCATATTTATTTTATCAGTGCAGAAACTTGTGTTCAACCAAGACGGATTCATGAACCCATACAGTTTCCTTATCTCTATGCTAATGGTGCTATTCGGTGGCCAGGTTATTGCTTACGGTTTATTCGCTCGACTTTTTCTACAAATAAGGAAAGAGCTAGTTTTACATAGTTCGAGATCTGGAAATCTTTTCAAGGAAGAAGCAGACTAATCTCAGAGTGATTCACAGTGTATGAAGGTTTCTTGGAGATAGTTATGGATGAGAGCTACCGGTTTGGTCTATCTCTACTGGTTGTGATATTACTCTACTTTCTCTACAAAACCATAATGAGGTTCATTGAACAGAAAGGTAGAGAGCTGAAGTTTGAGCCGCATGTAGTGAATATTCTTCGTCTTGTCGTTAGAGTCGTTTCTTTAATAGTGGGTACTACTGCGATTTTGACGATATTTGATGTTCCACCTGATCTATTTGTTGGGGGTAGCGCGTTACTGGGGGCTGCGTTAGGTTTCGGTTCCAGTCAGACCATTAATAATATCGTAGCTGGATTCTACGTATTGGTAAGTCAACCCTTTAAGGTTAAGGATTATGTGAAGATAGGTGATCTTGAAGGACAGGTAGAGGAAATCAGCATTAACTATACGAATCTCTATACCCCCACGTTTAATCTGTTGAAGGTACCAAACACTCAAGTTATGAATAGTAGGATATTGAACCTAACGCATGAAGGCGTGATAAAGTACACTTTTACCCTAAGCTTTGGTCTAGAATACAGTGATGTTCAGCTATCCGAGAAGGTCATAAAGCCTTCTATTCAGGAGTTCTGTGATATATATTGCGATATGGATCTTCGTGCTCCGGAGGCATATATGGAAACAGCAAACCGTCTTGAAAAAGTATACTTATTCAGATTATTCATCCCAAAAGGTGGGGCCAAGATTCTTTACACTATTCAACCCGAGTTCATACAAATAATTATGAAACACTTTGACAAACTGAAAGGAACATAGTTACTCGAAACTTTCATATTCAATACCGCGTAAGCTGATAGAAATATTCTGGTGAATCAATTGAGTAAACCGATTTGGATAGCGAGAGACTTTGCGGCTTGCAGTGGATGTAGACGTTGTGAGCTTGCATGCAGTATGTATCATGAGGGCTGGATGTGGCCCGAAGCAAGCAGGGTGAGGGTGTTCATGCCTTTCCCGGGTTTGGAGGTACCCCACTTATGTTCTCAGTGTCAGGATTATCCGTGTGTGGAGTCGTGTCCAGTAGATGCTTTGAGTGTGGATGAGAACACTGGAGCGGTAATTACTGATAGAGAAGCCTGCATTAGCTGCGGGAACTGTATTGAGGCTTGCCCGGGAACCGTGCCTTATCTTCACCCTAAGGATAACAAGGCAACTATCTGTGATTTGTGTGGTGGGGAGCCCAGGTGTGTTGAGGTTTGTACTGAGGCAGGGTATAATGCGTTGACTATTGTACATGAGGGACCGAATATACATAGGAAACTTCACAGTCGAGATCCGGTTGAGACCGCTAAGGATTTGGCTGTGAAGTTTTTCGGTGAGAAAGGAGAGGAGGTAATAGAATGACACCAGGTGGATACGCGGGAAAATGGCTAGATATCAACTTGACCAATAACAAGATCAAGGAGATATCATTCCCCTATGAGACCCTTAAACAGTATTTCGGTGGAAGAGGCATGGCCACAAAGATTCTCTGGGATAGACTGGGGCCTAAGTGGGCTGAACTGGATCCACTATCCCCCGAGAACCTGCTAATATTCGCGACAGGCCCCATGACCGGCATCTATCCAGGTGCCCGGATATGTGTCAGCGGTAAGAGCCCGGTAAGTAACGGTGTGGTAGGAAGCACAGCGGCTACGGAGTTCGCTGTGGAGTTGAAGAACGCTGGGTATGATGGTATAATCTTCTCAGGCAGGGCAGAGAAACCAGTATACTTACTGGTGACTGATGATGGAGCCGAGTTAAGAGACGCCAGCCACCTGTGGGGCGTAGACGGAGAGACCACTTTAATCAAACTCAATAAAGAAGTCAGAGACCTTTTGAAGAAACGTAAACCCAATTTGGGTCTCTGGAAGGAGCCGGGAACCATGTATATTGGCCCAGCCGGTGAGAACCTGGTGAGAAACAGCTGTGTAATGACCAAGATGTGTCACGCTGCTGGTTACGGTGGCTATGGAAGCCTGATGGGTAGCAAGAACCTGAAAGCCGTGGCAGCCAAGAGCAGGGGAATGTTCCCGGAGGTTGATGCCCCTGAGAGCGTGAAGCTTCTCTGGAGGAAAGCCCACGCTGAGTTAATCAAGGTATCCCAGTTTAGAAGATGGGGGACAGGCGCGCTAGGTTATGGTGCCGGAGCCGGTACCAGCAGTGAGCCTATACGTAACTGGCAGGACGATGAATCCATGGGCGTCAACCGTTACATGGATCGCTTCTGGGTGAAAACTAAATGGGCAGACTTTAACTGCACCACTAATTGCATGAAGGTTAGTTGCATCAAGACCGGTCCATGGAAGGGAGATCTGACCGATGTACCAGATTATGAATTACAGGCTTACTGTGGAACCAATCTTGGTATCTTTGACGCTGAGGGTAACATCCATATCAGCACCTTGATGGATAAGCTGGGACACAGCGGGATCAATGGAGCGAACACCCTGGGATTCGCCGCTGAGTTATACCAGAGGGGTATATTGACTGAAGGGGATATCGGCTTCAAGCTGGAGTGGGGTGATGTTGAAGCTTTCGATAAGCTAGCTCATATGATGGCCTACCGTGAGGGTATAGGCGATGTACTTGCTGAGGGAACTTACCGTGCTGCGCATAAGATAGCTGAGATGAAGAATTTGGATCCCGAGGATGTTCTCAAATACACTGTACATGTTAAGGGCATCGAGATCGGTGCCCATGGCACACGTAGTGACGCTGACTATACTCATGATATCAGCTACGCTGCCAGCGTCCAGGGAGGAGACCACACCTCGATAGCTGTAGATGGGTACAATGATATGAGTGGAGCCCTTTTCTTTGATTGCGCTGTCTTCTGCACATTCACTTCCAGGGGTCCAAGCCAGTCCCTGATCTTTGACTTTGCGAAAGCCATCACAGGTTTCCCCATTACCCTAGATAATTGGCGAAGAGTTAACGGTCCAAGGATAGTGACCTTGCAGAAAGCACTGCTTCTCATGGGTGGCCCGGATGTGAACTGGGAGCCAGTAGAGGATGATGATAACCCTCCAAGGTTCT
>CAZAQI010000123.1:0-5466 GCA_964487465.1 uncultured Candidatus Bathyarchaeia archaeon
GCTGAGGAAGAGGGAATTATATTTACACTGTTAAATAACCCAATAAGATTCATCGGTGATGGTAGAGGAAACGTAAAAGAGATTGAACTCATTAGGATGGAACTAGGTGAGCCAGATGAGTCTGGGAGAAGACGCCCAAAGACTATTCCTAAAACAGAGTGGAGACTACCTATAGATACAGTGGTAATAGCCATTGGTCAGAGCCCTAACCCAATAATTCAGCAAACTACCGATGGCTTAGAGGTTACAAGGTGGGGTACTATTATCACGGATGAAGAGACAATGCGAACAACTCTGGAAGGTGTCTATGCTGGAGGCGACGTAGTCAGCGGAGCAGCCACAGTAATCAGTGCTATGGGCGCTGGTAAGAAAGCTGCACAAGCTATAGATGAGTATTTAATCAATAAAGAAAAATAATAACCGTTGTTTCACAACAACTTTTTTCTCTTCAAAACCCTTTTTCTCATTTATGTCATTAAAACCATCAGATCCACCACTAAAAGGCATACGCGTACTTGATCTATCTAGAGTATTAGCTGGGCCTTTCTGTTCAATGAATCTCAGTGATCTTGGGGCAGAGGTGATTAAGATAGAATACCCCGGTAGAGGAGATGATACACGAGGATACCCTCCTTTTATCAATGGTTTAAGCAGTTATTATTTATCATTAAACCGCGGTAAGAAAAGTATAACTTTAAATTTAAAGAAAGATGAGGCAGTGAAAATTGTACATGAGTTAGCCGCTGATTGTGACATTGTAGTGGAGAACTTTAGACCAGGAGTAACTGAGCGATTAAACGTAGACTATGAGACACTTAGAGAGATAAACCCAGAGATAATATACTGTAGTATATCCAGTTTTGGGCAAACAGGGCCTTACGCTCAGTGGCCAGGGTATGATCTAATCATCCAGGGCATGAGTGGCCTTATGGGGATAACAGGTGAACCTGATAGACCCCCCATGCGGGTGGGAGTAGCTGTCGAGGATATTAATGCTGGACTCCACGGTGTTATATCTATACTTGCTGCTCTTAGAGTCAGGGATAAGACTGGTGTGGGGCAGTATATTGATCTATCTATGCTTGACGCTGGTGTTACGTGGATGACGTATGTAGCGGGTAACTATTTCGCAACCGGTAAAGTGCCTGAGAGGATGGGCGGTGCTCATCCCAGCATAGTACCATATCAAGCATTTAGAACGGGTGACGACAAGTACATACTTATAGCTGCTGGAAATGATCGATTATTCGCTATATTATGCAAGGAGTTAAGCCTTGAGCATCTGATAGATGATCCCGATTATCTAACAAATGATGATAGAGTAGAGAACAGGGAGAGGTTAATATCTATTTTACAAGAAGCTCTGCTAACAAAACCTAGAGACGTGTGGCTGGAAGCTCTCAGGGAGAAGGGGTTCCCCTGTGCCCCTGTCTACTCGGTTGATGAAGTGTTCTCTGATCCACAGATACATCATAGGAATATGCTTATTGAGATGGATCACCCCTCCGCAGGTAAGATTAAGCAGATAGGCACTCCATTCAAATTCTCCAAGTCTGGTGCTGAATTATCTACGCCTCCTCCAATGTTGAGTGAACATACCCATGATATTTTAGAGGAACTGGGTTATACCGATGAGGAGATAGATGAACTTAAGGATAGAGGGGTAACCTAGTTTTCTTCCTTTTCTCAGATTTTATATGTGGGGGCTACATCTAGCAGGGTAGATGCCGTTTACACCCTACCATGTAGGGCCTTCAATACTGGTAGCCCTCCTATTGTATCCCTTACTGGATTTGCCTACGTTCTTGATAGCGAGTGTGATAGTTGATGTTGAACCACTCGCAGTTTTATTAGGGCTAGTTAACTGGCCTTTACACGGGGTATTTCATAGCCTAACCATTGGAACCGTTGTGGGTTTATTACTAGCATTACCCATGTTTCTAGTAAGAAAATACACTAAACCAATTCAAATAGGTATAATCCTACCTGGGCAGCGCTCAATTAGAAATATAATACTTTCCTCTTTATCTGGTGTCTGGATTCATGTGATCCTTGATGCGTTAATGTATAGTGATCTTAATTTATTTTATCCCATTAAAGGGAACCCCCTTCAAGGTTTGATATCAGGTCAACTGATAATCAACTTTTGTTTGATATCACTCCCCGTCGCATTTATCATATACTTGATTAGATCAACGGTTCTAACTTGGATAAAAACAAGGGGTGAACCAGAGAACGAATCTGAACCGGTTATAGATAATATACCCAAAGATGAACCCTATATACTATACTATGACCCTGATTCAATGCCTGCAGAAAAACAAGAACCTGTAGAAGAAGACACTCCAGAGAAACCAGAACCCGAAGAAGTCTATACGCCCTTACCCGAGATAATAACGGATCTTGAACCAGACGAATTTGTTCAGAACGAAATTGACCCAGATATTGTATTAGGTGTTGAGCAGACACCTGTTCAGTGGGGAATCTTGGGGAAAAGCGGCTCAGAGAATGTGGCTGTTGACTTGAATGAACCACATATAGTCTTTGTTTGCGGTAAACAGGGAAGTGGAAAAGGATACACCATAGGTGTATTAACAGAGATGCTTCTCTCAAAAACTATATCAAAGATTAGCCAAGTGAAAAAATCCGCAACAGTAATAGTTTTCCATAAACCAAGAGAGGATATACGATCAGAGTTCTGGAGCATTGTAGACCCTAACTTGGACTTGTCTGAGGTTGAAGTTCTTAAAGATAAATACAATGTTGCTCCTCAGAAGGTAATAACAGAGAGAAACTTGCGTGTATTCATTGACCCTTTTGTCTATGAAAATGAGCGAATGAAGTTTGAGGAAGACTATGGTACAAGGGCTTATCCTATTAATATTAATCCATTTAGGCTAACCGCTGAAGACTGGCCATATGTATTGAGCATAGGTAGAAAAAGTAGAAGCATGTACGTTAAGAAGATATTCCAGATAATTAAAAAAACTCAATACGATGATGATTTTGGTTTAGACAAAATAAAACGACACATAGAAGCAAGTGATCTTAACCCTAATCAGAAAAGTTTTGCAAATATGCGGCTTGAGACCCTACAAGATTATCTATCTGAAGGAGACTTTCTAAGAAACTTGGCAATTGGAGGTGTAAACATATTTGATCTACGCAAGATCATGATGGAGCCTGATGATATATTCAGTGTAATGATGCTTGTGATAAGTAGTCTATTAAATGATCAGAGAACGGAGAGAGAACAATTTGTATTTGTTATCAATGAGGCTCACGATTATCTCCGAAAAGGTCTAAGCAAAGATTTCACTGATTATATTAATTACCTCATTAGAAAGAAACGTCACGCGGGAACATGGTTGATGTTGGACACACACTTCCCTGAGGATGTTGACCCGAAAGTGATCAAGGGAAGTGACATAAAGATATTCCACAAATCAGATGTGGTAAGCAGTAATTTATTGAAACAAATAGTGGACGGTACACCTGTTCCCCCACATCAGCTGGATATTGGGCAATCTATCGTCAGAGCTGATAGATCAAATCTAGGACCTGATAAAGTGTTGATAGTTCAAGTGAGACCACGCTTAACACATCATGGTGGAGCAACAAAGACCGCCATATAGCAAGTTTTTTCATCATAGATATTACTAGATGCAGCATGTCTAACTTGTTTAATGGTGAAAAGGCATTCAAACACATTGAAAAACTAGCGGTTGATATTGGTCCAAGACCTGGTGGCACTGAAAGAGATAGAGAAGCAGCTAATTATATACAATCTTACTTTGAACTTCTGGGCTTAGATGTTTCAACCCAAGATTTTGAGATAAACACCGGGCATACTGTTAATCAATCTCTTGAGATAGTTGAGCCCTATAATGTTACTATTCCCTGTGAAGGGATGTCACTGCTTGGGGAAACGGGTCCCAAAGGGATCACAGGTGAGATTATACACATAGAGACAACAGATGAAGAATATCTTACACCGGAGATAACAGGAAAAATTGTATTAACCAATGGGATTAAGAGGAAAAATCTTGAAAGGATCTCAGAACTAGAGCCCTTAGGCTTCATATTTATAGAAAATTACCCGAAAACACTTCACAAACATTTTTGGGGTAACTTCCCCCGGGATAAAGATTATGGCAATTTTCCATCAGTTCGTATCCGCTTTGAAGAAGGATTAAACTTATTGAAGAAAGGAGCCAGAAAAGCAAAAATTGTAGTCGAGACTGAACGAAGTACTGAGAAGACTAAAAATATAATCGCCGAGTTAAAAGGAACTACACATCCTGATGAGATAGTTCTAGTTGGCGGACATTATGATACTGTCCCAGATGTAAGCGGCGCGAGCGATAATGCAGGAGGAACAGCAATTACCCTTGAGTTAGCTAGGGTTTTCAGTGAGAAAGGTAGCAAACGCACTCTTCGTTTTATTGCGTGGGGTAGTGAAGAGATGGGTCTAGATGGTAGTAATTTGTATGCTAAGAAGTTGAAAAAATGGGATAAAGAATCTAAAGAAAAGGATGCGGAGAAAAAAACACAGCTTGATAATACCCTTTTAGCGGTGAATTTGGATGTGCATGGCGCAATATTGGGAACAAACGTGTCATCGGTTTTAGGGAACACTATTCTTACAAATTCTCTTAAACTGCTTAGTAAGGAGACTGGAACTGTATATGACGTGAAAGAAACGGTATACAGCAGTGATGGAACTCCCTTATCCGCCGTGGGAATACCCAGTGTCAGTTTTAGCAGAAAGAGCGGTATCGACATAATGATGCACAGTGAAGAAGATATTATCGATTATCTCAGCCCCAAGGCGCTTGAGATTCAAGGAAAATACATTGAGACTTGGATGACACGGTATATCACAGAAGCCGCAGCATTCCCATTCGACAAAGAGATACCCGAGAAACTAAGAGAGGAGATCGCGAAATATTACAAGGAATGGAATGAACCGTTACCCTGATCACTACCCCTTTTCTATTAAACGAATATGTCATAACATTTCATATCAACAATCCGTAACATGGCTTAACAATCCTTTTTATAAAATTCTATAAAGGCAAACCGAATTGAGTAGAAGAAGATCAAAATTTCAATTATTCGTTGAAGTTCTTGATTGTATAAAAAAGGGTGAGGAAAAACCCACGAGAATAATGTATAACTGTAATCTTAGCTGGAAGAGTCTGCGAGACACACTTGATGATCTTACTGATCAAGGGCTTTTAGATGAGACGATTATCCCTAGTACTAAGAGGTCAAAACGTCTGTATAGTATTACTAAGAAGGGCGAGAGGGTATTAAAATACTATAGGATGGTTAGTGGATTAATAGAAATAGATATCGAATAACTTCAAGGTATGCTTCTATTAGTCTTTTTTCATCCTCTAAATATTTATTATAGAGGATTTTTATTATCTTTTGTTTCTGGGTTTCTATCTTTTTTGTCAC
>CAZAQI010000124.1:0-5380 GCA_964487465.1 uncultured Candidatus Bathyarchaeia archaeon
GAGAGGGCGATGAGGTATACAAGATAACTTAAAATCATGAACCATTTTCTAAACTTTTTCTCTATTTTAGTTGGTGTCCCTTTTTTAACTCCATTATCTCGGCAGCGTTTCCTTGATTTATATTTACCTCCAGGTAGCCTCCTCCAGCAACAAGAAGTAATGGATCAATTACAGGCACTACTTTATTTGTCCACCTAAGGCATATTTTTTATAATTCTTTTGGTCTCTAAATCTGTTAGCGGGGCTCTTTCTGCATAGGTATTAGCTTAAAAATACAATCTTAACTCTTTAAAAAATAAAAAAGGATTATTTTTTCCCATATTTTTCGTAATGAATTAGGGTTTCTAGTTCTTTTCTCGTCTTGGTTGGTTCTTCGTTCGGGTATCCTGTTGCTATTAACCCTAGAACGTTAAGGTGTTCTGGAACGTGTAGTATGTCCTTGATTTGTGGCTCAAATGAGGAATCAATGACTCCTGCCCAGCATGTTCCTAGACCTATGCTGTGGGCTTCTATCATGTATTGGAGTGTTGCTAGAGCTGTGTCTGAGATGTGATATTTTTCATGGATCTTGGGGTTTGTTAGGGGTATGAATACTACTGGGCTTTCTGCTGTGAACCGTGCGTAAGGATGTATATCTGCTAGTTTTTCTCTTGTTTTTTTGTCTTTTACGATTAGGAATTCCCATGGCTGTTTATTTGAGGCGCTGGGTGCCCATCTTGCGGCTTCTAGACATTTTTCTATTTTTTCGTCTTCTACTGGTTTGTTTTTGTATTTTCTGATGCTTCTTCGGGTTTTTAATAATGTGAGTGCATCTTTCATTGTGTTTAATGTTTTCCAGATGAGGTTATTTAAAGATACTAAGCGCTACGTTATGATTGAGGTTATTGTTGAGTCTGGGTTCTGTGTATTTGCTATTGATATTATTGAGTGAACGATATGCTTTATTGGATTTTTATTCAAATAATGAAAAGGAATTACTTACATTCTGTGTTTACCGGGGGTCAATCCTGCTCGTTTATCCCCGTATATGCGGACTATGAGCTTCCAGTTAATCCAAGTATTTTCCTAGACTCATCAGGGGACGCAACCTCTATATTCAGAGATTCAGCGATGGTTACTATTCTCTCTACGAGTTGTGCGTTACTCTTCAGTAGCTCTCCTTTTCGTAGATATATATTATCCTCCATTCCAACCCGTGTGTGCCCTCCCATAGTCATGGCGAGAGTGCACATGGGTAGCTCTGTTCTGCCGAGACTGCATAGACTCCAAGTCCACTCCGGTTCTATTTCTTCAACACAGTAGACAAGGGTTTTTGGGGTGGGTGAGAAACCCGTTCTTCCCACCATCACGAATTGTAGATGTATTGGTTGTTTGAAGACGCCTTGAGCACTTAGTAGCTTGGCTGTGTTAATCATTCCCGTGTCATATATCTCCAGCTCTGGTTTGATACCGTGATCATTCATGTATTTGGTCCATCTTTTTATTCGTGGGATTTGGTTCATGAAAACTCCCTTGTATGGTGGTGTCCAGAGGTTGATGGTGCCCAGATTCATGGACATCATTTCTTGTCCCAGCACACATCTCTGCTCTATCATCTTATCCAGTTCTTCATCCGTTGCCTGTCTGCCTCCACCCGTGGTGACATTACAGATTAAATTGGTTTCTCTATGTATTTTCTCCACATATGCTCCTAGAACTGGATTTGGGTCCTTGTGGGGATAACCTGTACGTGGTTCTTTTGCATGCAGGTGGACAATGCTGGCTCCGGCCTCCCAACACTTGATGGCTTCTTCAGTAACCTCGTCAACCGTTGTCGGCACATATGGTGTCATATCGCGGCTCACCGGTTCTCCGCCGGTTATGGCCGCGGTGATGATTAATTTATTCATACCTGAACATCCTCTTGGTTTAGAGAAATTGTGCCTCCACTTGGTTTATGGATTCTGTGAGGATTTTTACTATCTCGTCTACTTCCTCTTTAGTTGTTGTGAGGGGTGGCGCGACCTGTATGTGGTCGCCTTTTACACCGTCTATGGTACCTACTCCCGGGTATATTAGAAGCCCATTCTCGTAGCATTGCTCCACTACTTTATCATAGTATTTTATTTCTGGATCAAAGGGTTCCTTAGTTTCCTTGTCTTTCACGAACTCGATGCCGGCGAATAATCCCATGCCCCTGATGTCTCCCACGGTTGGGTTGTCGTTTAAAGCTTCCAGTTTATTGTGGAGATATTCCCCGTTTTTTCTAGAGTTTTCAACTAGATTATGTTTAACCATATATTCAAGCACAGCTAATCCAGCTGCACAGACCACCGGGTGGCTACCATATGTGTGTCCATGTGCGAACGGCTCATCGAAAGCATCGTAAACCCTGTTGCTGGCTATTGTAGCTCCAAGAGGCAAGTATCCCCCTGCTAGACCCTTGGCTGTGGCTATAATATCAGGGATAGTATCCCAGTGATCTATTCCCCACATCTTACCTGTCCTGCCAAGTCCAGTCATAACCTCGTCTGCGATGAATAATACTCCATGTTTATCGCATATCTCACGTATTACCTGGAAATACCCTGGTGGTGCTGGAACCGTGCCTAGAGTAGCGCCCACCACCGGCTCCGCTATGAAGGCTGACACGTATTCTGGACCCGTTGCCTTGATCTGAGTATCAAGTGCATGAGCGCATTCAAGGGCGCATGTATCACAGGTCTTACCATACCAACATCGATAACAGTAAGCCGGTGGAATATGAGGAACATCGAGTAACATTGGTACATATCGTCTTCTACGTGCAATATTTCCCGACATACTTAATGATCCTAATGTGTTTCCATGGTAGCTCTGCCACCTAGCTATGATCTTACTTCGTTTAGGCTCTCCTTTTAGCAGATGATATTGTCGAGCCATCTTGGCCGCTGACTCGGTTGCCTCCGAGCCCCCGCAGCTGAAGAACACATAGTTGAGTGTATCCGGGGCGAGTTCAGCTAATCTATCTGCGCAGTCTTTCACTGATTTTGTGGTAAAGTGACTGCTGTGAACATAACTTACTTCCTTCATTTGCTTGTTGACAGCTTCCGTGACTTCTTCCACGCCGTGCCCAATGTTGACGCAGATAGGGCCACTGCTTCCATCAATGTACTTTATTTCTTCCTTATTCCAGAGATAGATCCCTTCTCCTTTCACCATCTCGTGGAGTCTACTTGATCCCCTTGAGAAAATGTGTTTACCTGACATGGTTTAATGTCTGGTTATAGTAATTTAATGATAACTATGGGGGAAAATATGAAAGCCTTCTGGTGGTATGAATTGGTATGATTGAAGGTATTGAAAAGGTAGCGTGTATTGGATCTGGTTTAGTTGGGCAGAGCTGGGCTGCGCTTTATGTATTACACGGATACCATGTAGTTTTACAGGATATCTCAGAAGAAAAATTATTGACTGCTGTTAAACGGGTATATCACCACATGGATGTATTGGTTGAAGCGGGACTAGCCCAGAAACAAAATAAAGCTGAGATACAGTTAACCACTACTACCCGTCTTGAGGATGCCCTAAGAGGCGTGGATTTTGTAACAGAGTCTGTTTATGAGAGTCTAGATGTTAAACGTCCACTATATGCCGAGATGGATAAGTTGACGTCTGAGGATGTGGTACTGGCTAGCAGTACCTCGGGATATATGATGAGCGAGATCGGGCGAGATATGAAGAATCACCCGGAGCGGGCGATAGTGGCTCATCCGTGGAATCCTGTGCATCTTATTCCCTTGGTAGAATTGAGTCCCAGTCCATGTACCAGTAAGGAGACTATTAACCGGACTTATAGATTGATGGAGGATATTGGCCGGGTTCCCGTGGTTTTGAAGAAGGAGGCACCTGGGTTCATCGCCAACAGGATATCGGTGGCACTATGGAGGGAGGCGCTGGACATCGTGAACCGGGGTATTGCCTCAGTTGAGGACGTCGACAAGGCTGTCATGGCTGGACCAGGTATCAGATGGGCAATGATGGGGCCATATCTAACATATCATCTGGGAGGGGGCGAAGGCGGCATAGAGTACCTTATGGACCACATTGGGGTTAAGAAACAGGAATGGCTTAAGGATATGGCGAGGTGGACGGAGTTCCCTGCAGGCGTCAAGGATAAGGCGGTACAAGGGGTTGATGAATTGGTGGGAGATATGAGTCTTGAGGAGCTTGAGGCTTGGAGAGACCAGTACCTTATCTCGTTGAACAAGCTTCTCTGGGGCGGAGACCGGGAAATATACTAGGATTTGGGGAAAACATCAAGTCCTCACGCCCCGTATATTTCTCTATGAATGTTTTAGACGAGGGCCATGGTGAACTGTGTGGCTGGATGAGTCCCGATGATGCACGTAAATGGATGAGGGAGAAAAAATCTCGTACACTCACCGATAAACGAGTATCAATGAGGGATGCCGTAGAGGAGTATACGCGGGATGGAGACTACTTTGCCATGGGTGGATTCGGACACATTAGACTCAGTATGCAGGGCATTTATGAGTTAATCAGACAGCATAGAAGAAACTTGACTATGGCGGGCAAGACCAGTGTTCATGATGTGGATATATTAATCGGTGGAGGCGTAGTGGATCGTATTGAGTGCGCCTATGCTCACGGACACGAACTCCGTGGTTTATCTCCATGTGGCAGAAGAGCAACGGAGTCAGGTAGAGTAAAGATTGTGGCAGAGCTGAGTAACGCAGCCTTCCAGTGGAGGTTTAAAGCTGCCTCCATGGGGTTACCCTGGTTACCAGCCCGTATTATGATGGGCACCGACACCTTCAATTATAGTAGCTCAAAAATTGTGGAAGACCCCTTCACCGGTGATCCCATTACTTTAATACCGGCTTGTTACCCTGATTTCGCTTTTATTCACGTGCATCGCTGTGACCGGTTTGGTAACTGCCAGATAGATGGAACCACTATCGAGGATATTGAATTATCACGGGCCGCGAAACGTTTGATTGTAACCACTGAAGAGATCATACCTCATGAGGAGATAATAGCTCATCCGGATAGGACCGCTATACCTTTCTTCCTCGTGGACGCGGTGGTAGAGTCAAAGTTTGGTTCTCATCCGGGTAATATGCCTGGGCTATATTATAGCGACGAAGAGCATATGGCTGAATGGCTCAAACTTAGCAGGAGTGAGGGTGGTGTTCAGGAATACTTGGACAAATATATCTATGGAGTGGAGAACAAGGAAGAATACCTTGAACGCATAGGCGGCTTGGAGAAAATGGTTTACCTCGCTCGGCTTGAGAATCTTGAGGTACCCCTACGGGCGCCGTGGAGGAGCTAGAAATGGAGTACAATACAACTGAGCTAATGGCATGCGCCGCCAGCAGAGAACTTGAGAACGGTA
>CAZAQI010000125.1:0-5339 GCA_964487465.1 uncultured Candidatus Bathyarchaeia archaeon
ACTGGTATAACCATAGTATTTCTAGGTGCAGAGATCTCCAACCCCTTTCTGTTTATAGTTGTGCTCCTTTTGACTAATCTTGTGCATTCATCATTGGGGGCATTAGTGGCTGTCTCCGTTAAGGAGGTTTTTGAGGCGCAGACTTTGAGTAATTACTTCAGATTTCCCATGATTTTCCTCTGCGGAGTTTTCTTACCCTTGGATGAGATGCCATTTATTTTGGGGATTATCGGGAGGTTTCTGCCTTTAACTTACTCCGTTGAGATTCTTCGTGGGTTAATGCTGGAGAAAGGTATTATTCTCTTTGATGTAATTATTCTGATAGGGTTTAGCTTAATTTTACCATATCTTTCTATAATTCAATTTAGGAGAAATCAAGAATAGTTTTAAAAATTTTTTTATCCAATTTTTCATCTTAGAAAATGTTAAACCAGCTTAAGCACTCATCTATTCAATCTTAGGAGAGACTAAATTGAATATTACGCCCGAAGAGGTCCATGAAGAAGCATGGAGCAAAGGAGTAGAAGCCTCAAGACAGGACAAATATGATAAATACGCTATTTACGCGACGAGAATACTTGCAGTACGACACCCAGAAACACATCTAAAAGCAGACACTCGATTCATAAAACATATCACTACTAATCGCGGATACAGCAACAGCTACCGGGTAAAAGATGTACACAGCAAAGAATTCTTAACTGATATGCAGTTCCGAAAGTATCCCCCATTCAGTTTTGATCAAGTAGAATTCAATGAATTAGATACCGTGAAATACAGCGAACTCTATCCGGAGGATTATCCCGTACTATCTTATCTGGATAGACGTATGCTTCCCGTTGCCACCACTTTGAAGACTAGAAACAACAAGTTAACTGAGTTAGAAAAAGTGGCGTTACTATATCAGAAACATCGCGTTCAGAGACAGGGGTATGATGATTTATACATAATTCATTGTGATAATGAGCAAACCTACCTCTCAGATAATGAGAAAATCTTATCCTCCTCCGGTGAAAAAGTTGACAGTATTGATGGGGATCCGGTACTGATCTTCAATCAGGATTATGTCTGGTGTCCTCTGATGCAGAGAGATGACACAGCTAAAGACTCCAAACTGATTCATCTGGTCCAAAAATATGCCTTGGGTAACTTAACACCCACACTGACTGATTTTGAGGAAAAAATAATCAACATCCTTCAGGAGACCACGAAACTTGATAATAAACCACAATTGGCCATGGCAGAGATATGCAGCCTCCGAAGTACAGGGCGACAAACATGTACCACCCCCTTATCCGAATGGTTTCCATTACATAGCTTATGGGATACCGCATTACCTGCATCAAAAGCAAGAGCATGGCAATATTATGGGTACTTGGAACAGATACTCATAAGATCAAATAAATTGAATCCCATAGCCGCCTACCTAGCTGCTCTAAGCCTCAACGCGGAAGGATACGATAAACTGGTCACCATAAACAAGGAATGGGTTGGAAGAGTCGCGTTACCAAACTATGGATACGTCTGGGGTCATCTCTGGGACGAGTGCCTAGTGGAATACAGTATAGATGAGTCTTTTAGGACAAGCGCGGGTCACTGCATGGTACAGGCAATGATAGACAGTGCGGTACTGGAGATGGTTGGCATAGACAACTATATGATGGAGGGCGAGGTACCCGGCAGTCACCACTATGTATGGATACCTGAATACGAAGCCACTTTTGATAATAACCGCCTCAAGATATCAATGAACAACGTGATACTGGATTGGCCGCGTGGAAACAAGGTCCTGGCTAGGTTCCACTATAATGGGAAATTCTGTTCCCCCATAGCCGGGGGAGAGTACAGCGGAAGCTTCAGCCCCGAGGAGTGTGTCGCTGAGATAGATAAACTAGCCTCCACATATGGAAACACGATCCCTATTTACGCTAACGGCGAACACGAGACCAAGCCCACTGTAAAAAACCGTAACGATCGCGCAATAACAGAGGATTATCATATACTGCTGGATGAGGAATGGGAGAATCTACAGCTTCCATAAAGGAGAAATAATACATGATGAATCTAGGGGAAGCTGAACACGTCAAGATAACAGCCGTCGTTGTAGATGATGCGGGCTATGATACCGAGTTATGGGGAGAATTCGGATTATCCCTTCTTGTAGATGTAGAGAACCAAGGAAAGAAACTACGATTACTTGTAGACACTGGGTTAACTTCAAAGCCGCTAATTCACAATATGCAGAAACTAGGAGTAGACCCCGAGAGTATAGACCAGATATTCCTCACGCATTGCCACTATGATCACACAGGTGGCTTAGGCGGCTTAACAGAGGAAACGAGAAACGGAGTAGAGATCATAGCCCATCCAGAGATATTCAGGAAATGCTACGTTCTCCACCAGGATAATAGATACATTGGAATACCAGACCGAAGCAACAGGAAAAAAGTAGAGAAAAACGGTGCAAACTGGGTACTAGTAGAAGAACCGTACAAATTCATGGACGGAGTAGTCACAACAGGCCAAGTACCCCGACTAACCAGCTATGAGCCCCTAGAGAATGTGCACATAGAAGTAGATGGGAAATTTGTGCAGGACCCTGAACTAGACGATATAAGCCTAGTAATAAATATCAAGAACCGTGGACTGGTCATCGTAGCCGGTTGCAGCCACGCGGGAATAGTCAATATAATGAAACAGGCCAGAAAAATCACTGGAGTTGATGAAATAGTCGGTGTTATTGGTGGGTTCCATCTCCGAGTAGCCGACGAGGAGCAGTTAACGAAAACCATCACGGAGCTGGATAAAACAGAAAAGGTCTGCGCTGGTCACTGCACGGGGTTTGACGCCATGAAACGTATATCAGATAAAATGGGAGAACGCTTCTCCTTACTGCAGTGTGGTAAAATTCTAGAATTCAATCAATAAAGTAGCTATTTTTCTACTGCACAGATATCCATAATCATCAAGGCATAGATCTTGGCGAAATCAAGATGAGTCTTAATATCTGCCCACACATCGGGTGCATGAGCATTTCCTCCACCTGGACCAAACGCCATAGAAGGAATATTAGCTATATTAGTTAGGTAACTGGTATCATTACTGCCACTGGCCCCCAGTGGTTTAAGCTCATAACCCATTACCGTGTTTGTAGCTTTCTCAGCTGACTTGAAAAGAGTGTGTGTGACCGGGATCTCGCTGGGCGGTTTGGATAACGGACTAGTGATGATTGCCTCAAGTTCCTCATCTTTACTCCCAAGTTTTCTCACAATGTTTTCAACATCGCTTACGACTTTCTCCGGCTTCATCCCGGGTATGGTTCTTACATCACATATCGCTTCACAGGTCTCCGGGATTATGTTATCCTTGGTTCCACCCTTGATTATGGTTCCAGGCGCTATCGTTGGATCAGGTAATATACTGTGCTTAGGAAAACTGAACTCTGTCTCATTAATAGCTAGTAATAGTTTGCTCATCTTTAGCACCGCGTTTACACCGAGGTGGGGTCTGCTGCTATGGGCTGCTCTCCCCTTTACCTTAATGTTAAGCAGGGTTCTTCCACGTACTGCTGGTCTGGCCATTATTTTCTGTCTCTGGTAGAGGCTTCTCCAACTATCGCCATATCAACATCCTTCACGTAGCCTTTCTCGCATAGATACTTGGTTCCATAACGACCGAAATACTCTTCATCCGCGACCGCGTGAAAATGAAAATCCCCTAACAGCTCTAGCCCTGCATCCCGTATAGCCTTAACGGCTATCATTGCTGAGGCTAACGCTCCTTTCATATCCCCACTACCCCGGCCATATACCCGTCCATCTTTCACCTCGCCGCTGAAGGTATCCACGGACCAATTATCCCTATCCCCCACAGGTACAGTGTCCATGTGACCATTCCACAGCAAGTTACCTCCTTGTTCCTTTCCCTCCAGCACACCGAGAACATTCAATCTATTCTTACCTGACTCCACCAACTCTGTCCTGAAACCAAGACCTTCAAGCTTATCATCAACATATCCTGAGATCCCCTTTTCATTTCCCGGTGGATTCTCGCTGGGGATTCTCACCATTTCTTGAATTAACTTAACGAGACTAGACTCTAACCCCGTCACTTTTTCCAATACTCTTATCTCAATAGACGAGTCAACCAAGATAGCCGCCAATTAAAGATTACAAAGTATCTATTTTACTGCTTGCTCATGAAGAGTATATCCGCCGTCACCATAAATACCCCAAATACCACATATTACTCGATGAGGATAGCAGTAATCGCCGATGATTTAACAGGTGCACTAGATACAGGTGTACAGTTCAAACAATGGGGCTATGAAGCTAAAATAGTAGAAAACCCTGATAACCCCAAGGCACAGGCAGTTATTATCAATACAGACACACGAAACAAGACCCGGGACGAAGCACATCAAATCGTATACAAAATAGCTGGACAACTAAGAGAATATGATATAATCTATAAGAAAATAGATAGCACCCTCCGAGGAAACCCCGGTGCTGAGATGGAAGCCATTCTCGACGCAACAGGCGAAAAACAAGCCATACTCACACCAGCTTATCCCCCTACCATGAGAAGCGTAAAACAAGGTCACCTGTACATAGGGGAAGATGCATTAACCGAGACCGAGTACATCCAGGAACACCGGGAGAAAACCAGTTACATACCGGAAATACTAGACATCGATACAGAGACACATATCCAAACCAACCCCGACAACATCACGGAGAATGGTATAATCATCATTGACTCAGAGACAGAAAAAGACCTCCAGAGAATAGCCGCCAAGCACACACGTATATTAGCAGGCTCCGCTGGACTGGCTGATGCTCTCTGCCACACCTTACGCGACCCTCCCCCCGTCATGACGGTGATTGGTAGCACTCGAAGTGAGACAAGGAAACAGGCAGAGCAACTTCATAGAAGACTGGACGTAGCCATAATCCCTCTCAACACACTAAAAGCCCTTGGTCAGACCCCCCAATACGAGACCATACAGAGAGCACGGAGAGCGTTAAAACAGAGACGAGACCTAATCATAACCTCAGCCCCCTCTAGGCGAGTAGTTGAACAGACATGGGACGAAGCAAAACGTCTAGACCTATCCCAAAAAGAAATAGAGAATAGAATAACCATGGCCTTAGCTCAGATAACAGAGGAACTACTCAAAAATGAATTATCCGGGATAATTATTACAGGTGGAGCAACCGCTCAAGCAATAACAAGACAACTCAAGACCAAAGAGATCACGATACTGGACGAAGTGCAGCCCGGAGTACCCGTAATAAGACTGGACGAGACCCCCGCAGTCACCAAAGCAGGGGGCTTCG
>CAZAQI010000126.1:0-5234 GCA_964487465.1 uncultured Candidatus Bathyarchaeia archaeon
AGCCAGTTCCTCGATTGGGATAATTAAAAACCCACCATTAGCATCATGGGCACTACCCCCACGAATCATGGTATAGTTCGTTACAAGTGCCCCAAATCTTGCCTCTTTCTCCACTGCCCCAAAGAGTCTATCATGCCCGGGGTTCATCTCCATTACTACGGGCGCCCCTTCTAACTTACTATTATCCACGATCAGATTAACCTGATATCTATCGGTTGGATCAGGTCTATTCCTTGCCATCATCTGTGCAAGAGGATTATCTGGCTCCTGTTGTGCACCTACGATGTTATTCAGATTCTCCAGAACGTCTTCCCTAACAGCCTCAAGATACTCTAGACATTCCTTTATCTCTCCATATTCTTCTTTTAGTCTCTCAAGAAGGGGATCAAGTGCAAAATTAGCTACTTCTCGGTTAAATTTCTCTACCGCGGACTCCGCCTCTCTATCAATATCCCTGAACTCTCTTAACGCTGATCTCATCTCATCTTGGAGTTCTCGTCGCCGTTCCTGTATGTCCTCTCTAACGTTTTGAGGCAGCATCCTGAATTGCTGTTCATTTATCACTTGTCCATTTATCACAGGGACTATTACCATCCCAATCTGGCTACGCTGAATAACGAAACCAGCTTCCTGAGCTTTCTCATTAAGCTCACGCATTAACTCTTGTTTCTTTTCTTCATATTCTTTAAGAGTTTCTTCTCTTCGATTAGCGTAATCCTCGCTTTCAAAAGCTGTGACTATAGCGTTCTTCATGTTTTCAACGAATTTTTCCATATCCTTAACGAAATCTGATCCCTTACCTGGTGGGAGTTTTAGGGCGTTAGGTTTCTGGTTATCCTCAAAATTATAAACATAACACCAGTCTGGTGGTACCTCTATCTCTTTTGCTTTCTGCTCAAGGAAGGTCGTTATCGCTGTCTTCTTACCTGTTCCGGGTAAACCCGCAACATATACGTTAAAACCTTCTTCCTGGATATCTAATCCAAATTGGAGAGCCTTTACAGCGCGTTCTTGGCCAATAATCTCTGTTAATGGCTTTAGTTCGCTGGTTGCTTCACAGGTAATAAAATCCTCTGGGCAAGTTTTTCTCGCCTTTGAATAATCAAGTTTTTCGATCATAGCATCACTGGAATAATTCTAGTAAAAGCTTTGAAGGGACTCTATTTAAACAATTTACCTAATAACCTAGGAGATTTTGGCTAATAACTCGTTCCAGGTCATTCCTTGGTCGATCTTAATCATATAATCACCCAGTTTATCCGCGATATCAAACCACCAGCCCTTATACTTGAACTTGCCAGCTAAAACCGCATATCTACGAGGGTAGATCTTATGCATCTCAAGGAACTCGAATAGTTTCTGCACTTGATCTTTCTTATAATAAGCATAACGTTCCTGTGACTTTACCTCGATTGAGATTATGGCGTCATCTTTTATAGCAAATACATCTGGAAGAGGCTCCCTACTAGGCGCGCTAACAGGAACACGTATGGCGTCATACCCCTCATCTCTGAACATATGCACGAGTTCACGCTCAGCATCATATCCCCGTTTCTTCATAGCCCGGACTTGTTTCGCCGTTAATTTACGTGTGTACTTTTTCTTGGGTTTGTTATTCTTTTTTGGGTGAGCAAGATCTCTAAGGCTCATTCCTCATATTCCTCCTCTGGAAGCTCTAAATCCCCGTTTTCAAGAGGCTCAATAGCCAACTTTATAAGATCTTTATACCAGTCACTGAACTTTCTAGAGTTAGGGAATTTCTGGTACATACGCTTATGAGGAACCTTGGTGATGAGCCGTAAATCCACCATTTTATTAACATAAAACTTGGCGCTACTCCTACTAATGTCACATGCTCGATAAAGGTCTCCACTAGTAAAATCACGTTCAAGTGTATTATATGCTAAAATTATCTTGGGCGGTAAGGGTAAAGCTCTCTCAAGTACTTCAATTAATGATTCTTCACGTGACAATGTTTGGGCTACCTCGTATGGATAGAAAATGTATCCTAGGTTAATAAAAATAAAGTATAAACTATGTAAAACCTAGTCGTCACCAGTGGGAACTGGTACGACTTTCTTACCCATTTCCTTGATACCTTCTTCAGCCACTTTCCTCTTGAGGTTCCAAGCGGTAACGCTTGGAAGACCCCATAGGTTGATGAATCCAAGGGCGTCACCCTGATCATAGTGGGTGTTTATGTCGAAGCTTGCTAGGTTGTAGTCATACAGGCTGAATGGGCTCTCACGTGAAACCGGTTTAGCTGTCCCCTTATGTAGTTTCATTGTTACTACGCCGGTTACGTTTTTCTGTGTGTTATTGATGTAAGCATCTAGGTCTTCTTTGTATGGATCAACCCATAATCCTTGATATACCGCTGTAGCCCATTTGTGATCAATCTCATATTTGAGTAATTTCTGGTGTCTCGTCAGGACCATCTTTTCAAGATCCATGTGTGCATTGATCAATGTCTCTGATGCAGGTACCTCATAGGTCTCACGGGTCTTTAAGCCCACGACGCGGTCCTCCATATGTTCGATTCTTCCCACTCCGTGTTTTCCTGCAATATCCCTTACCTTCTTAATGAGTTCATGGGGTTTATACTCAATGTCATCAAGGCTTACGGGAACTCCTTGATAGAATCCAATCTTGATAAATTCAGGCTCATCGGGTGTGTTTATTATATCTGCAGTCCAGTCCCATACATCATTGGGAACAGGGGTATCCGGGTGCTCAAGAATGCCGCCTTCAATACTTCTTCCCCATAGGTTTTCATCAATACTGTATGGACTGTCAGCGGTTACTGGAACGGGTATATCATGTTCTTTTGCCCACTCGATCTGTCCAGCGCGATCAAACTTCCACTCCCTGACCGGCGCGATGACCTTGAGTTTTGGGTTTAGCGCCTTAATTGTGATATCAAATCTTACCTGATCATTTCCCTTGCCCGTACATCCATGGGCAACTGCTTGGGCGTCCTCCATCTCGGCTACTTCCACCAGTTTCTTTGCGATTAAGGGTCTACTGATGCTACTGCTAACAGGGTATGTTCCCATGTAGAGCGCATTGGCTTTTATCGCTGGGAAAATATACCCTTTAGCGAACTCTTCTTTTGCATCAAAACCATAATGGTTGATTGTCCCAAGATCCCAAGCCTTTTTCTCTATTCCTTTTGTCTCTTTTTCTTGGCCTACATCTAGATTGCATGTTATAACATCCATATTATACTCTAATTGGAGCCATTTCACCATCATGGATGTATCTAATCCTCCGCTATAAGCTAGAACAACTTTGTCCTTTGTCATTACATTTACCTCTATTTACGATGAACTCCTACAACATGAGGCAACAATTTATATCTTGTGACATAAATGTAACAAATAATACAATGAAACCCACAGATAGAACACCCAGCATAGCTCAACAAGTAAGAGACACACTCCAGATGCGACCAAGCCTAATGGACGCCTTAAACCTAAAAATAGTCAACTACAGCGCTCTAGCCAGACTCCTCCAAAAAGAAATAGAGGAAGGAAGCATAGAGGCTGTAAAAGCGGCTGTAATACGTATAGCAGACGAGATCAGCGTTGACCGCTCACTTAGAGAGGAGGCTGTTCAGTCCATCCTAAAGGAATCAAAAGTAAGACTTCAAGACAAAATCGGAGTCGTAATCTCTCCGACACGGCTTGATATACCCCATATAGTAACCGCCCATTTAACTGACCAGTATGTCTACATAGTAGATCAAACAACGATGAAAAAAGAACTCCCTGAGGAGACTCAGTTCCAGAAAAACCTTGTAGCGTTAATCCTGCTCAGCCCACCATTAGTGGAAGAGACTCCTGGATTCGTAGCCCTCATAACACAGTTACTAGCCAGTCGCAACATAAACATCGTTGAATTCATCAGCTGTAGCACTAATACAATAATAATACTAGATAGTGGTCAGGCGCTTCAAGCATTTAGCTTACTGCAGAACTACACATAACAACGGATATCTAAATAACACATCTCTTAACTCCTATGATTCCTGTAAAATTAATTGAAAAACTGTTTTTAGTGCAAAAGTTTTTACACTAGGCATCTTGTTACAATGTTGATAATGGCAGAGATTTGTCCCGTATGTGGCCTTCCAAAAGACCTCTGTGTTTGTGAGGAAATGAGCAAGGAGGAGCAGCGGATTAGGATTCGCTTAGAGACTCGGAAATGGGGAAAGAAATGGACCGTAATAGACGGAATTGATCCCAAGGAACTGGATCTAGGCAACTTAGCTACCCAGTTGAAAAACAAGTGCGCCTGCGGTGGTACAGCAAAAAATGAACAGGTTCTCTTAATGGGTGACCATAGGGATACAGTACATGATACCTTGGTTAAACTTGGATTCCCGAAAGAGAACATTGAGGTTCAGTAAGCTTGCCGAGACTGGAAAAGATTATAGATATCTTAAAACAGTCCAAATACTCTACTCCGCGACCCGTATTTTGTCCAAACTGTCAAAGCCCAAAAATAAAATTAAAAGAAAATTATGGTATACTACCCCAAGTTTACCAATGTGAAGAATGTGATTATGAAGGCTCATTAATATTAGAGCTTGAACCTGAGGAAGAATAACCATATAATTTAACCACAGGAACATTATATCACATATAGATACCTGAAGGTGTGGCCATGTCTGAGAACCCCCAAAAACAAAATATATCCTACCAAAAGATAGAGGAAATTCCAGATATAGGCCCAGCCACAGTAAATAAACTAAAAGAAATCGGGTTCAAAACAATAGAATCCCTCAGTACCGCCACCGTCGAAGAACTAGTATCAGCTGGCTTAGGTGAAAAAGTAGCTGAAAATGTAATCGATGCAGCACGTCAATCCCGTGCAATAACCTTTGTACGAGGTGATGAACTCGTGGAGCTTAGAAAGAATATTACTAAGCTAACAACTGGATGCAGCAGTCTTGACACTCTCCTTAAAGGAGGTATAGAGACCCAGAGTTTAACAGAGTTCTACGGCGAGTTTGGCAGTGGTAAGAGCCAGCTATGTCATCAATTATGTGTAACGGTTCAACTCGGAGAAGCTCAGGGAGGCTTAAACGGGAATGTTCTCTACATTGACACCGAGGCTACCTTCAGACCAGAAAGGGTTCAGCAGATAGCGCCAAGATTCGGTATAAAACCCAGAGAAGTTTTGAAAGGAATCGTATATGCCGAAGCTTATACTAGCAATCATCAAACCGT
>CAZAQI010000127.1:0-5227 GCA_964487465.1 uncultured Candidatus Bathyarchaeia archaeon
CCTCGAATCCGCTCTGTACGATGGCATTGAGCAGCATGTATCCCCATTTGAAGGGATCAGTGCTGGCGCCGACTACAGCCACGCTCTTGGGTTTAAGTATTTTATCTAGTGCAATGTTAGCATCCAAGTTAATTCAACTCTGATGGTTTCATGAAAAGGTGCTACCTATCCTATATAAAACTGTATGAGATGTGAGATAGCATCTATATAAATTCAATACAAGGAACGCTGATTCACCCGTCTCTAGTACAGTGATCTGGGTCTGGTTCATAAACAGAAACACTGTAGTCATTGGTATGAAGATAAAGGTAATGGAGCATGGCCCCTTCGACAGTCTGATTTACCGAGGAATAATCGACTCACTGGACGAGATACCCGAGAAATATGAAAAAAAAGTAGTGGAAGAGAAAACAGGGGTAACCGTATACATCTCGCCCCTTAGAGAAGACTAACGGCCTCTTCCCCGTTTCAAGGCCTCAGCAGCACCATAGGAGATCATCATATCAGCGTTTATCACAGTGTTAAATCTGAAGCCCTTCTCCACAGCCCAGCCCACGTTATCAAGGTTGGTCCACATACCAGCTGGTTTACCGTGATCCTCGGCTACCTTAAGCACGTGATCAATGGCGTCAATGAATTTCTGGTTATCATAGTTAGGTGGAACACTAAAGCCCAAGTTATTACTGAGATCCCATGGACCTACGTAACAGGCATCTACCCCCTCAACGCTCATAATCTCATCGAGGTTATCCAAACTCTTCTGGGTCTCTACCTGTACACAGACGAGCATCTCCTCGTTGGCGGTGTTCCGGTAATCGGTGTCATGTCTAGCGGCTCTTCGCGGACCCCAGCCCCTTATGCCCTCTGGCGGATATCTAGTTGCGGCTACTGCGTCTTCAGCCTCTTCTCTTGTATTTACCCAGGGCACAACGATTCCATGGGCGCCAAGGTCCAGTATTCGTTTGATGACCACCGGATCATTCCACTGGGGCCTTACTATAGGTGTGCAGTCTGTGCCCACCATAGCTTGAAGCATATACTCCATGGTCTCATAGCTCATGGGGCTATGCTCACCGTCAATAAGTAACCAGTCGAATCCAGCGTGGCTCAGTATATTCGCGATATCAGGGTGACCGAGCTCTACGAAAGTTCCTACAGCGTTTTCTCCGTTTCGGAGTTTTTCTTTAACTATGTTTTTCATTGTAATCCATTGATCGTGTTTCTCAGGGTATAAGTAACCTGTGCTCTGAATTGATAGAGTTCGTTTCTCCTGTAAGTACCATACTAGTATTACGGTGAATAAGGGCTGATCCGGGGCTTCTTTAGTGAAAATAGGTATATTCTCAGCGTGAAGCGCCACGCCCCTCTCCTCCCCGGTTGTGGTTTTCGGTTTATAAGGCATCCTTTATCAGTTATAACTGGAAACCTACAGATGAGAAGAAACAAGAGGGTTAACACACGGTTATTAGATGTGTTTAGCCAAGAGCTCTCAACCGTATTTGAGGTTTTGAATTAAATGAAAAAGATATTAGTGGGAATAGATGGCTCAGAGAAAGCCAGGGAAGCACTGGAGGCTGCTATAGAAATAGCTGAAAAAATGAACACAGAAATAGAACTAATCAACGTAATCGAGCCAATAACCCTCCCAGCCGGAATATACCCTGCAACCATGAGCGCAGGGGCAACTAGACAAACCCAGTCACCAACCTGGGTAACCGAGTACTACGATGAGTATCGTCAAGAACACGAGAAAATACTGGATGAGATCTATGAAGAGGTAAAAGAGAAACACCCTGATGTCAAGTTCAGTCAGAAAGTTGTGGAGGGATTACCAGCCACTGAGATCGTTGACGAAGCCGAAGCGGGAGATTTTGATCTCATCGTCGTAGGTGCTAGGGGTCTGGGGTTTGTCGAGGAACTCGTCCTGGGAAGCACCAGTGACATAGTTGTAGATAAGGCGAAGATCCCGGTACTAGTAGTAAAGTAGTGAATGAAATATGACGACAATAAAGATAGTTGAATTAATGGGCGTATCATCGAAGAGTTGGAAGGATGCAGCTAAAGAAGCGGTAAAAGAAGCAAGCAAGACCATCCGCAACATCCAGGGAATCGATGTTATTAACCAAACAGCATCAGTAGAAGGCGGCGAGATAGTAAGCTACAGGGTTAACCTCAAACTCTCATTCAAGGTAGAAGAGGAGCACCAATAGGAGAGATAAAAGATGAAAGAAAATTTGGAGAAAAGATGGAAAAATGTCAATGAACAAGCCCACAAAGCCCTTGAGAACATCGAGAAAACAGGAACAGAGTGGATAGAAGAATTCGATAAAGCCGAGAAGAATCTTGAGAAGATGATCGAGGAAACTCAAGAAGAAATGGATTCTGCGGGAAAGGAAGGCAGGAAAGTGCTGAAGAAGCAACTGGAAGAGGCAAAAAAAGTACGGGAAGAGATGGAAGATGAGCTGGATAAACGCATGAAGAAGCTCCAGAAATCCAGAAAACACCTCGATAAAGCCATCGAGGAACTCAAGTAATCCCAAAGCTCACCAATATTTTAATAACAATAACTACCAGAAACAACAAGATCAGTAAGTGTTTTATTCTTAAAGGTTATTTTTCCAGCAACTAGGTGTATACCATGGTTCAATATCTAGGACTAGAATACTGGAAAAAAGTCAAGGAAATAGCAAACAACGACGAAGAGTTCAGGATCAAGACAAAAGGCTTCACCGCATCATTCACCTTCAGGGTAACAGACAAACCAGAACTACCCGAGGTTTACATGAGATTCGAAGATGGAGAAGTTGTCGAAGTTAGAGAGCTTGCAGAGGGAGAGAAAACTGATTATACACTCGAAGGCCCATACGAAGTATGGACTAAGCTAAACAAGGGTGAGATGGACGCACAGACTGCTTTGATGACAAGGCAGCTACCTTTCAAGGGAAACATGAGCGCTATCATCAGGTATAGCAAGGCTTTCCTAAGGCTCTTTGAGGTAATGCAGACCATCCCAGTCGATTACTAAACAATCTCTAAATTTCTTTAACTAACATATCCTCTTTTTAAACAAATGCTGATCATCTTATATACACCCATATGCAAATGATGAAAGACCCTACATGGTAGATGATACAGCAAGAAAAGTACTTGAGGAATACCTCAAAGATAGCAGACAGAGTTATAGAGAAGTCGCTCGAAAAATAGGGGTATCCAGTGGAACAGTCGCAAATAGAATAAAAGAACTTGAGGAAAAAAAGGTAATTAAAAAATACACCACTCAGGTGAACTATGAAAAACTGGGCTACGAGTTAACAGCCATAACCGAGATTATCGTATCAGAGGGAATGATGATCGAGGTAGGCAACGAGATAGCCAAGATCTCCGAGACCGTGGGTGTTTACAACGTCACAGGAGACTCAGATATACTAATAATAGCAAAGTTCAAGTCAAGACAGGATCTTAGTGACTTCACCAAGACCATCCTCAAAATGACTAATGTGGTACGAACAAAAACACATGTAGTCCTGAATACCTTGAAGGAAGACCTTACCCTTCCCCCCTAGTGGCTACACCTAGCTCCATACCTCTTTCAATGGCTTTGAGGTTAATTTCAACGAAGCGAGGGAATCTATCTTCCACAGCTTGTTTTAATGATTCACTAGAGACTACGTCTGTTATAGATTGAACAGCGCCCAGCATAACCATATTGGCGGTTAGTCGGTTACCCAGTTCTTCTGCTATCTTTATAGCTGGTACCCGGTAAACCTCCACATCTTGAGGAAAATTATCAACCTTAACAAGATTCTTCTCAAGAATCATCTTGGCGTTTGACTCCAAGATACTGTGAAACTGGTTGTAAGCATCTATAGACATGGCAATAAGATAGTCTAGGCTTGATATCTTGGGATAATCTATTGGTTCATCGCTTATGATCACGTCTGAACGACATGCCCCCCCTCGGGCCTCAGGGCCATAACTCTGAGCCATTAGAGAATACTTACCGTCATATATTCCAGCAGCATTCGCCAACACATAGCCCAAGGTAATAACACCTTGACCACCGAAACCAGCTACACGTATCTCGTGTCTCATTCCATTGCCCTCCTTGAGACCTGGTCCAGTACATCCGAGTAGGTGGGTTTCTCAACATCAACGAAGTCACCCAAGATAATCTTCTTCCCCGGTTCTATGATGGCATCCGTGGGATGGACCTTCTTTAGCTTCCCAGTATCTTTTAGGTCTCTCATCATCTCGATCGGGTTCATCTTGTTTAACCGTCCATAACCGGTGGTGCATGGGCTTAACACCTCAATAAAGCTAAACCCCCTCTTCCGCAGTCCTTTCTTGATGCTATTCTTCAGCTGGTGTACATGGTATACGGTCCATCTGCTTACCATGGTAGCGCCGCTGGACGCCACCAGCGCCACCAAGTTAAAGGGGTTCTCAATATTCCCATAGGGGCTTGTGGGGGTTCTCATATCCAGTGGTGTAGTTGGACCATATTGGGCTCCAGTCATACCGTAATTGAAGTTATTACTACAGATCACCAGCATGTTGATGTTTCGCCTAGCTGCATGGATTAAGTGATTACCACCTATTGCGAAAAGATCCCCGTCTCCACTTATCACAACTGGTTTTAGTTCTGGCTTACTCACGCTGATCCCTGTAGCGAAGGGGAGGGCTCTACCGTGGGTGGTGTGGAATGCGTCTGTGTTCACGTAACCTGATGCTCTACCAGCACAACCTATTCCTGATACGGTGACTATCTTATCCAGATCATAGTCCAGTTCATGGAGTGCCTGAACATAGCTCTTCAATATGATACCAAGACCACAGCCAGCACACCATATATGGGGCAGCCTGTCCATCCTAAGGTAATCTTCCAGTACGTGGTCTAACTCCTCAGTCATTTTCCCAGCCTCCTTATTTTCTCCAGTATCTCTAATGGTGTAGGCGGGTTCTCACCTAGTTTAGGTATAAACTCAACAGGAGTAGGCTTTACTGTTCTCTCCACTTCTCTAACCAGTTGTCCATAGTTCATCTCGGATACAACGACACCCTTGACGCCCGAGGCGACTTCCAATAGTTTTTTCTCGGGGAAAGGCCACAGTGTTATTAGTCTAAGGAGCCCTGCTTTTACCCCTTCTTCTCTTGCTTGACGGACGGCTGAGGCCGCTGACCTCGCAGTAACCCCGTAGGCTACAACAAGAACATCACAGTCACGGGC
>CAZAQI010000128.1:0-5203 GCA_964487465.1 uncultured Candidatus Bathyarchaeia archaeon
AATATAAAAAGCATAAACAGGAACATGCTGAAAAACTTGTTAATAATATTGAAGCATTCTAGTGTTGCCAGTGCTACTATTAACAATGATGCTAGAACATGAACTATATAATGTAAAGGATTCCAATAAGAAACTATTACATCTAAGGGAAGCATTGGAACATGTTCTCCGCCTGCTGCATAGATTAATGAAAAAACCGATTTCATCCTAATATCATCTCCACGTATTCTGGTAAGTTATTAATAAGTGATCTCGCGGCTGTAGATGCATAGTTTATGGTAGCGTTGGGCCAAAGTCCAAACGCGAGTATTAAAATTGCCATTACGATTGTAACGCCTAGCATGGCCACTGGAGGATCTCTTGCCTCTATAAGAGGTGTTTTTGAGTCAACAAGTACGCCAATTACTTTAATATAATAACCCATACTCAAAGCGCTATTTAGAATACCAATTATTGTTAACCACATCATATCTGAACCTATGGCAGAATTAAACAATATGAATTTACTTATGAAGCCATTTGTACCTGGAACTCCTCCTAAACCTAATAGCGCTATAAATAAACAGACTGAAGTAATCGGCATAGATCTGCTGATACCTCTTAGGTTTTCAATATCTCGTGTGTCTGTTTCATGCACCATAGACCCCGCAGAGAGAAAGGCCATTCCTTTCAACAGTGAGTGATTTAAAACGTGTAATAATACACCCATGATACCATAGGTTGTTCCAGCAGCTAATCCTATAAGCATGTAACCTAATTGTGCTATACTGGAATAAGCTAGAAGCCGCTTTATATCATTTTGAAGTAAAGCAGATATGTTGCCTAATGTCATAGTTAATACGGCTAAGAAAGCCATAGGTAGCATGAAAAAACTAGGCTCAAATAACAAGAAAAATAATCTTATCATTGCATATAGACCTGTTTCAATAACTATTCCTGATAGCATGGCACTTATGGGGCTTGGGGCGGCAGGATGAGCATCGGGAAGCCAGGTATGTAGCGGCACTATAGCGGTTTTTACACCAAACCCAATAAGGAGTAGAATAAAAATTAGAGATATCCAGGGAGTTAATGGTTGACCTTTAAGAACTGAACTTAGTTGAGCTAAATTCACTGTTCCCGTCATGCCATATAATAATGCCATCCCAAAGAATAATACGGTACTCCCCACGCTGCCCATCACCATGTATTTAAAGCCAGCTTCCACAGGATCAGGTTCATTTTTTCTAAAGGAGACTAAGACATAACTAGCTATCCCTGTTAGCTCCCAGAAAATAAACAGAGTAAAAAGATCACCAGCGAAAGCAACACCCATGATCCCTACTGTTAGTGCAAACAACAATGAGTAATACTCTGTTAGCCTTGTATCATGGTCCATATAATTTAAGCTGTAAACTGTAACAAAAAAAGTAAGTAAACTTACACTGGCAGCCATGAAAATGCTCAGAGCGTCAATTTCAAAACAAGCTCCTAGAGGAGGAGCCCCACCTATTGAAAAAACCAAAATTTTGCCATTCTTAATACCATTATTATATAGTTGCCAAATACTAAGGGGACCCCAAAGGCTAAGTAGAATGGCAGTAATCTCTCTGATTTTAGATATTTTTAATTTATCTCCGATTACCCCAATTAAACCCATAATAAAAGGGGAGAAGAGATAATAAAGGGGTAGAGAAATCACCATCTCATCCTCCTTAATTCTCTCGAATCAGTAGTCTTGAATTGTTTGTATGCATTAACAATCAATGAAAGCCCTACTGCTACAACACAGCCCCCAATAACTATACTCATTATTACTATACTTTGACCAATAGGATTTACGTATCCTGAGTATTGGTTAATTGTAGAAAAATAAACAAACAACAGGTTACCTGAATTAAGTATGATCTCGATTCCTAGGAGAATTCTTATCATGTTTGCTTTACTAACACAATATAAGCCAATTATAAACAATGAAATAGCTGCTCCGATCATTATCGTTGGTTCCATTTTTACTTGATCTCCTCTCTTAGTAGTGCTAAACAGCATATCGCAGTGGTAAATAGTATTAAAGTTTGATACATTAAGTCAAAACCTCGAAAATCCCATAAAAATTTACTCATAGATCCTCCTATCTCACCAGTTGGTTTAGTGGGAATTAGTTCACTGTGAGAAAATTCCGAACTCGGAAAAGGAGTTCTAACCAGAACAAACATCAAAGTGACAAATATAATTAAACTAGTCAAAACTCTAACTGATGTCAATGTTTTATCTCTACTCATTTTCATCACTCCTGACAAACATTATTACTGAAACAAAGAGTACGACTATTGCCCCGCCATAGATTAATAACTGAAACAACCCAACATATTGACTATGCATTGTCCAGTATAAGCCACCTAAACAAATAGACATTCCACCCAAACTTAGTGCAGAATATAGAATATTATCCAAACCAGCTACCATCAAGGCAAAGGCAAGGGTCGCTGCGATTAATGTTATTTGTACGATT
The DNA here is from genome assembly GCA_964487465.1 of uncultured Candidatus Bathyarchaeia archaeon. Classification (GTDB taxonomy): domain Archaea; phylum Thermoproteota; class Bathyarchaeia; order TCS64; family TCS64; genus RBG-16-57-9. The sequence continues at coordinate 2,492 of CAZAQI010000128.1, forward strand.
TCTAACGCCATTTACAACTCCCCTAATCTTGAATTGCATATGTATCCATTATCAGATTATAAAAAGTTCTCCCTAGAAGAGTCTTTATTTATATAGCCAATTATCGCTTTAACTTAGCTAAATAATGACATTTATGTTATAATCAAGAAAAACGATAGATCTTTGCTCATCGATTTGATTCAAAGAAAATGATTATAAATCTTTTTAAGCCCCGGATTTACGCTATGTTGAGGTATAACTATTGCTAGTAGGTCTAATGGGATTTACTGTGGTTATGGGTCTAGCACTTTTGGTTGGTCTATTAGTAGTTGCGGTCGGAAAAAAGTACGCAGCACAAAGTCCTGATACCAAGGGAAAACTAGCACCATATGCATGTGGAGAGCCTATACCAGCGACAAAAGTTAGGTTAAATGTTGAAAATTTTTTCATATATGCCGTATATTTTATGATATTTGACGTTCTAGGATTTATTTTAGCAACGACATTATCACAACCAATTAACTTGTTGCTACCTTTGTTGTATGCTGGTGCAGGTCTCTTCTCTATCGCAGTTCTAATATATAGTTGGAGGCAATAAAAATGAGCATAGTCACATGGGCAAGAACGAGATCGCCTTGGCTAATACACTTCAACGCTGGGGCATGTAATGCCTGTGATATTGAAGTTGTTGCAGCCTTAACACCAAGATTTGATGTTGAGCGATTCGGAGCACTGCTAAAAGGAACACCAAGACATGCTGACGTTATGGTGATCTCAGGCAGCGTCCCAAGAAAAATTCGAAAGCGTTTACAAAGAATATATGAACAAATGCCGGAGCCAAAGTTCGTGGTAGCGGTTGGAAGCTGCGCCATAAGCGGGGGAGTATTCCAGGAATGCTACAATACAATGGATGGCGTTGACAACTTCATCCCAGTCAATGCTTATGTTCCAGGCTGTCCACCGAAGCCAGAAGCAATACTGGACGGAGTGGTAAAACTACTACAGAGCGCGGGGTACTAGGTGAAAAAAGATGAGTATGGATGAACAACAAAAATTCCTCAATGACCTTGAGGAAAAAGGTGTAACAGATACACGACTACAGAGACTAAATGCCGCATACGCACGGACAACCCGTGAGAAACTTTTAGAGGTAATGGAATACCTACACGATGAAGGATTCGTACATATAACAACGATAACCGCTGTTGATATGGAAGACAATTTTGACATAGTCTACCATTTGAGAAATCAGGGTTTTGCACTCAACCTAAAAGTCGCAGTTCCTAAAGATGATCCGAAGATACCCACAATAACAGAGATACTTCCGGGAGCCACACTGTACGAGAGAGAAGTAAATGATCTTATGGGTGTATTCCCTGAAGGACACCCTAATCCAGCTAGACTCATACTAGATTATGACTGGCCGGAAGGAGTATACCCCCTTAGGAAAGATATGTCAATTGAATCTCTCAAAGAGGCAGCAGACAAAGCAATAGAGGAGAAAGAAAATGAGTGATAGACAATTCGTAATCCCAATAGGGCCACAACACCCAGCGCTAAAAGAGCCAGAGAGTTTTTATTTTACTGTAGACGGCGAGACGGTAATAGATGTCGAGCCAAGAATCGGTTACAACCACCGTGGTATCGAGAAAGCTATGGAGGTTAGAAATTACATTCAAAACCTGTATATCACAGAGAGGGTTTGTGGAATCTGCAGTAACGCTCACCAGACCGCATACACTGGATCGGTAGAAGAAGCAGCAGGTATAGAGATACCTGAAAGAGCCAAATATATCAGAGTATTCGTACAAGAACTTGAGAGGCTTCATAGCCACCTTCTATGGCTGGGAGTTGCGGCTCACGAGATAGGTTTTGACACTCTCTTCTACTATGTCTGGAGAGATAGAGAGATCGTAATGGACCTGTTGGAGGAGATCAGCGGAAACAGAGTAAACTACGCAATGCCAACAATCGGCGGCGTCAGAAGAGATTTGAAAAAAGACAATTTTCCACGATGGAGAAAACTAGTTGATAAGATCATTGAAAGAACAGAATACTACATCAAGGTAGCCTCAACAGAACAGACCATACTTGACAGGGCAGTAGGTGTAGGTTATCTAGGTAAGAGCGATATGATTAAGCTCAGTGGCGCTGGACCCAACGCACGGTGCAGCGGTGTACCATGCGATATCAGAAAACTAAACCCATACCTAGTATATGACGAACTCGACTTTGAGCACATAGTCGTAGATAATGGCGATGTGTTAGGCCAAGTCTTAGTAAGGGCGCTTGAGGTATTGGAGAGCTGTAAATTACTGAAGCAGGTAATGGACAAGATACCTGAAGGAGAGATAAGAACAAAGTTCGGACCCCTCAATAGAGTTCCAGAGGGAGAAGCAGCATATCTAGTAGAAGCCCAGAGAGGAGAACTAATTCACTACACCATCAGTGATGGAAAGAATATGCCTTTCAGACACAAGATAAGAGCACCAACATTGGCTAATCTTCCCAGCCTAGTTGAGAGACTGAAGGGAGGATACATTGCTGATATCCCTATAGTCTTAGCTGGAATTGACCCATGTTTCAGTTGTACTGACAGGATGGTGTTTTATGATGAGGGAAAAGATAAGAAGTGGACATGGACAGAAGCTGACTTGAGAAAATATAGAAAGGAGTGGTTTGAAGAATGATCTCCATACTAACAGCAGTAGAAATCCTGTTATTCCCTGGACT
>CAZAQI010000129.1:0-5070 GCA_964487465.1 uncultured Candidatus Bathyarchaeia archaeon
ACCCGATATCAGCTATGAGTTTCCCTATCCTAGTAGTGGATGATGATCAAGACATCTTAGAGCTATACAGGCTCATCCTAGAAGATGCAGGATACATTGTAGACACCGCTATTTGTGGGAAAGAGGCTATCAGTAAAGCCCTAGAGAATAATTACTACTTAGCTTTACTTGATTTCGTGTTACCAGACATCAAAGGAACCGACATAGCTAAGGAACTGTATTTACGTGAGCGGATTAACTCCGTGCTCTTCGTTACTGGTTACTCTCATATTTTTGATTTCATTGAACCAGAGTATAAACACAGGTGCAAGGTTCTCCTAAAGCCTGTTTCTGGTAATTTATTGATTGAATCGGTGAGAGAAGCTGTAGAAACCGGGGATACAATTACTGTGGAAGAACTGGTGACTCCTATTTGAAGCTACGGCTAAAGGTTTTTACCCTCCTAGTTATAAGTTATCTACTAATTTTTATCATATTACAGTTTTCATCAAATTCTTTTCTGCTTAGAGGAATGAAGGAATTAGAAAATCAGGAAGTTATAGAAGAAACAGTTAGAGGCCTAGCTTCTATTAATCATAGAGTCACTGAGATAGAAGAGGCTACAAACCGTTTCTCATCATATGAGAGCATCTATAACTATGTTACATCCAGTGAAACAGAATCGGATGAACATATTAGAGGTATTTTCACAGAAGCAGTCCTGTCAGAATCAGATGTAAATTATGCTTTATTATCTGATGTCACTGGAGAGGTCGTATTTAAGAGAGGATATGATCTTTATAGCAAAGAAAATAAACCTGTACCAGAAGAGTTAATCGACTTCTTCGAAATGCACAGTATACTTGTAACACATCAGACAGTTCAGAGCAAACTATCAGGAATAATAAGAACACCTGTTGGAGTATTCGTTATCTCGTCTCAACCAATAAGTGGAGACAATCAAAGGATAGTAGGATCCCTAGTCTTATGCAGGGTTATTGACACACAGATGAAAGAGTCCATGGAAAAATCTTCGCTCCTTTCATTAAACTTGATTCCGTTACAGGACTCTATGGAGGGTAACGAATATGAAGATATCCTAAATCAACTTGGTGAAGAAGTAATACCCGTTGTTCGATGGGAGGGAGAGAAAATAAATGGGTACACAGTTATGAATGATCTCTATGGCTCACCGGCCTTGCTTCTAAAAGTTGAAAGTCCTGGCTTGATCTACAAGCAAGGGGTTAAGATGGTGAACTATTTTGTATACTCCTTTGTACTCATCGCTGTATCGATAGGTATGCTAGTGTTACTGGCTTTAAACAGGTTAGTGGTAATGCCCCTGTCGACCCTTAGTAATGAGGTTTCCATAATAAACGCCTCGACAATTAACGATAAATCAGTTAAGATACCGGGAGACGATGAGATTTCCAGTCTTTCTAGAGACATTGATAAGATGTTAAAAAACCTTAGAGAATACCAGAACAAGATTAAGGAGACAGAGCGAATGGTCTCCATCGGAGCCACAGCCACGATGGTAGGACATGATCTCAGGAACCCGTTACAGGTTGTATTCATGCTAACAGACCTTATTCAAAAGAGATTACAATGGATCAAGAAGGAGGAGACGAGAGAAATAGAGGATATAGTGAATCTCATTGAGCGGATAAAGAATCAAGCAACCTACATGAATAAAATAGTGTCAGATCTCCAAGGTCTTACCGAAGGAATTAGATTAGATATAGAAGATGTAAATATCATTGATCTTGTCCAAGAGGTCTTGGAGACGATACAGTTTCCAGACAACATCGAAGAGAAGATGTTTTTCGAGGAAGATTTTCCCGAAATATACGCGGATAAAAACAAGTTAAAACGAGTGTTCACAAACCTGATAACTAACGCGGTTCAGGCTATGACTAATGGAGGGGAATTAGTGATAAAAGGATTCAGATTGGAAGATGAGGTATACATTAGCATAGTGGATACTGGTTGTGGGATCTCGGAGGAGTGTCTGGATAACATTTTTGATCCATTATTCACAACTAAGGCTAGGGGAACAGGGCTTGGTTTGACAGTGTGTAAGAGAATTGCTGAAGCGCATGGAGGAAAGATCGTCGCAAAGTCCCATTCAGGTATAGGATCGTGTTTCACTGTAGTCTTACCAGTTAACCGTAAACTCAAGAGCTTGGATCAGAACCCTGAAGCATTTATGGATTATGAAACACCTCAGAGCCATATCCTGCCTCTTTCACTTGTTTAAGCATGTTATTTATTATCATTCCATAGATGGTTTAAAGCAGGCTTGTTTTTTCAATGTGATTAGGTTGAACTGGGTCTTGGTGATTGCAGGAATATTACCTCTATGGGCAGCCTTATTCATAGTTTTTACAAATATGAGAGTCCTCAAGGATGAAACGTCAGGCAATAATCAGGGCCCAGTTGAAGAAGAGAAACAAAATGAAGTAGAGCTAATAGACGCCCATCAGAAAAAGAAGGAATCTGAGAGCGTATTCAGTGGATTGCTTGGAGGTATAAAGAAAGACGAGGATAAGCGAAAGGAGAATGAAGGAGGAGACGAGCTTGAGTTCAAAGAAGACCCCCTCATGGTAGAGAAACCATCACTAGGTCTACCTAAGGGCTTGAAACGGTTATGGGGTATAGCCTTCCTATTGATCTTCCTAGCTTCTCTAGCTTATGGGGCGGAGAATGGTTTGGCGTACCTTTTCAAGGAGTATAGATGGGTGATAGGCACCACCAATCCTTGGACAAGTCAACTGAGAGCTGCAAGCGTGTACAGCGCAGCAGCGGCTGGAGTATCAGTGATGTTAGCTACGCTTAGAACAGGTATATACCTAATTCGGGGCTAGCGATAATAATTAGTGCAGCCACTCGATTGATACTGCATGGTAATACGTGACACCGTTCTACTAGGGGACCCCAGACTTAGGGAAATTTGTGAAGAAGTGGATTTCGATGAACCCCTCAATGATATTATAAAGGATTTGAAGGATACGTTAACAGAGCATCAACGTTTATATGGAATGGGACGGGGAATTGCAGCACCCCAGATAGGCTACAGTAAGAGAATAGTTTACATCCAGAGCTCAAAATTCACAGGGTATCTAATCAACCCTGAGATAACTTGGAAGAGTAAAGAGATGTTTGATGTCTGGGATAGCTGCTTCAGCTTGAAGGCAGAGTTTTTCGTGAATATACCTAGGCACCGCAGCGTCAAAGTAAAGTACTTTGATGCGAGTCAGGTTCTACATGAGGAAACTTTCATCGATGATATGAGTGAGTTACTCCAGCATGAGATAGATCACCTTGATGGGGTGATGTGCAGTGATAGATTAACGGACCCCAAGAAAATTGTGATGCGTGAGGAATGGGAGAAAAGATACCGCACCCCGGGAATCGGTATGTAACATTCATACATCTTATATCCCGTAACTCCAACAAACCCGTGGTTTGAAAACGAAAACACTTGCCATGCTTCTCATAGGGGTAATAATCGGCTCCACAGCCGGCTACTTCGGTAACCAGTACTTCACCAAGCCCATGATTACTGATCTTCAAGACAGGGTACAGAACCTTGAAGAGGATTACGATGAACTTGAGGCTAATTATAGTGAGGTGTCTGAGGAGAACACGGAATTGGAGACACAGCTTGATTCATTACAAAGCGCTTATGCGGAGCTTCAAGCTGAACGGGATAGGCTTCTTGAGGAGCAGGAGGCGTTGGAGGAACAGGTGGAGAACTTGTCACAGATGTATGAGTCTCTTCTGGAGGATTATGAGACAAGTCTAGGAGGACTCGATTTTTCTAATCAAACTATACCAGTGCTTGAAAGGAATTTTACTTGGAGTTATAGTGGTGAGACATATGAGATTGGCTTGGTAATCCCTGAGCCCATGTATGAGTACTATAACACCAAGCCCAGATATCATACATCAGACTACAGAGGGTATATCCTCCACCCATACGATGATGAATACATAGAGACCTTGGTCAAGGAGTTTGAGATAATCTCAGCACTGAATAATCTTTCACCAAAACAAGAAACCGAATTAGTGATATCTTACGTCCAGAATCTCCACTACTTGACGGACCAAACAACCGGGTTTGATGAATACCCCAAATTCCCCGTGGAGACCCTTGTGGATGGAGGCGGTGACTGCGAGGATACCAGCATATTGATGGCACATCTCTTGGATACTATGGGGGTTGATGTGGCGCTTCTCAGATTACCTGTTCATATGGCGGTGGGTGTTGATTTGGATGCCTCCGGGGTTAGCTGGAGTATAGAGAATTATACTTATTATTACCTTGAGACAACCGTGTCGGGGTGGGAGCCTGGGGATATCCCGGTTGAACACGTTGGGAAAGAGGTTACCATCAACTCTGTTATGGATATGCCCTTCCTCATGCATACATGGGAGGCTACCAGAAGTAACAACGTAGTGACGGTTTCAATCACTTACACCAATGAAAGCCCCGTCTATGGAACAGGGTACAGGTCATGGGTGGGAATAGAGCTGGATGATGGCACAATCTGGACTGAGAATATCGGAGAAGAACTGGATCTCGGCTTCGGTGAATCAATTTCAATAAAAACACACATTGAAGGACCAAGACATGATACCATGCGAATCATAGTTGGAGTATTGACACCGGGTGGCGAGGTAATAACGAAAAAATATAGTGAATATTTTACCACATGATAGGATTCATCCTTTTATCCAGCCACCCCCGAAGTATAATCAAATGGAATTCTATGAAACAGTAAAAACCAGAAGAAGCATCAGATCATACAAAGGCAAAGAGATCCCAGAGGAAAAACTCCTCAGGGTAATGGACGCAGCTAGAGTAGCCCCCAGCGGACATAACAGACAGTACTGGAAATTCTACATTGTCGAATCAGAGGACAAAAAGAGAAAAGTTGCAGAAGCCTGCAGTGGGCAGACATGGATAGCAGAGGCGCCAGCGGTGATCGTGGCTACGGGGTGGAAGGTCCCATTCAGTCGCGGAGGCTACATGGGGGATATGACTTTCACCATGGATGTGAGCATCGCATTCACCCACCTAATACT
>CAZAQI010000130.1:0-5033 GCA_964487465.1 uncultured Candidatus Bathyarchaeia archaeon
GTGAGACCTACAATAATCTAGTTATTAGAAACGAGGATGGATTACCACTAGGCTTCACTCGTAGAGATACTGGAGTAACCGTTGACTCCATAGGCGCATTAGAGTTAAAAATAATTTACACAACCAGTGATCTTACATCCAAAGATGGCCCAATCTGGAATATTTCACTCACATCACCCACTTCTATTGTAATTATCCTCCCCGAGGGCGCAGGATTGTTTGGAATGAGTGACATACCCCTAGACGTGGGATCTATCAATGGAAATCAATACATAGAGTTACCCGCAGGAGACCTTTATCTATCCTTCATATTATCCTCACCCAGTCTCAGAGGAGACGCCCAAGAAGCAATAAATGCGGCTGAGGATTATCTCAATACTCTTGAGACCCAGGGCTATATCTTAACAGATGCCAGAGAAGAATTATCTCAAGCAAGACAACTTTATGAAGACGATCAATTCTCAGACGCCAAGGCACTAGCAACTCGATCAAAAGAGACGGCGGATAAGACCGTGGACTTGGCTGAAGCAGCCGAGACGGATATAGCTCAAGCAGAGATAAACATAGAAAAAGCGAGAGATGAGGGAAGGATTAGTGGGATAGAACAAGCGGAGGAGACTCTTTCCTCCGCCGAAACATATTATCTTCAAGGATTATATGTTGAGGCATCAACAGCAGCAAAACAGGCGAATCAGATAGCTTTATCCTCTGAGACGCCAAGGCGGGTAGACCCCCTCCTTTATTTGGGTTTGATTATCCCAGTCTCCGTTATAGCAGTCGGATTTTATTACCTTTCAAGACTGTTTAAAATAAGAGCTAGCCTTTCAGATAGTAGTAAAAAGGTTAATCTAGAAAATATATTTGATGAACACCCAGATCTTCGTCTTGAAGACCGTGAAGTTATAAAGTTTTTAGCAGAGACAAATGGCGAAGCCTTCGCTGCTGAGATCCGGGATCGCTTTGATATGCCGAGGTCCTCTGCCTGGAGATTGATCAGGCGACTAGTCTCTCTTGATATCGCTGACGAGGTAAAGGTGGGGAATCAAAGCTTGGTTAAGATAAAGGAGGAGTATCTAGAATGATGAATCCAAGAAATATTTGTTCCAGATCGTTCCAACGTGTTCTTATAATATCCCCCAAACTATATTCGGGTCGTGAATTAATGATGAGATACACGACTATAACCTTCGCCCTAGTATTGATGTTATTTCTTTCACCTGCGGCACAATTAGTTAACGCCCAGGGTAATGAGAGCGAACCTGTATCTAGTGCTAATTCCACTTTATCCGTTCCTCTAGTAGATGTAAATACTACCCTTATCGATACAAATACGACGGATGTCAACAACACTGAACCTATAGATCCAGTTATTCTAGCAATGATAAGAGAGCAAGCTCATAATAGAAGCCGGGAAATGTTAGAGTTATTTGGTGATGGTAATTACTCCTCCGAGATCATGAATGGGTTAACTCATGCTCAGCAGGCCATGGAACAAGCACAATCCATGGAGGGAAATAATACCCGTGCAGCTGCTCAGCAATACCTTAGAGCTATGAAACAGTACCGAAATACTCTCCGAAAATACATGAAAGATAACCCTGATTCAATAGAGTTATTTGAAAAAAGGTCTGAGGTAAACGAGACCGTAACAGACGATGTTAACGGAACAATAACTGAAGAAGAGATAAACTCAACTAAAACCCAGTTAATCAATCAATTCCAGGAACGGTTCAGAGAACACATCTCAGCCATGATCCAGAACGTAGAAGAAGTCAACGAGACCATGTCACCACAAGACGCTTACAAGGCTCAACAAGCACTCACAAAAGCAGAACAGAAACTACTGAGAATCCAGGAGCGAATAGAGAACGGACAATACGATGATGCGTTAAATGAACTCGATAATACGACCGAGACCCTTGAAAGAGATTTCAGCGATATGGAAGACGCCGGTACCGCTCAGATGCTAAGAACTATGAACAAGCTGGAAGCCAAGATCCAGAAGATGGAGCAGAAGGCAGCTAGGAAAGCAGCTAAAGGCCTGAGTACAGATGAGGAGGATGCCCTGTTATCCGAGCTTAAAGGTAACAAGAGCAAGGAGAAAAATAATTTCAAGGAAAACAAGGGCAAAGGTAACAATGGAGAAAAATCCACAGGTAAGCCTGATAAAGAAACTGGTAAACCTGATAAAGAAACTGGTAAACCTGATAAAGATATACCAAATAAGGGAAAGCCCAATTAGGATCTAATTCTTTTTCTCGTATACTATTTCTCCATCAACTATCGTTTTTAATACCTTTGTATCAGGGATCTCATTCAAAGGTATTGAAAGGATATCCTTGCTTAGGACGATCATATCCGCCAGTTTACCGGTTTCTATACTACCCAGCTTTTCCTCATCATGTGAAGCATATGCACCATTGTATGTGTAACACCTGATAGCATCGTTAACCGAGACTGCCTGCTCCTCTCCCACAGTATCCCCTCCCTCAGTTCTTCTAGTTACCATAGCGTAGATACCGGTCAAGGGGTCTCCATGCCAAGGACCTCCACCATAGTCGCTATTAGCTGAGGCAATTATCCCATATTCCTTAAGACTACGATAAGGGTATAGCCACCTGCTTCTTTCTTCCCCGAATTGGTACTTGTATGCGTCTCCAAAGTTCCATATATAGTTAGACTCCCCGGGGTGTACACCAAGTTCTTTGATTCTCTTCAATTGGGGTGGTTTACAGAGCGTACAGTGCTCGACTCTGTGCCTATGATCTTTTTCCGGGTATTTTTCGAGTGCTTGTTGAATTGCATCGAGGTTAATGTCAATAGCTCTGTCGCCGATGCTATGAGTCGCGGTCTGGAGTCCGGCTTTATGCGCTTTAACGATTAACTCTTCCAGTTTCTCGGGTGTTACCAATAATATTCCAAGGTTATCGGGGTTACCGGTGCACGGTTCATAGGTGGCTGCGTTTCCCATGCTCCCCATGCTGTCGAGAGCGAGTTTCACACCGCTTATCCGGATAAGGTCGTCACCTAGCCCTGATCTTATGCCTAAGGCTATGAGGTGGTCCATATACTCTAGGTTGTCCGTCATATTATGGATGTAGAGTCTCCACCTCATGGCGAGTTTATCTTTCTCACGTAAAAGCTGGAGTATCCCTGTGTCTTCTTTCAGTGATCCTGCTTGATGAGCACAGGTTACACCCCATTTCAGCCACTGGTTAATAGCCTTCTCAGCGACTTCGATGGCTTCTATTTCCAATGATGGGATGTGTTTTGAGACTAATCTTACGGCTGCTCCGCCTTGGAGAACTCCGTTGGGTTCACCGTTATCATCTAACTCTAAGTGTCCGTACTCTGGTTTTGTGTTTTTTGTTATCCCTGCTATCTTCATTGCTGGTGTATTAGCTACACCCATGGCGCTGAAACGTAGCAATACAGGGTTATCTGGGGCTACCTTGTCCAGTTCCTTTGCTGTAGGTACTCTTTTTTCTTTGAATCTGCTCCACATGTAACCCCATCCGATAACCCATTCACCAGGGGGTGTCTTATCCGCTCTTTCCCGGATCTTATCCAGAACCTCTCTGATACTGTTGCAGTACTTTATGTCCACTTCTTTCTCTGCTTTAACCGCGAGCCTTCCAGCCCCCATTAGATGAACATGAGTATCAATGAATCCGGGTAATACTAGTTTACCATCTAGGTTTATTAACTTAGTTTCTGGTCCAATGTGTTCACTTATTTCTTCATCTGTCCCAACATGGATTATCTTGTTTTCATATACTGCTACTGCTTCATGTACACTGTTAGCTTTATCTACGGAGAATATCTTACCGTTACGTAATACGAGAGTAGCTGATAGATGATTCATGCACGAGATAGAATAATAAACGAATATAGCGTTTGGGGCCTTGTTACTCTTTCTTAGACATTTGGCTCCTGATTGCAAGCCCTATCGCTACTGCGATGATGAATCCAGTTGCGAAGTATAACCAGTCCATAATTAAATACACACCTGGGATATATTTGATAATTCCCTTGTTTTACGTGTTCAAAGATATCCCACTGGTCTTGGTGTAGATAATTAACGAAGCTATGGCTCCGATGATGGTCATACCATACCCGAAGAAACGATACGGGTAATATCTCACCTTCTCCGGCTCGAGTTGTCTTAGATAGTAGAAACCAGCATTCACAGTAACTGATTCATCTTCAACTACTTCTCCCTCTATCTCTACATTCCAGTCCCCTGGGCTTGGGAGTAGGTATTCGGAGGGGTTATCGGTGGTATTCAATGTGGCTGTCTCACCCATACCGGATACGTGAAACAATGTGTTTAAGGTCACGTTGGATTCGCTCCAGACTTTTACATAAGGAGATACCCCTTCGTCTATGCTCTGGGTTCCTGTGCTAAAGCTGTAAGATGTCCCATAATATGTGTCTTCCCAGAGAGTTACTTGCTCTGGCGCCAAGTTTATTGTATAGGTTGATGATAGGAAGATGAAGGCTACTCCCAGTATCGTGACTATAATACTGATGGTTAGATAATTTTTCTGCATACATCTAAGTACTCTATTAGCTTAATAATACTACATAGTAGAACACTGCGAGGAAAACTAGAACAGACCGAGTTTAGGTTTTTATGTTCGGCATAGTTGCTTCGATTAGGGCTTTGGCGTAGTCTTTCTGGTTAACGTATATGTTGTAGTGGTATTTGTCTCCATCAATTGTCTTGATTCGTAGTGGAGCCATGATTCCTAGGGTTGATAGAAAACCGGTCTTAAAACTCCCTGAATCAATGTTACTGTACCATATCATATAATTATGCTCGTCTAGTGTGATTAGCTGGTTCAGGTCGAAGTCTTTCCTCTTCTCCCTGTTTATCTCCTGCTGTGTGTTATTATCCATTGAGAAAGCTATGGCCCCGGATGGCCCACTTAATGCGTTTCCAAGCATTCCCGCTACTAGACTACTTCCACCTACCTTAACGCATAGTAGTCTCTCGTCAGTGAATATTAGGTCACAGCTTTTCTGTGTCC
>CAZAQI010000131.1:0-4982 GCA_964487465.1 uncultured Candidatus Bathyarchaeia archaeon
GAACGGATCTCTATTTACAGCACAACCTATGAGGTGCCTGACTTTAAGGTGGATGATGTCAGGGTAAAGTATTTTGACGCTGACGAGTTAACTGTCTGGTTCTATATCTCAGGTAACGAGACAGGAAAAGATTTACTTTTTGAATTCATATGCAGGGATGCAAACGGAGATTTAATTAAAGCAGGAGAGCCAGGAAACATTACCATAGAAGCCGTAAATTACCCGGAGATCAACTCAACAGATCTCATTACTGGCGATCTTGTTATGGGTATTCTTGAGTGGCCTGATGTTCCAGTTGGTGATCAGAGGATTAAAGCAGTTATTGATCTTGACGGCATCGCAGTTGAAACAGAGTCTTTCCATATTGAGCTTAGGCAGCTTAACTAGATACCATATATTAATTAGTTAATTTATCTTATATTAGATAGCTATTTTGCTACTTTTATGTTAATTATTCCACGTGTTCACATGTGATTACTTAGCGTTAACACATCGTTAACAATTAGAAACCCTTGAACAACTCAATACCCCTATAACCATCAAAGGTAAATGTACTCGTAGAACAAAAATGAAGAAACAATACGCGTTAGCTCTACTCCTCATTCTGGCCTTTGGAGTAGTAACAACCATGGCATTCGAATTAACAACCCCTGAAACAAGTATACCCGACGCTTACATGGTTGACTCATCAACTACAGGTGCCAAGATTGATTCAGTAATGGTAAGGCCAAGTAAGGGTGGAGACAGAATAATGATAACTCTAGGTTTAAACAATATGACAAGCGGAAACAGCTACAGAATAGGCGTTGAACTAATGGATGGAACTAGCTACTATGATTTATCGGGCGCTACTGTTGACCCTGAGGCAAACAACTCTACCTCAGACTATGAAAACGGGTATTACGAGACAACCTACACAGCAACAGAAACAACTGGTAATCTGAATATAAAATTAGACAAGGCCAATATCTGGTTAAACGTAGACGGCGTAATGATAACCCTCGCGGATGCCTAAAAAATTCATTTATATCCGTTTCTAATGTTAATTAGGTCTTTTCAATTATCTCCATAAATACCACCAATCTTTGGAATACTGTTTTACGAAGATTACTGTGGGCTAATCAAATTGTAATGCTAATGATATACATCTTTGAACAATTAACCCATTTATTGAGAATTAATTACCTGATACTTTGAACCTTGTTTTTGCATTGAAAATGTAAATAAAAGAGGCTTGTTAACCAAGGTTAACATATGTTATCCTACTGTAATACTATTTGATTCACTCCGTACTCGATATAGCTTATTATAACGCGGAACCCATACTAAGCTTGACAAATGGGAGCAACCAAAGACATACTGGTAGTACTAGCAGTTGTATCACTTATGGTTAGCTCTACCGCCGCATGGTACATGGGAGAAATAGAAACAGATGAACACCACCCATACGTGGTCCACTTTATTGATACAGGCTTCATCGTAACACAAAGCAGCTGGGTGTACGTGGGAAACGCAAAACTAGTCCTAACCCTAACCCTACTAAACAATAGCACAACCACCAAGTCTACTCCCATAGAGATTATTCCACTTGATCACGATGGAAACGTTATACAAAGCGGTGGCGAAGATCTAACACAATACGATTACACAGAAGACATAAACCCGGGTAATTATTTCTCAGAAGAATATACGTTTCATAAACCGGGGATCCGAACAGAACTAAACGTCTTCCAGATAATACTCTCTGGAGAAGGAAGCAGCGTTATACCCGGAGATAGGCTCTCAGTAGTAAATATTGAAGAAGACATTTACACCAGCGGTGGTGGAACCACCCTCCCTGTTAAAACCATGATCGGATATGTTTCTCACACAATTGATCGATACGAATACCCAAAATATCGATACTATGACAGCGAGTGGAGTGACGAGATCCAACTTCCCAGTCCCGCCAATTCTGATATCAGGGAGGTTAGAATGGATTTCTGTCCCATATCCAGTAGAAATGATGAAGCTATCATGGTTACACTAACCGATGATGGCTATCTAGAAGCCTACGTATACAACGGGTTCTCATGGAGCTCCCCTACACAGATAGCTAGACTATGGACAAATTGGCAGACCTCAAAATCAAGACCATACGATATTGCATATGAAAAAACAAGCGGAAACGCCATGGTCCTATACGATAACTCCGTAAATAACAACGGATTCCAAGAACTGGCCTACAAGATATGGGATGGAACCTCATGGAGCCAAGAACAATATCTCGACGACCCAAAGAATGACTATCCCACTGGAAATATAGATTACAGATGGATAAAAATCGCAGCTGATCCAACACCTGGATCAAACAAAATAGGATTTATCGGTACTGAATCAGGATGGTGGGAGTACTCACTTGCTATATGGGATGGAAATACGTGGGATGATTGGAAGCAAATAACCCCTGGACCTCAAGTTATAGAAACCCCAACTATTGATATTGCTTGGATGTATTCCTCCGGGAAATGCATGGCCGTTATGAGTAAAGCCATGGATATTTCCTACTATATCTGGGATGATGGCTGGACCCCCGAATCAACCTTCACCATGAATGGAAATTGGTGGAACTGGAACTGGCTAAGATTAAAACCACATAACGTGGCTGGTTCAGACCGTTTAATGTTGCTAGGACTTGACTCCTCTAGAGGGATTTCCGCTGTTGATTGGGATGGAACCAACTGGAATGGAAATGGGGTGATCCTGGATAGTAGTATGGTGACAAACGACACCCGGTGTATAGATGGAGACTGGGAGCCAACAGGAACAAAATTCCTAGTAGCAGGTGGAGACCGAAACACAAAACAATTAAGTTATAAGACATGGACGTCCTCTACCGGATGGTCTCATAGTCAAAATAACTGGGCAACCTACTCCTCAGGATACGATGAAAAACAGGAATGGTTACAAGTGAAAACAAATCCTAAAGGCGATGATCCAATGATAACGGTGGCATGGAAACAAAATAAGGGTGCAAAGCCTCCAATAATACTAGCTGAGTGGGATGGGTCTATGATGAAAAACAGTGTAGAGGTAACGCCAAGAAGTCATAGTGATTCTGAAGGCTTTGAAGTAGCATATTCTTGGAGATAAAACTAATCTAAGGCTACATTCATACAAAACCATAATTTCTGTATAAAAACTATTTCACACGTTTCGTGTTTGGCTAGATAGCGTATTAGAACGTGGTAATCTGAGTTACCTCTAGGAATATTGGGCTGCTCATATTACGTCGAGTTGATATGCTTCAAAAGGATTATAGCTTAATCACTGGGCTATTAACTCTAAATGTCCTCGCTAGTAACCACCATCTTAGAGATAATACTAGTTGGACAACTCTTTTTCACAGTATTACTGCTCTACAGACGATACCTTAGAACCCGTAAAAAAGTAGATCTAGCTCTACTAGCCGGCGCCATCATCTCATTTCTCCTCTACCCTGTTCTCCTAGTGCCCTTTATAATACCGGTTACGTTATCCGAGAAACAACTGGAACTCTACAACGCTGGATACTATCTAGTCGGCTTACTTATCCTAAGCCTCCTACTTTACGCATTTTACAGAGTAGAAAAAAGCGAAAAAATGCTTGAGAAACAGGTAAATAGACAGAAAAACGAGCTAATAGACGTCAAAGGACAATTACAGAAAAACCAGCTAGATCACTTTGAGAAAATGCTAGAAGCAGCTGACAGAATGATTAACATCACCCGACATGACTTGTTGGAGCCTTTTAGAACAATTGACGACGGTTTAATGAGACTGCACTTGTACCCAGATGACAAGGTAACTCATCTAGAAATGGATAAAGCAGTATCCCAACTGGGTGCATCAATAGATGCTCTTACCCGATACGCGGATTACGGTGAGATCCAGAAAAACCTCACCGATCTAAACGAGTTGATAGAAAATATCTTGAACTCGGCAAATATCCCGCCGGGTATAAACGTAATCTTTGAGAGTAGTGAGGGTTTTATCGCTGTACAGGTTGACTCTTCTAAACTAGGTCAAGCCATCAAACACCTATTAGATAACGCTGTTGAATCCATCGAGGAAACAGGTACTATTTGGGTGAATTTATCGAAGAAAGAATTTCTTGTTAATATCACGATATGTGATGACGGGCGAGGGATCCCGATAGAAGATCAGAAAAAGATATTCACCCCCTTCTATACGACAAAGGAAGATGGTATGGGACTTGGTCTCTTATATGTTAAAGACATTGTGGAAAGTCATGGGGGAGAAGTGTCTTTTACCTCTAATGATGAGGAGACTTGTTTTACAGTTACAATACCCGAAAAATAGTCAGTCATATAGAAACTTTGTAGGATTCAGTCCCTGCGCAGCGGGAGTTCAGTGATTACCTCTAACTGTGGGTATCGATTATTTTTTGGTAAATGTGCTACCACAAGTTCAATGTGATCTATGATCAATTTTCCAATGTATGTTTCTCTTTTCTCCTCCAAGGTTTTGATTAAGCCCTCATAGTCTTGGTCACTTTGGAACTGGGTTATACTCATATGAGGGAGAAAGCTAGGATCATGGGGTAAAGTATTTACACCGTTTATATTTCTAAGTTTCTTATTTATATTTCTAATAATTCCTCCATCATGCACCTCGATGCAGACAACGGAGCTAAAATTGTTTAACCGCTTTAACTGAATTGTAAATGGATAATACTCCTGTATAATCTTCTTAGCCTCAGCTACTATATTCATCACTTCTTCCTGTGTCACTTCATCATAGCCCTTTTTCTCATCCACTACGAAGCACCCAGTCTCCTTGATGGTGAGGTGAAGATACTCGAAAGGCAGAGTATCAATACATCTATACTGGGATAGCTGATCTTGAACCTTGATAGTTTTCCCTTGTATGTCTTGATCATTTATCGATACAAGGAAAGTGAGATACTCGGTACGATCTCTAGCCCAGTCATTATCCGTCCA
>CAZAQI010000132.1:0-4879 GCA_964487465.1 uncultured Candidatus Bathyarchaeia archaeon
TCGCTCTTGCTAATGGTGAAAAAGCCACTATTGCCCTAGCTGGTATAATCAAGAGAAGCCCAAAGAAGCTGATAAAACTCATCAGATCCTATCTACGTTAATCTATTCCCTTCTTAACGCCTTTACGGGGTTCATTTGGGCAGCTCTCCAGGCTGGACTTGCCCCAGATATTAAACTAGTTATCATCGCAAAGATTAGTGTACCCATAGCCAGTAAGAGGTTTACTTCTACGGGTAATCCTATGTATTTTCCAACGAGTTTACCCAAGGAGAACCCCAAAATAACCCCGGTTACACCGCCTATGAAGCCCGTATACAATGCCTCGGATAAAAAGATCAAAAGGACATCTGTGCTTTTAGCGCCTATGGCTTTTAGTGTACCTATCTCTTTGGTTCGCTCACTAACTGATATGGCCATGGTGTTTACTATACCAATTCCCGCTACGAACATACTTATTGCGGCTATTCCTCCGAGTACCGCTTGTATGGTGCCTGTGACTTGTTTCTGTACGTCCAGAGCCGCATTTGGGGATACTACGAAATAGTCCTTGCCGAGGTTCTCCTCTAGATCCTCTGATACTTTATTCATCTCATCCGAGTCCTCCACATAGGCTTGGACTATAGCGCAGCTGCCGCCTTGTTCATATAGCTGGTCGTATGTTCTGAAGGGGATTCCTATTACGTCGTCCACGTTTAACCCGAACATGGTGCCATGTTCTTCCAGTATACCTACAACTCTTAAGGTGATCTCTTTGGGTTCCCCACGTACTCTTACTGTTAGTTTTATTCTGTCTCCCATGGCGACTATTTGTTCTTCCTCGTTCGGGGGGTGCGCGATGTTACGGCCTACGAAGGCGACGGCCTTATCGCCTCTCATGAAGAAGCGTCCTTCTTCCATCTTGACGTCCTGGTTAATATCTAGGAAATTGTCTCCTACACCCATTACTTTAATGTTATAGGATTTTCCTTTTACCGTGAAGCCTCCGGCTCCAGATGATATCTCGCTAATGTCTGTGACGCCACTGGTTGAGCGTATTATATCACGGTCTCTCCAGCTGATTCCTTCCTGACTAAGTATCTGGTTGGCGCTTAGGGTTGACGCTGCGTCCTTTGCCTCTTCTGGTACTATGAATAGGGTATTAGTACCGATTACGCTCAATTGGTCCCTTACTTGGTTGTTCATGCCGTCTGCGACTGATATCAAACCTGTTACCGCTGCGCAGCCAATTAATATGCCTAATATGTTTAGTAAAACCCTGCCTTTTCTCTCTAGCAGACCCTCCGCAGACAATACCGTGATATCTATTAATTTCAATAATTTCACCGAGAGTAGCATAGTAGAATTCTACCTAGTTTTAAAGCTTACTTAACGTGCGTTAAACTTAATCACCATGAACGTAAATCAGTAGGTATGATTAAGACCAACAAGGACAAGGTTGTTAAGATAAGCGTAGTAGGTGAAGTTGTTAGCCCAGTTATAGGATCCAGCATATATAGAGTTGGAGCAGACGGAGACCTTCACATACTCCCGGGAACTGGTGGTATAACCTATAACATCAGGGTTGGGGACCCAGCCATCGGATGGATGGGCGACCATGTAGAACCCGGTGTAAGTGTAGAAAACCGGGTCAGTGATAGCAGATTCCCTCAGGGGCAGAGCAGGGCATTGAATGTGCTGAGCTGCATCGGTAACGAGGCTCTCGTTGTGAAGGGAGATGCTAAGGGGAAGAAGGGTGTGGTTGTGGGTAAGCATGGTGGAATTGAGCATGTAATGGTAGATTTCCCGCAAGAGGTGATGGAGCAGCTAGTCATCGAGGATAGGATTATGATTAAAGCCTACGGCCAAGGGTTGAAGTTCCTCGACCTACCAGAGGTGAAGCTCTTTAACGTCAGCCCAGAGTTCCTTGAAGCCGTTGATCCAAAGGTCGAAGAAGGTAAACTCCATGTACCTGTAACCCATAAGGTCCCAGCAGCCGTCATGGGTTCGGGGTTAGGCAGGGATCAGGTTGCATCAGGCGACTATGATATTACATTGTTCTGTGAAGAGACCTGCGAGGAGTATGGATTAGATGATCTACGGCTAGGGGACCTTGTGGCAATTATGGACGCCGACCAGAGCTATGGAAGGGTATACAGGCGTGGAAGCGTTAGCGTAGGCATCGTAACCCACTGTAATAGTTACATAGCGGGTCACGGACCAGGTGTAACAACGTTGTTTACGTCAAAGAAAGGATCAATCGAGCCAGTGATTGATGGAGACGCTAACATCGCAAAGATCATGAATCTTAGAGATGATCTTTAACTCTTCTTCCAGTACTTTTTTATGCAAGCTGTGGATTAATTCGGTACGCGCTCCTGTCGTCTAGTTCGGCCAAGGATTCGGGCCTCTCGAGCCTGAGATCCCGGGTTCAAATCCCGGCGGGAGCACCATTCTCAAATTTATCTACATAGTCTTATGTCTAGTAGTGTGGTTTTTCCTGCTCGTGTCTCTTTAATGCCTTTACTTAGTGCGTCTTTTAATTTTGCTGGGTCTTCCACGGTGTCTGAGTATCCATCGTAGGCTTTGACTAGTTTGCCGTAGTCTGGTACTGGTCCGCAGCTTACACCATAGTACTGGTCTTTTGTTACAGAGTGACCTTTCGGGTAGTATCTTTGGTGGCCTTTCATGGCGGCGTAGCAGCCGTTATTGTATATGACGGTCATGAAGGGTAGGTTGTATTCTTGGGCTGCTCCGAAGGCTGCGAGCACTGGGTTATAGTTGAATGTTCCATCGCCTTCGAGCGCTATTACAGTCTTATCTGTTTTTGCTAGTTTTAATCCGAGTGCTACTCCCATGCCTTGGCCTAGTCCGGTGTGTGCTACTGGTCCTGTTGCCTCGTATCTTGTGCCGGGTTTGGCTCGGTTGCTCTCGATGTATTTATGTATTATTCCTCCATGGGTGATGGTCTCATTAACGATAACAGTGTCCGAGTCGATCACCTGGTCTAGACAGTAGGATAGCCATATGGGGTCAATTGGTGTTTTATCCTTGACCGCCAGTGCTTTTTTCTCTTGTTCATCTCGTATCCTTCTATGCTCCCGTATCCAGTGCTCTTTTCTAGTCTTGATGGAATCACGGTCTATTTTCTCATCTTTAAACAGTTGATTTAGTTGTTGGATAACCGTATAGGAGTCTGCTTTTATGCTGAGATCAGAGGGATAACCATATACCGGGTACTTCGTCTGAACTGGGTCTGGATCTATGAAGACTACCTTTGCGTCTGTTTTTTCTCTGATGCTACCTGGTGGATACCATGGTGGCCATGAACTGCTATCAATCACAAGCAATATGTCAGCTTTCTCCACGTAGGGGAGTATACTGGTTCCCATGTGGAGGGGGTTATCTGTGGGGAAGTTCATGTATCCGGGTAATTCAAATACTGGGATCTGGAGTAAATCAGTTAATTGGATGAGTTCATTCACGGCTTTAGGGTTTCTTCCAAGGTATCTTGTGAATATTAGGGGATTATCTGCCTTTAGCAGCATCTCTTTGAGCTTGTTTATGGTTTCAGGATCGGCAGTTAAACGGTTTTTCATTGGGAGGGGGTCGGGTATCTTCATTTCGGTGACTTGTTCAAAGAGAAGCTCCCGTGATATATTCAGTAGAACGGGTCCCTTTACCTCTGTATCAGCGATCCTGTATGCTCGTTGGATAACATCAAGGATGTTTGCGTTTGTCTCTGGGCTATCACCCCATTTTACGTAGGGTTGGACGAGTCGCTCTTGACCTCCTACTTCAGTAAAACTAAGGTAGTGGGGTCCAGGTGTTCCCCCGTGTAGCTCGTTGTTATGGGTTCGGTTCTGTCCAACTATCATTAATAGTGGTATCTGGTCTGTGTAGGCTGCTTTCAGCTCCATGGTGCCATGTAGAAGACCCGTGATAACATGTGTCAATATTGCCTGGGGTTTACCGGTTGCCATGTAGTATCCCTTTGCCATGGATAAGGCTGTTCCCTCGTGGCGGGTATTGATATAGAATGGTTTCTTACCCGCCGCGTTGTATCTTGCTAGGTGCTCCCAGATGGATATGAACTCTGAGCCAGGTGAGCTAAAGACATAGTCTATACCTATTCTGTTTAACATCTCTACGTATCCATGCGCTGCATCAATGACTGTTATCTCGTCCAATATTATATCCCACAAAAAGTGAAGCCATATGGCTATTAAAAATAAGCGAAGACTAGGGCTCAGCCTTAAGCTCAGCCATTTCGAGCGTTACTGTGACGGGTAATATCCCCCTATATTGGCCCCTCGCTGTGAGAGTCCCGTTTAGATTATAATTTCCGTGGTTCTGGGGGTCTCCTATGGCATCCATAAGGGTTCCGTTGAGTGTTATCTGGGCGTCCACAGTCCCTGATCCCATGGCGGGTATCATACGCTCTTCAACTATAACGGATGTAATCATTGTGTCTCCGTAGTAAATGGCACCATCCATGGATATCATCAGTGGGATATCACTGGGATTCGAAACATTGTAGATTAGCCTCAAGTCAACTTCAGGTGGTATAAAGGATAGTCTATCCACGGAGAAGTCACTCAGTTCTAGCGATAGTTGTTCAACTGCGTCCTCCACTTCCTGTTGTCCCACGTAGTAAAAACCACCGAAAAGTACAGCTAAAACAATGAAAGCGATTAAGACCTTGTTTTGATTAGTCTGCATAATGAATATTCAGGAGAGATGGCTCTTGAAGCTTAGTGGTCTAATCCTGTATATCCAATTTTATGGGTCTTCCCCGCTCAAAACTCACGGTTAGACTCTTGAAGATCGCCTCAAATATCCTGATCTTGCCGTATCGTTTCTCTTTAAGTAACCCCATGTCTTCTAGTTTGGTGAGATGGCG
>CAZAQI010000133.1:0-4873 GCA_964487465.1 uncultured Candidatus Bathyarchaeia archaeon
TCGGATAATCCATAAGTTAGTATCTCGGTGAGGTTATGAAGATCATTCAAACTTAGTAGCTCAGCTGGGCTGTGGCTGTATCTACGGGGGATGCTAAACGGTACCGATGATAACCCAGATCTGGTCTGCTGCATGGCGGAGGAGTCTGTTCCACCATACATGATTCCCCTCTGATAGGGTAATCCATGTTTTTCCGCCGCCTTCGATATCCACTCCCGTGCTATGCGACTGCTGACTCTGGTGGTTGAACTCATCTCGGCTACTTGAAGCGCAGGTCCCTTGCCTACTTCGTATCCTATGTCAACTGGTTTCACATCGGGTTGATAACCCGAGGGGCATGTATCAACCGCTACAGCCATATCCACATCAAGGTCGTGGAGAGCGACAGCTGCACCTCGAAGACCGATCTCCTCCTCAACTGTCCCAACATAGTATACTGTAGCGGGAATTGGTTTATCCTTGAGGTTCTTGGCTACGGTGATTATAGCGGTTAATCCCGCTCGGTCATCTGCTGCCGCTGTTGCGATATAGTTGTTGGCTAGCTCAAGAGGGTCTGTGTTCCATGTTATTGGGGTGCCGACCTCGATCCCCATCTCATAGACCTCCTCCCTACTATTGGCGCCGATGTCAATATACAGATCCTTCAATGGGGGGATTTGGTTAGCCTCGGATGGTTTAGTCATATGCCCGGGTTTGATACCTGCAACACCATAAACAGGTCCATCCTTTCCATGTAACTTCATCTGGTGCCCTTGTATACTGCCGGTAACTGCTCCACCGATCTTCCTGAACCTAATGAAGCCTCTCTCATCTATGCTGAAGACCATGAAACCTACTTGGTCCGTGTGAGAAGCCAATGCAACTTTGGGTGCATCAGGGTCCGTGCCTTTCTGTACTCCGATTACGTTTCCTCGTGGAGTCTGGTAAACCTCGTCACAGAGGGGATCCAGTTCCTCCATGAGGGTTTGTATCATGGGTTCCTCGAATCCACTGATCCCGGTAACGGATAATAGTTTAAAAAAAAGATCCTTGATCTCTAGTAAATCTCCCATAGCTCAAAGAATACAGGTGTATGAGAAAAGAGTTTCTGGTTATATCTCGATTACTTCTTTACTCTGCTTGCTCTCAGGCGTACCTGGGTTTACATCTTCAACCATCTCAAGCAGGTTCTCACATTTCTCATTACCCAAGATGTTCCTGAATTCTAGTAACTCGTCTACTGACCGTATGATTAATCCCCTTCGCTTGGTGGGGCTCCCGCTGGCGTCAACTGGATTAATCTCCACACCTAGACTGGGTTCCCTGTTCTTTGTGCCGGGCATTCTTAAGACGAATACACCTGGTACCGTTGTCTTTACCTTGGCCCAGTCCTTACCAGTCTCTAGGAATTCTTCTAGTTTTTCTTCTGACATACTCTTGTTAACTCCTTTGTACTATTCAAGGATTTTCCTGTCATTTATTATACTTGGAAACTAAGGATAAGATATGAGTATTGAGGATTTTATTCACCAGGCTAGGAGGTGGAGTGGGGCCTCGAGACATGACTGTATATCGCCTCATGGCATGGTGGCGTCAAAACACCGGTTAATCAGTGAAGCAGGAGTACGGGTGCTGAAAAAAGGAGGTAATGTTGTGGATGCGGCTGTGGCTGCTGCTTTTATGGACTGCGTAGTGGAACCTGCGATGAATGGTATCGGTGGAGAGGGCGTTATGGCTATCCACCTGAAATCGGGTGAGAACGTTATTATTGACTATGTTGGTCGTCCATCCAAGGCCTGTAAACCAGACATGTATGAGCTGGAGGATACCAGTGAACCCGGATGGATGGGGTGGAAGAAAGTCAAGGAAGACGCTAATGTGGTTGGCTACAAAGCTTGCGTTGTACCAGGAACAGTAGCTGGTCTATCCATGGCATTGGAGAGATACGGAACCATGAAACTCAGGGAAGTTATTGAGCAAGCGGCTAAAGTAGCTAAAGATGGTTTCGTGGTGGGTTGGTGGACAGCCAATCACATCTTCAGACGCATGGAGGCGTTCTGGAAATTCGATGAATGGAGAAAAGTTTATCTTAGAAAGGGCAAATTCCCGTACCTCCCATATACCAATGAGTTAGCTACCCCACATTTACTGCGAAACCCAGAGCTAGCTAAATGCCT
Source organism: uncultured Candidatus Bathyarchaeia archaeon (assembly GCA_964487465.1). Lineage (GTDB taxonomy): Archaea > Thermoproteota > Bathyarchaeia > TCS64 > TCS64 > RBG-16-57-9. The sequence goes on from CAZAQI010000133.1 coordinate 2,157, forward strand.
CAAAGATATAGCTACGATGGGGCCAGAAGTCTTCTACAAGGGATGGATATCCGAGACCATTGCCTCAGATATGGCGGAGAACGGGGGATTACTCACAAAAGATGACTTCGCCGCCTACGAGCCCATACTACTGGAACCTGAACCCGGCTCCTACAGAGGCTACGATGTGGTATATGATCCGACACATAGCGGCACCACCATGATGCAGATCCTGAATATCATGGAGGGATACGACTTAGCTGAGATGGGTTATAGATCAGCAAAAGCACTGCATATTGTATCTGAGGCTATCGGACTTGCCTTCGCGGATCGCTTCAAGTATATGGGTGACCCGGGTTACGTCGATGTACCCCAGAAAAGTATGGTTAGTAAAGAATACGCGAAGAAACTCAGAGAGAAGATAAATCCTGAGGAAGCCATAAAGATCAAGCCAGATGATCCCTGGCCATATGAACCAGAGTGTACCACAGCGTTAACTGTAGCCGACAAAGATGGCAACATGGTGGCAATCAACCAGACCCTAGTAAATTCCTTCGGCTCCGGCGTTGTGATTCCGGGAACAGGTATAGTCATGAATAACGCCATGTATGGTTTGGACCCGGAACAGGGTACGGCTAACAGTATAGATGGGAGAAAACGTAGGATCCAGAACGTCTGTCCAACAATAGTGCTCAAAGAAGGGGAAGGCTACATGACTCTAGGAGCTCCAGGCGGCAGAAACATACAGGTATCCATTGCTCAGGTGATCCATCATGTGATAGATTATGGAATGAGCATGCAGGATGCAGTGGATGCACCCAGAGTAACACGGGAGACCTCAACTGTCTATCTTGACTCTAGGTTTCCAGCATCGGTGAGAGACCAGCTTCTTAGCATGGGTCATGATTTAAAGTACATTGACCCAGAGTTGAAGAGCTGGGGGAGACCCGTTGGTATACTCCGGGAGGATACAACTGGGCTACTGCATGGTGGAGTTTATAGTATGCTCACTAGCTTTGAGAGTGTAGCCATAGGCTACTAACTCTTTTCTCAATCCTTATCAGAGCAGTAAACAAGTGGTACCTGTTGAAACATATAGAGACAATTGGATACGGGGGGAAGAAACCAGAAGAGTTCTATGAGGAACTAGAATCAATGAACCCAGACATAGTGGTAGATGTCAGAGAGAATCCCTTCAGCTCCTACCTAAGGGTGTACACGAAACAATATTTGGAGAAGAGGCTAGGCTTAAAATATACTTGGATCAAGGAGCTGGGAAATAAAACCCGTGAGATACCCCCAAAACTGGTGGATGAAGAAGCCGGGTTAAGGAAACTACATGAATTATCCGAGAAACATAACCGTATAGTATTATTATGCGCCGAGAAACGTGAGACAGACTGCCATAGAGGATATATTAAGAGACGTTTTCTTGACCTGTATCCATATCAAGCATCCCCTTGAGTAGCTCCATGAGCTCTTCTCTTTCCTCCTCATGTTCACGCCACTGCTTATTGATCTCTCTACGACGCTTAGCCGATATTAAATCCCTTCTTCTAACCTCATTGAGGGTCTCCACGAACTCTCTATAGAGGTTCTTCTTCAACCGGGGTTTGTTGAGTTTCTCAGAGATTATTTCCCGCTGGGTCTTGATTTCTACGAGTAGAGCATAGATTGGCTTAATGGTTAAGAGGGCCCCCCTATAGTCCTGTTCGTTTAATGGTATCTTTATTCGGGTCAGGAATAGTTGGGGAGTTCTGGGGGGAATATAGATGGATTCATTGTTCTCTATCCGTCTACCTCCTTTTCGGAGGCTCTCGCATTCATCTATTATCCGCTCCAGTAATCGTTTATCCAGTCTGGATGAGAGATATTTCTGTATGAGCCTAATTTCCTCGTTACGGTTCTTACTATATAATACTGTCTCGTAGAAGGGAGACAGACTTTGAAGAAGATCAAGCAGCCTTTTCATCTCTTTACTATGTGTCTCCTTGAAGAGGTTCTTGAATAGGTCTAGTTGCAGTTGTTCATGGTAAAGTATCCCAAGTTCTATGCCTGTATCTCTGAGTTCTAAGCTGATCTGGGGAAGGGGTTTAACCTTGTTTCTGGGCAGGCTCTCCTGATCAGTATGTATGATTAACTGGTCTCCTGAAGTCACGTTCTGCATTACTTCTTGACTGGTTAAATCAGGAACCAATTTCCCTAGTACCTGTTGGGCTATTCTATACCAGCCTATGTATTTTCCGCGCCAAGACATCTCAGACCAGCAATCAGGGTACAAAGATAAAAAGGTTTGAAGCACTAAACATGGTGTAGCTGGGAAACCCATATATCTTGTACAATCTTATGCGTCCTTTGTGAAGATTCAAATAGAAAACGCGGGTAGGTTCCTATTACAGGTACTGTACGATAACTATGGTAAGGGTAAATATTATTCCAGTGATACCCTTGCCCATGCTTTGGAGATTGAGGAAACTCTTATTCAGGAGACTCTGGATAGGTTGGTTGATACTGGACTGATTACAGAGGAAGAAACAGGGTATAGATTATCTGAGAAAGGATACAGTGTGGCTTACCAGAGAGCTACAAGTTTCTGTCCCCACCTGTGATACAAGTTGGTTAAAGTATAAAACCATCCAACACCCATGAAACCCTATGACAGTAGAGGAAAGAATCAAGGAATTAAGCGTAGAGCTACCAGAAGCACCAGGGTACAAGGGTAACTACATTGGAGCAAA
>CAZAQI010000134.1:0-4867 GCA_964487465.1 uncultured Candidatus Bathyarchaeia archaeon
GGTTTCACGTTGGATACAATCTACCCTTGTTATACCTTAAAACAACTGGAATATTGACACACATTGATAAATAATGTCACATCCAAATAAGACAATAATTTATTGAGGGATACTAAGCAAAATGAACGAAAAATAGACTCTATTTTGCACCTCTGACATTCGTCAATATACCAAGGATAACTAACACTAGATCCTGAATCAAAACACTAACTACCATATAAACGATGACTACTCCAATCAAAATAAAACATACCCAACACCCCCATAAACACCGATAAAAATACCTGAGTCAGCATATTGAACAACTATTTATATATGTCTGTTCAATGCACTGAACAGTTATTTATAAATGTGTGGTCAGTTGGCTGATCAGTATGTCCTCTTGCTCACGTATACCCTGGTGGTGTAACTAGTGCTCACTTTTTTAATGTAACAATGATAATGAATTTCCAGGTTCTAACAAATAGAGAGAAAGATGATGTTATTTGTTTTTCTGCACTATGTTGAATGAAGTCTTGAATAATTCAGCGATATCCTGGAGCTCTTGACTTGCCACATTTTTCCTAATCTGTGTTCTCATGGGCTCCAATGACTTGAACATATTATTATACCTCGGACTCTCAATCCCGAAGTGATCTAAAATATGCTTATTTATTGACCATGTGAGTAACTCGTTTCCCTTTAGATATGTCTCCAAGTCCTGTCTAATCATTTCCTCTATTCCCTTGTTCAATAGAGTGTAGGTGTTGAATAGAATATGTGTTCCAATCTCATGGGAGATAATTGACACCAGCAGGTACGTGGGACCATATGCATAAAACCCATCTTTTTCAGCTAATATCGATGTTCCATAAGTTGCTAAGGCGTCAATTAACTCAACATCAAAGCAATTATATGGAAAATCTAAGCTGGTGACTTTTTCCCATTCTCCAATCCAATCCATTTTATCAAAATAATTTTTTTCAAGAAATGTTCTTTTTTCTCCTAGTTTCTCTTCTATGCACTTCCATCTTTTTTGATAGTCTCTGTGGTATATTGTTTCTACGAGGTCTGCGTATTCTGGTAGTTTTTCCTGTATCCGGGTAAGGTTCTCATCATTGATTCCCCATACTGTAGAGATTAGCTCTTTAGGCACGTAGGCTTCCAGGTTTTGTTTTTTCCTTGGATAGTGTTCTAGGAATTCTTCTAGGGTATGACTTGAGAGTAGGTCCAGTGTTTCTATCAAACTTTGAATATTATCTTGAGAGAAGTACGCTGGTATCTGATATAGAAAGGCAAAGTTAGCGTTACTGCTTACGCCTTCTATCTCGAATCTTAGATCAGTTAAGGCATCTATCTCATTCTTTGACGCCCAGTTTTTATACTCTGAATCATATTCGGGGTTTATTCTTGAAAGAAACTTTGGCTCTAATCTGAGAGCAATAAGGCTGTGGGTTAAAAGGTTTGGAACCAGGGATACATTGAGTCTTGTCTCTTTCACGCTTTATCGAGATAGGTGAGAGTATGGAATCTATTTATAGATTGATGGCCTATCCTAAGGGTAAATCGGTACTCGTATTTGGTGTTATATTTGAATGAAGACTTGAAGACGTATTCAAAATCCCTTGGAATCGACCTGTTCGGAGTAGCAGACCTTTCACAAGCTAAAGAATACATAACAAAACAGGGAGGATTCCACGTAGGAGGATTCCCCAGAGCAGTCTCACTAGGCGTACGTTTAATTGATGATATAGTTGACGAACTCGTTAACCACAATGACATCGTAACAATATCATCCTATAGAGGAGTATACAATGCGGCAAACCAGATTCTTGACCGTGCGACATTTCTTGTGGCCAAGAAAATACAGCAATCAGGCTATCGTGCTTACCCTGTTCCCGCTTCTTCAATGCTTAACAATGGCAACCTTGAGGCTGTTTTTTCGCACAAAGTTGGAGCAAATCTTGCGGGCCTAGGTTGGATAGGAAAAAACTGTTTGCTTGTTACTCCAGAGTTTGGTCCAAGACTTAGATTAGCTTCTGTCCTGACAGATGCACCGTTGGAAACAGGCAGTCCTAGACCGAATCGTTGTGGTAGTTGCACTATGTGTGCTGATATCTGTCCATCCAACGCGATAAAAGGTGTAACTTTTTCTCCCCGTGATCCTCGAGGTGTTCGATTAGATGCAAGCAAGTGCGATGATTACACCACTGCCCGCATGGAAAAATATGGAAACGCAAACTGTGGATTATGCGTACACATATGCCCCTTCGGCAAAAGTGATCACCAAAACACAAACTCTCTCAGGTAATAGGTATATTGAATTTCCCGTAGTATAACAAAGGCATTTAAGCTATTTAAGCGCGCGTATCGATGATATTATGCTCACTCATTATTAATTTGAACGCGTTTCGACAATATTGATAAAATTTGAACATGTTATCCGACCCAGAAAACACTAAATATTGGTCTGAAAGGGATTAGGAGCGGAATTCCGCTACCTCTTCAACGGGAAGCCTTGGCGGACCCTCTTTACCCTTCATGTTCTCAGAAGGATAACCAACGCCAACCGCTGCGATAAGCTCCATATCCTCCTTACCATACAGTTTCTTATACTCATCAGCAGCAACACGAACCGCACCAGACCATAACGTACCAAGACCCATATCATATGCCTTAAGCATCATTGTCTGAATACAAGCACCAATACTCTGCTGGCTACTCCAATCCTTGTTATTATCCCAAACAACAATCAAAGCAGAACCCTTCTCAAGACTCCGGGCACTAAACTTCATAATATTCAGAAACTGCTCCGATAACCCCGCTTCCTTGGCGTCTATTTGTTCACGCATAACCCGTATGAACTCGGATTTTGAGTCGCCGGTTAAGACGGTGAATCTCCAGGGTTGGTTGTTGGCGCCGCTAGGACTCCAGGTGCCGTATTCTAGGATCTCCTTGAGTTGCTCTTCTGTGACCTTCTTCTCTGTATCGTAGCTGCGGCAGCTACGTCGATCGAGTATTGCCTTACTTAGCTCCATGTCGGGAAAGACTTGTTTCATCTTATATAGGTCATTCTATAAATTCCGCGCGCGCCTACAATGCTGAACCCGACTTGATAACTATATGACTAATTCAAACACACTTCATGTCTGCTTCTTTGGTATCCTGCCTTATAGAGAGAATTGCACGAAAAATGAGATAAGTTAGCTAGCCTTTAGCTGTCTCCATTGCTTCACCTGTTCGCCAATCTGGGTTAGCTTTCTTCCACACGTTAACCTTCTTACGTAAATCTCGTTTCTTTTTCCGCGATTCTTCCATAATATCCAATTCTCATACATTCCTTTTATGTTATTGTACGAGAAATTCAACATTACCGTCTCATTTAACAAAAATATTCTAGTTGTTTGTGTTCCTGAATTCTTTTGTATATCTATCGATGACTTGTTTCTATGCGAAGGATCGTGCCTGTTGTAGTCGTCATTGTAATTGGGCTCTTGGTAGCAGTAAACCTACTTGGAGGAGGACCAACGATCTCCAGTGAGCAAGATAATACAGAGAACCCAGATGAGACAACACTAGAAACTCCTGAAGAGCCTGAATCAACACCCTTTGAAGAACCGGAAGAGTATATTCCTCCAAGCAGATACTCAAAAATATCAGATGAAAGGGTCAAACAATATCCGAAAGATGACCTTAATCCCCCTGTCTCAGAGTCTGACGAATATTATGACCCCGTGCCAGTACCGGGATTAGTGAATACCGCAGGTGGAGAGGATTCTGCATTTATATTACCAAGCGGGGACACACTTTACTTCTTCTTTACACCGGATGTAAGTGTACCCGTTGAGGAACAGGTGATAGACATGGTAACCGGAATATATGTGTCATACTTGGTTGATGGGGAATGGAGTGAACCCACAAGGGTGCTCCTTCAAGATCCAGATAAGCTGGCATTGGACGGCGCTGAAATAATCATAGACGATACAATATATTTCTGTTCAGCCCGGGAAGGCTTTACTGGGCTTCACTGGTTCAAAGCAGAAAAAGTAGACGATGTATGGAGTAACTGGACCTGTATAGACCCCTGGTTGAAGACCTTTGAGTATGAGGTAGGAGAACTCCATTTCTCAGCGGATATGCAGACTCTTTACTTCCACAGCGACAGAGAAGGAGGAAAAGGCTTACGAGATATATGGATATCACAATGGACAAACGGCGAATGGGGGGAACCAGCAAACCTAGAAGCAGTAAACACAGAGGGCAATGAGGGTTGGCCATGTCTCTCGCCTGATGGACTCGAGTTATGGTTCTCAAGAGATTATGGTATCTGGCGTTCTATACTGGTTGATGGGAAATGGGGTGAGCCTGAGCGTATGTTTTTCCCTCTTGCAGGTGAGCCTACAGTTGATTGTGAGGGTAATATCTATTTTACGCATCACTTCTTTGAGGGTGATGTGATGATTGAGGCTGATATCTACGTTGCTTATAAGAAGCCATAAATCCATTTTTTCACCTTATTAATGATAATTAATTACAAAATAGGCTACCGGGCAATAATCAATTGAATAATTCGATTTAAAAACTGCGAGTCCAAAATACCAGTGATTTCCTAAAAAAGGTAAAGTTCCCTTTAATCATATTCAAGTTAGATAAAGATCTTAACCTAGGTAATGGACTTAGAAGTTCTACCCATATTATGATTCAGTGAGGAATTCATGTATATTACTCGCTGCGTTTCTGCCCTCACCTAAGGCTTGGATAACTGTTGCTCCACCACTTATGCTATCTCCACCCGCGAAAACCTTGGATATACTCGTCTGCAGCTTGTCATTAACCCGTATTCCCCCCCATCGATTCACTTCAAGACCTTCAGCGTTTTCCAAGAAGA
>CAZAQI010000135.1:0-4866 GCA_964487465.1 uncultured Candidatus Bathyarchaeia archaeon
ATTTTACCGGGATCCCCATCGCGTTAAGTCTCTTCCTGTACGGGTTCCCATCGTCAGCTATGACCTCGCTTGTAGCAGGACTAGGTATCGTCGCTAGGAGTGGAAACATGATCTCTGCCACAATGAAGGTTGCTGCAGAGGTATCCACGGTATTCGGTCTTCACATAGGTAGACGTTTCAATAGTTCAAAATATGTCTCATGGGCAATTGGCTTGGCTTCACGGGTGTTAGTGATGTCTTTGGTGAATCTCTATGTATTACCTAATATTTACGGTGTGCCCATGCAGGCAACAATCGGTCTATTACCCTTGATAGGCTTCTTTAACCTCATTCAGGGAGCCATCACAGTAGGTATGGGATATTTCCTTTTTGAAGCCGTAAAATCTAGGCTCCCCGGATGGACACAATAATCGGTGGATGGTTTTAAAACGGTAATGATCTCATACCTTAATTGACAGAAGTTGAAGGAAACCGCTTATCAATGGGTTGACGAGAACGAGAAAGAGATCATAGAGTGGAGCGACAAGGTCTGGGGGTTCGCTGAGCTAGGTCTCCGTGAGTTCAAGACATCCGAGTATCTCTCGGAGATAACCGAGAACCATGGCTTCATGGTTCAGAGAGAAGTCGCTGAGATGCCGACCGCATTCGTAGGGACATGGAGCAATGGGGAGGGACCAACAATAGGAATACTGGGTGAACTGGATGCCCTTGCTGGGATCAGCCAAAAACCAGTGCCCTATAAGGAACCAGTCATAGAGGGCGCCCCTGGACATGGTTGTGGACATAATATCTATGGGGCGGGAGCAGTTGCAGCCGGCATCGCGTTGAAGACAGCGATGGAGGAGAATAACATCGGTGGAACCATCAAGGTATATGGTTGTCCAGCGGAGGAAACTCTCGTGGGCAAGATCTGGATGGTCAGACACGGATTATTCGACGATGTAGACGCTGTACTTGCTCATCACCCAAGCAGCGCAAACACTGCTAGTATCGGAAGCAGCAACGCCATGAACAGCTTCAAGGTTCATTTCCATGGAAGAACCGCTCACAGCGCAGGAGACCCCGAGAACGGGATTAGTGCACTGGACGCAGTCGAACTAATGAGTAATGGCGTGAACTTTATGCGTGAACACATTATAGAGAAGGCTCGTGTCCACTATATTCACGAAGAGTGTGGTGGTCAACCAAACGTCGTACCTGCGTATGCACGGACATGGTACTATGTACGGGCACCGGAGCGGGCACAGGTCGAGGAGATATATGACTGGGTATTGGACATTGTTAAAGGAGCTAACCTTATGGCAAAGACCACCAGTGAGTTAGAATTCCTAACAGGATGCTATAACAAACTACCAAACGAGGTCCTCTCTAAACTGGTTGTAGAACAGATGCGTGAGATTGGTGCACCCAAACACACGGAAGAGGAGCTAGAGTTCGCGGACAAGATGGCTGAGTCAATAGATATCGAGAAAAAGATGAACAGCCTGCAGAAATCCAATAGACCTGACTGGCAGAAGCTAAGAGATGTTCACTTCGATGAACGTATACTAGATGACTATCGTGAAGGAATGGTTGGAGCAGGAAGCACTGATGTCAGTGACGTTAGCTGGGTAGCCCCCACAATAGAGTTTAACACCACTTGCTGTATGTTGGGAACCCCCGGTCACAGCTGGCAATACGTCGCACAGAATGGTATGAGTATCGGTCACAAGGGATTGATATTCAGTACTAAGGTTCACGCCGCGACAGCACTGGAGCTATTAACCAAACCTACGCTGCTCCAGAAGGTTAAGGACGAGTGGGTCAAGCGACTAGCTGGAAGAGAATACAAGTCGCCCATTCCCTTGGACTTGAAACCCCCGCTAGACCAGCTGAAGGACGCCTAACCACCCACATTTTTTTAAACATACAGACTAATTTCTTTTCAATTTGATAGAATCCTACATATTGATACTCTTAACCGTGATAGTCTCAGTGAGTAACTTCACCTTATGGTGGCTCCTTTTTGATGATGAGTTCACTCACCGACTAGAGATATATGAGGAGGCTTTCCGTGAGCAGATGAAGCGGGAGAACGAGGAATTCGTTAACAGGATGAAGGGTATTATAGAGCTGGATCCTGAAGCTGTTGAAGTGGCTGGGTTCGGTGAGCGTTGGCGAGAAAAACTGGACAGGGTGAGTAAGCTCAGGGAGGAGGCTCAAGCTATGCGTAAACGTACAATCTGGGTCTATTATTTCGCCCTTATATCTATCTTATTTGCGGCTATCGGCACTGTTTTGCCTGATGGTGTGCGTCTCACCGGTTCTTTTACGCTTTTCATGACTGCTATTAGTTGGTGGGTGCTAGTCTCAGGGGTATTGATGATGGTGGGTTTACTGGTGCATTATCAGTTGATAGAGAATAAAGCCACTCCGCGGACGGAGGGAGAACCCATTAAGGATAACTCTTCGGTGCAATCCTTCCTAGGTGGAATACGAAAACGTTTACCTCTCTAAGCGATCCTTATACTTGAACTGTTTCTCATATAGTTCTGATACTCGATTAAGGGTGTCGGCTTCCTCTGGTGTTTTATCGGTTCTAATTTTTGTTATCCTGGCGAAGCGTAGCGCGTAACCTGATCTATAGTGAGGGCTGCTCTGTATTTCATTGAAAGCCACCTCAACCACTAGTTCAGGTCTTACATAAACTGTGTGCTCCGTTTCCTTAACTTTGATCTTCCTTAGATACTCCGTCATCCAATTGAAATCTTCATCTGTTAAGCCCTTGAAGGTCTTACCAATAGCCAGATACTTTTCACCATCCCATACCCCCAGATGATAGTTGCTTAACCAGCCTTTTCTTCTTCCGCTACCCCAGTCCGCAGCCACTATCACGACATCAAGGGTCTCAACCTGTTTGATCTTATACCAATTCTTACCCCTTGAACCAGGAGTATACTTACTATCAAGTCTCTTTGCCATCAAACCCTCATGCCCCTCCTTAATAGCTTTCTCCAGTAATCTTCTTGCCTGTGCCGGATCCTTTGTTATTATCCGCTTGGTAAGGAATTCTTCTGGCGCTATTTTCTCTAAAATTTTCCAGCGTTTATAATAAGGCTCATCGATCAATAACTCCCTTTTATAGTACAAGACATCAAACAGGTACAGTCGTAGAGGAATCTGATCAATCATTTCCTCCACATCTTTCAATCTGGTGAAGCGTCTCATAAGGTCCTGAAACGGTAAGGGGCGTTTATTCTCACCAACAGCAACCACCTCTCCCTCGATGATGAAATCCCCCTCGAATCCCCTAACTATACTAACGATGTCTGGTATACTATCTGTTACATCTGATAACCTTCTGCTGAATATTCTGATTTCTTGGTTTCTTTTATGTATCTGGATGCGGGCGCCATCGTATTTGTACTCAAAAGCTGTTTTCCCCTCATAATCTTCTATTGCTTCATTAACAGAGTCAGTGGCATTCGCAAGCATTGGCTTCAATGGCACAAAGAGGGTGACCTTCAATCCGAGTAAACCCTCTTCACCTTTTTCCATTGCTTCCTCAGCCACCTTACCAATATTCCCTGTTATCATCAAGGCTCTACGAACAATCGAGGGAGCGATTCCGGTTGCCGCTGCGATCCCCTCCAGCATCATGTTCTCATTAACACCGATCCTCATCTCACCAAAGATTATCCGAGTGAGTATCTCCTTTTCTACCTGCTCGGTCTGGGCGAACATCCTCTCTAGCAGTTGTTCTTTATGTCTTCTACTCCCCTCCCCTGATGACTGGGCTATTTTCTGTATTATATCATAGACTTCTAGTATACTGAGTTGATGCCTGAAAAGAGAGGTCTGTCCATCTCGGTTTCTTACCTTTCTAAGGGTTCTCCACCCCACATCAAGGGTCTTGTCACTGGTCTCCGGGAATATGACTCCAATGGTCAAGAGTATAGCGGGTTTCACTTCACTTTGTCTTAATTCTTTCAGAAACTTGCTGAGTATTGCTGTTTTTTCCAGTCGCTTGGTGGTGGATTCCAGTTTTTTACAGACAAGGGCTAATTGTTTAAAACTGGTCTCCTTCATCTATAGCCCTCCAAAATAGTCTGTTAGTGCTTGCTGCGCTGCGCTGTTCTTCATCCTGTTAATTAGTATCTGTACACGTTTGGTTGAGAAGTTTTTCTCGCCGCAGAGAAACTCAATTAAAGCCTCTTCCTGTAATTCTCCTTGTGTTATATCATATTCATCGGTTACATTGGGGTTCAGGTAGAGTTCCCGTATCTGGTTTACTGTTTCTGGGAGCTTTTCTCTAATATCCCCAGGTAAACTTTCCAGTGTTTTATGTTTCCTGATTAATTTTAAAGCGGTCTTGGGTCCAATACCCTTTATTCCCGTGTTGAAGTCAGTGCCTATCAGAATCCCTATGTCTATTAACTGGGTTCTAGTTATACCATGATAACCCAGAAAATCATCAAGCTCTATCAGTTCAGGGTAAACTCGTCTAGCCCTATCCTTACTGGGCAACCATTCTCTGCTATTAATGCTGAGAAACCTCACAAGTCTAGGAGCCCCGAATAGCAACGAATCATAATCCTTACTATTAGATGCCCATACGTCACCTCTACTAGCTATATACGCTGCCTGTGCCTCACCTTCACCAGGCGCTTGAACCCATGGGATACCCAGATAGTCCAGTAACCGTTTAGCATCATCTATTCCCTGTTTTGTAATTTTACCAGTCATTACTGCTTTACTATATGCTTCTTGCAGTTCTCCGCGTTTTAATGCTTCTTCATACCTTGTTTCTGCTTTTCTCCTCTCCTCTCTACGGGTGGATAATTCTTGTTTCTTTAATGTAGGTGGTTTACCATCGAAAACAAAGAC
>CAZAQI010000136.1:0-4845 GCA_964487465.1 uncultured Candidatus Bathyarchaeia archaeon
AACTTACCCGAGGGGCTGGAAAAAAGGTAAAAACCAAGGGTTAATCAAAATTCTCAATAATTTTTTTCTATTTAGGTTTAAGAATGATTACTACTTTCCATAATAATGTTAGAAATTGTAACTGTATACACCTCGGTCATTGTTTTTCTTGGAATAGTTGTTCATAGTATAGCGGGGTTTGGATTTGCACAAGTTGTAATGGGGTTACTTCCCTTAATACGAGGGCCTCAGGAAGCCTCAGTTATCTTTAACATACTTGCCATAGCCAGCAATGCACGGGTATTATGGAGCGTGAGAGATAGTTTTGACTTAAAATCATGGGCTGTACCTGTAGTCGGATTATCAGCGGGTATGCCGATAGGGATATACTTTTTTCAAAACCTTAATGCCGAGCAGTTCAGAACAGGTATCGGACTCACGCTACTACTGGCTGTGGTATTAATTATATCAATGAGACAGATGGAATATGTAAAAGAAATTATTAGGAAATCAGGTTGGAAACCAGGTTATAAAACAGCAATTTTAGCAGGTTTTATTGCAGGAATATTAGGGGGATCTGTTGCAATCCCAGGTCCACCCATGATCGTATATGGAGTGTTTTTGATGGCATCAGGTCAATGGAAGGGAGATCAGATGAAAGCGGTTTTCACCGGCTTCTTTGGAACATTAATGGCATATCGATTATCTGGACTTGTACTGTCAGGTGACGTCTCTTTATCCCTCTTAAGAGAGGCTCTGCTAGCTTTACCTGCTTTGTTTATAGGCGCTGCAGCCGGGATATGGATATATGAGAAGATCCCTGAAAAAATATTCCAGTGGCTAGTAATAGTAGGATTGACTATAAATGCATTCATTCTATTACTCTCATAATTTACCGGTTTAAAAAGAGGTAAACCTTACATTAAACAATATGAGTGCTAAGAAAAAGATCACTGTTATGCAATTAAATGATCTTCATGGCTATTTGGAGCCCCACCACGAGTTGTTCTGGGATGGAGACCACGCAACCTACAGGGAAGCAGGTGGTCTGGCGAGGATATCTACAGTATTGAAAGAGGCTAGATCTGAGAATCCTAGAGGAGTAATAGCTTTTGATAATGGAGACACGATTCATGGAACATATCCAGTCGTCAAAAGTAAGGGGAAAGCATTGAAACCTATATTGAATGAACTAGCTTTTGATGCCTGGACTGCTCACTGGGATTTCGCATACGATGCCCCCTATCTCAAAGAATATAATGAAGACCTAAATTATCCATTACTTGCGATAAACTGTTATAATGAAAAAGATGAGGAACTCACATTCAAACCCTACAGAATACTTGAACCAAATGGAATACGCTTAGCGGTAATAGGAATCGCCGCAGTCATAGTTGACAAGGTCATGCCTAGTGGATTTAGCACAGGCGTAAGGTTAACGCTTGGAGAGGAAGAACTTCGATATTGGGTGAAATATGTAAAAGAGGAGGAGCGTGCCCAGTTGGTAATTGTACTAAGTCATCTCGGGTACCCTCAGGAGTTAAAGATGCTTAGCCGAGTAGAGGGAATAGATATTTTTCTAAGCGGTCATACGCATAACCGTGTACGACAAGCAAAATTAGTTAATGGTGCAATCATAATTCAGTCTGGTTGTCATGGTAGCTTCCTTGGGCGAATAGACTTGGATGTGACCAGCGATGGTATAGTAAAGAAATTTGAACACCGGTTAATCCACGTGGATAACAGTATCAAGAAGGATGAAGAAGTGAATGAACTAGTCCTATCAGCCAAGGATCCATACCGAGAAATGTTGGAAGAGAAGATTGGAGAGACAAAAATGGATCTGCATAGAAACATGGTTATGGAGTGCCCAATGGACAATCTGTTACTCCAAGCCATACAGAGTTATACAGGAGCAGACCTCGCCTTCAGCAATGGGTGGCGATATGGTGCACCAATACCTCGGGGAGAAATAACTATGGAGAATCTCTGGAACATAATACCAGTCAACCCCCCTGTTAGCGTCTGTGATATTACGGGTCAAGAGGTCTGGGATATGATGGAGATGAACCTTGAGAGAACGTTTGCCCCCGATCCGTATGAACAAATGGGGGGATATGTCAAGAGATGCATGGGATTGAATCTTTACTTCAAGATAGAGAACCCAGAGGGAAAACGGATAAACAGGCTCTTTATCAACGGAAAGCCATACTCTTCGGATAAGATTTACAGGGCTTGCTACGTGACTAAACAGGGAGTGAGACCCGGGTTTGGGTCAAATAAGGAAGACATGGATATACACGCCATAGATGTACTTAGATGGTATATTGAGGAGAATGAAAAGGTAGAGGCGCCTCTCAGAAACACGATAGTAGCGATATAATTCCTCTGTTTATATTTTACCAATTTTTTATCTATATGAATACAATGTTTCACCAAGTAGCAGCTTTTCCCATTGGAGTAATATGGGCTATGATACTTCTCTTCATAATAGGATCAATAATCATTTACATAGTTGGGGCTTTGATTTTTTTCATACCAGCAGGTATTGTAGCAGCTATAGTATGGTTTTTGACGAGTAATGAGACCTTAACTGGGCTAGCGTTCTTACTGGTTGCCCTATCATCTCTTACCCAGAGAAAATAAAGAGATCCCAAGTCTTCATTATAATCGCTAACCCCATTACAAAGGAGGTTATTGTAATTACTGTTTTAATATCATCTTGATCAATTTTTTTCAATATAGTCGCTGCAACGGGAGCCGCTAATATTACTCCTAAAACCGTGTTTCTTGTTAGACTCCAGCAGATACAGTCACCTGAGAAGAAATAATAAAAGACACCTACCATGCTTACAAAGGACTCTGAGAGAGATTGTATGGCAACGGCTGCTTTCTCGTCTGTACCAGATAGGATACCCCCAGAGGTTATCACTGGGCCATAACCTCCTCCTGTTAATCCCTTATTTATTGCACCGATTAAACCCATTATGCTTATTCTAAGCCAGGTGAATTTGAAGGTTAATCTCGTTTTATACTGTATAAATATCCCAGAGAGCAGCGTAATTAAGCCGATATAGGTCTGGGTATATTGTTCTGGTATGTTAAAACTAAAATATACACCCACAGACATCCCCAAAGCGCCTATACTTCCCATGATGATAGCCATCTTCAAAGCCCTGGATTTTAGGTCAAAATCTACATTTCCTAGTCTCTGGTGACTGATACTGCTTATTACACCTCCTACAAACGAAGCAGCGAGTACAGCTGGAAGCGTCTCGGTTACTGAATATCCAAGTAGGATTAATACAGGAGTTACCGTGAAGCCAAAACCCATTCCAACGCTCAGATCAATTAAACCTAAGGTAAAGGATACGACTATGACTATAACATCTCTAGTAAAGGGATCCAAATAGATCAAAACATTATCTTATTTGTAGTTAATAAATGAAGAGAGATTTATCCATAAGAAGGCTCATTGTTTGGAGCTTGGCGATGGAACTTTACCTCATTCTCCATCAGACTGGAGATAACTTTTTCAAAAATCTCTCCCTTAATCCAGGGTTCGTTTATTGCTTGGACGGTGAAATACATCTCTATCTCCACTCCTTGAAGTCTTTCCTCAAGCTCTTCAACTCTGAACTTGAGTTGATTAAACTCGTTAACTATAACATCATCGTGGTTCTCTGCTACGTTTCTCATTATTTCTTTTATTTGTTGATAGTCTTCATCGAAACTTACTCTCACAGATATTGAGGAAAGCATTAAGCTGGAACCAGAGGTCATGTTAATGATTTTGTCATCAACTACTTTGGAGTTTGGGATTACAACTATGTTTCCGTCAAATGTTTTTATCTCTGTGTTTCTTAGGGTAATCAATCTGACAATACCATAGGTATTATGGATCAATACAGCATCGTTCACCTGATAGGTTCTATCAAATAAGATAAATATACCACTCAATAGGTTAGACAAGAGATCACGGGCGGCAAAACCAACAGCTATACCAGCTATTCCTAGGCCTGTGGCTATTAATGTTAGATCAATACCCAAGATACCAAGAATAGTTAACAACCCAATTGTGCCCATAACATATTTGGAAAATAATTTGATTTGTCTTGTTACTCTTTGCTCAATATCTCTTCGTTCTTGAACTTTATCTATAAGTGAATTAATAGCATTAGTTAGTAGAAGGAATGCTGCTCCTATCACAAGTATTTGTCCGGAGATTATAATCAGATTAATGAGATCTATGTTTGAGATGGTGTTTAATATTTCATCATATAAGATAGTTTGATTTACACCTTGTTGAATAGCATCTGATTTATACATTTAGTAGTGATTAGAGAAATGATTTAAATAGATTAGTTAATGTTTTACGTGGGAACTCTAAAACTGACAGTCGTATCAGTTGTCTCACATTCTAGATCATCCAAACCAAGTAATTCATTGAATAATGCTTCAAGATAATTCTCTAGGAAAATGCTCCATTTCTTATTATAGACATGTCTCAGATGATATAAAGTGTGATCATTTCGTTCATGAAGATCACATATAAACCAGTCATTATATCCGCCTAGGACATCGGTGATAAACCAGGTAACAGATTCACGGTTAATGGTCATACCTCTCATGAGCAACCAATCTTTTGGAACAAAAGTACCCGATTTAAAACCAGCAGCCTTGATTTCATCGTCTTCTAAATTTGTTATTAGTGCCTCAAGTGTTCTAGGTGAAAGCGTTATTGACTGTCCTCTTCCCAGATATCGTTCTGATTCAGCATATTTTTTTAGAATCTGGTTTGCCAGACTATTGACACTTGTACCTCGTTCCTCTGCTTCCTCTCGTAGAGCTGAATCGTAGTCTTTT
>CAZAQI010000137.1:0-4818 GCA_964487465.1 uncultured Candidatus Bathyarchaeia archaeon
CCGTTCTTGATGACACCTTTTGCGGCATCCCTGATGCTCATACAGATATCAGCATAGTTATTTGTGGTGGCTACTATCAGGTTGGCTTTCTCTACTAGTCCATTATTATCGATCTTGTAATGATGTAATAAGGTGCCTCTTGCTGCTTCAACTACACCAAACCCTTCTCCCGGTTCATTGACAGGGTTACGTAGATCAGTGTCCGTGATATTGGGGTCTTGGCTTAACTCTACAGCTCTCTCCGCAGCGTTTAATAGTTCTATTAGTCTCGCCCAGTGGAATGCTAGGGTACTTGCTACTGGTTTACCACCAAGTGTCTCATACATTCTCTTGTATTCTTCATCTGCTAGAGGGGTTGACATTCCATCTGCAGCGTTTAGTCTTCCAAGAGGTCCTACTCGGTATATACCACTTTCTGGGCCTTCATTGAAACCATTCCAGCCAAGCTTCTTCAGATAAGTAAACTTGCTGTAGGTCCATGGCTCAACATGTTCACAGATATTATCGAGATACTCCTTGGACCTGAACTTGGCGAATTCTTTGGCTTCCTGATCGGTTACCCGGATTTCTCCATCGTAGAAGTTTACGTGGTTATTCTCATCTACTAATCCCATATTGTAAACATTAAGTTGATATGGATCACTTACTATCAGATCCACGTAGCCTTTATTCGTAAGAACTATGTCATCAAATATCTTTAACGAGAATTTGGCAAACTCTACAGAACTGAGAGCCATTTTCTCCATCTCCTCTCGTTCTTCCTGGTTTAATCCCTTGCTTATACCGCCGGGCAGTCCACTTGTGGGGTGAGTGGCTTTTCCACCAAGTATTGAAGTCATTTTTTGACCATATGCCCTGTGTTTTATTACCTCACGTCCAACGTCAAGACCTACTTTCTTCAATACACCGAATATATTACGATCTGCCTTAGGGGCATCCGGTCCTACAACGAAGTCTGGTCCACCAAGGAAATAGAAATGTAACGTGTGATCATAAATGAAGTATCCACAGTTCATCAGTTCTCTAAGCTTCTTAGCAGTATCTGTGGGCTCAACATTGAACGCAGAATCAAGTGCCTTGGTTGAGGCTAAGTGATGAGCTACTGGGCATACACCGCATATTCTAGGTGTGATTATGGGCATATCCTCGGCTCTGCGACCTTCAGCAAATTTCTCGAACCCTCTTAATTCGGGTATTTGCAGGTAAGCATTCTCGACGTTTCCAGCCTCGTTCAGGAATATCTCTATCTTGCCATGTCCTTCTAGCCTAGTTATCGGGTCTATTGTGATTGTTTTCATTCCTTTATCCTCCTATTTATAATACTGGCTGGAAGAGCATACTTGTAGAAAGTACCAACAGGGTCTTTAAGCTCATCCAATAAAATATCATAGTCAAAATCCTCATCCTTTTCATTAGCTAAACCTAGTACTGTTGAGAGTGCACTGATCATGGCCGATCCTTGTTCTATTGCCTCAGGGCATGCTCCTCCACATCCTGTGCAGGGCATATTCGCCTCAATACATTGGGCACCACAGCCTCCTCTTGTAGCTGGACCCATGCATATGAATCCCTGTTCGAGTAGACAGGTCTCTGGGTCGGGAATGTGATCGATTATTCTTTTTACACGTGTAATTTTTTTTTCTTCTTTCGTTCGTGGACATTCATCGCAGACAGATAATACTGGAGCCAATACGCTTCCTTTGGGTGGTAATTCACCTGAGGCTATCGCATTAACTGCGTCTAGAACTAGACTCGCTGGAGGGGGACATCCGGGTAGATAGTAATCAACATCTACTATCCGGTCTAGTGGTTTTACTAGATCATAAAATTCTGGTATAGTTAGTGTACCTTCAGGTACTTTGCACTCTGTCTCTGGTTCAAAGTCATCAGGATTTACGGTTGACTCAGAGGTATGATAAACTCTATCGAATATTCCTCTTCTATTGGTTAGGTTGGCTAGTCCAGGTATTCCACCTGTATGTGCACATGAGCCAAAAGCTACCATGTATTTTGATTTATCACGAAGTAGTTTAGCTAGATGTTCCTGTTCTGAGTTTCTTATCCCACCATTGAAAAATATTACATCCATGTATTCATCTGGCATATTCTCCACGTCACTGTACTTGATGTCCATGGCGACTGGCCAAAAAACCACTTCAGCAACTTCCAATACCTTCAATACAGCCTCATCTATATCCAGTACTGCTATTTCGCATCCTCCGCAACTGGCTGCCCAGTAGAAACCAAATTTCAATTTATCCATCTAGATCGCCTCCAGTCTTTCTGGTAGCCAACTCGCGTCAACCTTGTTCTCGCTTAATCCAACTTGGTTTGACTCTAGTCCTAATGCTAATCCTAGTAATTGGGGTATATGCACTATGGGTAAGCCAGGTTTTTCATCAACCATTAATTGACCTCGTTCAAATGTTATGTAACAGAAGGGGCAGGCTGTGATGAGGATATCCCCGTATTCCTTCACTATATCTACCTTGTCCATGCCCACACTCCAAGTTACATTCTCTCTGACCCCCATTATGGGCCCAGCGCAACACTCTAGTTTATTTGGATAATCTACAGGTTTAGCGCCAGTAATTGCTACTAATTCGTCTAATACTTGTGGGTTCTCAGGGTCCTCGTCCAAGTATAGGTCATATGGTTTCAGCATATGACAACCGTAGTGGCTTCCAACCATCAAATCCTTGAAGCGGTATTGCATTGCTTCTCGTATCGTATCCAAACCAATATCGTCCTTCAGCATTTTTATGAAGTGCTTAACTTCAACTGTTCCACGGAACTCTATGCCCGCTTCTCCTAGAATTTTGTTGACTTTTTTCCTTAATTCTGGGTCTTCTTTCAACTCATGGTTGGCCTTGGTTAGTACCTCGGTGCATCCATTACAGAGAGTTACGATATCAAGACCCATATCCTCTGCTATAGCAATGTTCCTTGCAGCTATAGCTAGAGCTGTCTTATGATCCAGTGTATGAAGATACGATGTACCACAGCAACCGCTACCAGGCATATCAAGTAACTCTACTCCAAGCACATCGGCTACGTTTCTAGCTGATTTTTCATATGCTTGTAGACGGCTTAAGATAGTACATCCAACGAAAATAGCGTACTTCATCTCTGGCTCGCCTCCACTTTATCAAGGAAATTAGTCGCTCTCATGATCGTCTCGATCGCATCCACATCTGGCTCAGGGGCAGATGGTAGGCCCTCATCTTCCCTTAACTCGTTCTCAAATTCGTCTATCTCGTAAATATATCCCATATCCGCTACGCTCTGCATTAATGACTTGAATGCAGGGAAGAGATACCCATCGTTTAATGCAATTGTGCGCAAACCTGTAATTATCTCTGATACGTGAACTTCTTGTGGACAATGCTCGTAACAAGTATAACATCCTGCACAAAGATAAAGTAAATCGCCCTCCATTAGTCGATCTTTCTGCCCATACATCACCAAACGGGCTATGTTTCGGGGTCTAAACTCCTCTACTCGTTTAGCTATGGGGCAGTCATTCGTGCATGTGCCACACTGGTAACAGTGCATAAGCTTTTCAGCGCCAGGGGTGTTCATTACTTGCTCCCTGAATTCTTTGCCTTCTTTGGTTACTTTGATCATACTGTTACCTCCTGTTTCATGGGATTTGGTCCTATATCTTTGAGTTCTTTAGTAAATTCTGTGATTACCCTAGCGAATTTCTCGCCTTCTGCAGCGCTTATCCATTCTAGTTTTAATCGTTTCTCATTGACACCCAATTGTTTCATGAGTTTCTTTAGCATAGCGACTCTTCTTGCTGCTTTTAAGTTTCCACTGATGTAGTGACAGTCATTAGGTGGATGGCATCCTGCTACCAGCACTCCGTCAGCTCCTTCCTTGAAAGCCTCCATTATGTGACTCGTATGCACCCTTCCGCTACACATTACCCTGATTATCCGTAGGTTAGTTGGATACTGGAACCGACTTACACCAGCCAAGTCTGCTCCAGCATAGCTACACCAGTTACAGAGGAATCCTACTATCTTGGGCTCATAGTCACTCATGCTTTCACCTCCTGTAGAGCAGCTTTTACTTGACTTAATAACTCGTCATCCGTGAAATGCCCTGCCGTTATCGCTCCTGATGGGCATGTAGCAGCGCATACACCGCATCCCTTACAGACCTCGGATATTACGTGGCTGTGTATCTTTCCATCCTCATCTTCAATCATTTCTATGGCCTTGAACTCGCAAATACTCTCACATATACGGCAGCCACTACACCGATCTTCATTTACTACTGCTATTGCCCCTTCAGCCTCTATGGTTGGTTGACTGAGTATAGTTAGTGCCCTTGCAGCTACTGCTGATGCTTGGCTTAAGGATTCGTCTATCGATTTTGGTGCATGAGCTAGTCCTGCTACAAACACCCCGTCTGTGGCGAAATCCACTGGCCTGAGTTTCATATGTGCCTCTAGGAAGAAGTTGTCTTTGCTCAAAGGTACTTTAAACATTCCAGCTATTCTATCGTTATCCTCTTGGGGTAATATAGCTGAGCCTAGCACTAGGGCGTCAGGGGATATCTCAACTGTCTCATTAAGCACTGGATCTAATACCCTGACTGTGAGTCCCTCTTCATCTGTTACTAATGGTTTGTTCTCGTCATCATAACGGACGAATATGACCCCTTTATCAGCTGCTTCTCGATAATAATCCTCATCGAAGCCATATGTTCGCATATCTTTATACAGAATGTAGATGTCTGCATCAGGGTTGTTTTCTTTGAGTTTTAACGCGTTTCCAACCGCACCTTTACAGCATACCCTGCTACAAT
>CAZAQI010000138.1:0-4641 GCA_964487465.1 uncultured Candidatus Bathyarchaeia archaeon
GTATTTTAGAAATGAACTAAAACCTGTAAAAAATTTAATAACAACTATCTAATTTTTTAATTTATGATTGTGTATTTTTTTATAGTCTAAAGGTTCAATGTAATCATTAAACAATTTTTTAATCGGTTTATAATCTAAATTAACATTAAACTATAGTCTTTTTATACATCAAACTCTTGCTATTCAGGGATCATTATGAACAGGAGTTATCTTGAGTTAAGTAAAGATGAGAAAGAACACGCTTATGCTCTTCATAACGAGAGCATTGTCATAGATACCAGTATTGTGTCGGTAATTGACTATGTTGCAGAAGACATGTGGCTTGATGATGTTATGAAAGGTGGGTTAACGGCTAGTAACCTCACTGTAGGAATGCAACGCAGATTTGCTGAAGCCCTTGGAGAGATCATTGAGCATAATCACTGGGCGAAGAAAAACGAGGACAGGGTAATTGTAGTAAAAAAAGCAGGAGATATAAAGCGGGCGAAACAAGAAGGAAAACATGGGATCATATATGGCCCGCAGGACAGTATGTTTCTGGAGAGAAATGTAGATTTTCTTGATGTAGCCTATGATCATGGGCTCAGAGCTATGCAGCTTACTTACAACTGGAAGAACGAGGTGGGTGATGGATGCCGTGAAAAGAAGGATAGTGGATTGAGCTGGTTCGGGGAAGCAGTAGTTGAACGTATGAATAAACTTGGTATACTTATTGACCTTAGCCATACTGGAGATCAGACGTGCTGGGATGCCATAGAACAAAGTAAGGATCCGGTGAGCTTCACTCATATCATCCCTCGCCGTAGCGCACCTGAGAACCCTGGTGGATACGCTGAGTGGGCTAACAGGTCTACGTCTTTATGGGGTAGCTTCGTCGAATACAGTAAGCAGAGGGGCAAACCTGATGATATGATGAAGGCTTGCGCTGAGAAGGGGGGAGTTATTGGTGTAACGCCTTTCTTCGCCAAGAAGGCTGGTGATAGTAATTTGACCGATGATCTATTAGATCAGGTTGATGAGACAGTGGATATCGTAGGAATTGATCACGTCGGCTTCGGTAGCGACTTGGAGTTCCCTAACACTATCACTAGAACAGCCTTTATTCACAATAACCCTGACAGAATTGATGTGGACTATTTTACGCCAATGGATAAAGAGTGGGGATATGGCTATATGGAGCACATGCCTAACTTCACTATGGGTCTAGTAGCCCGAGGATACTCGGACCAAGAGATCAAAAAAATTCTGGGATTAAACTTCCTCAGACTCTTTAAAAAGGTCTGGGGCGAATAAATCCAGCTAATCCAATACTTTTTTCTCCCAACGTCTGACGAACTCTGGGACAGATCTAAAGATTTTCAAGAGATAATATAAAACAACAACACTAATCCCTGCAGTAATTAATGCTAGTAGAGATGCGTTAGCTGCTATTGTACGAACATTTATGATTACTATTATGCTTCCCAAAAAGGTTACGCTTGCTCCTATGGTGAATATGATGAGTATTAACTTGATCAATGGGTGTAGTAGACTCTTTTGACTATTCTTCGCTGACTTGAGGTATTCTGTTATCTCACCATTCATCTCTGTCTATTCCGTTTAGTAAGCGAAGAGCCTTTTCCCCCAGAGGCGTGAGGGTGTATATTCTATCATCGCCTTTCGTGATTAAACCCTCAAGGTTTCTCAAGTGGTAGTTGAGATGCCCTGTGTCCAGATTTGTCTCGCCCAGTATACTACTGTATATTACTCCATCCTCTGAAGCCCCTATAATCTTCAGAATGTTACGCCTCTCCTCATGACCGAGTGCTTGGATTATTACCTCCTCGACTTCGTTTTTATCTGGTTTACTCATATGGTTTCGGGTTACCCTTCTGGAGTCTAGTTAAAAACCCGTTTTTAAGAAGAAAAATATGGGAAACCTTTTTCCCATGGATTATAGATAAAATTCGGGTTCTTTTCTATTCGCGTAATCGGTTGAGAGCCATTTTGCTACCTTAATTATCTCCTCGTTTTCCCAGTGCCTTGCTCCCGTTGGGCAGTATTTAACGCAAGCTGTGCATGCAGTACATTCTTCTTTGTTTGTCTCAACAGCGTCGCTTACCATGATACAGGCTGTGGGGCAAACATTCGCACATATTCCACATAACGTACATGTTTTCTTATTCGTCTCAGGGCTTCTGGCATCAGCATCTCCACGATCCCTGCAAGGGTAATTTCCTGGTACCTCAACAATAGTTAAACCATTATCTAGTTTTGTTTTTATCTTCTCTCCAAAGTTTTTCGCTAATTGAATGTCATCCTCGTCAGGTCTCCCGGTGGCTATGGGTGTCTCCGGGGTGTCGAAGCTGTGTTCTCCTATGAAAGCGGCTGCTGCTATGGGTTTGAAGCCATTAGCTGTGGTGATTTCTTTTAGTTCAAGTAATGCGTCCTCGTATTCCCTGTTCCCGTAGACAGCGACCAGTACCGCTGGGCTACCATTGCCTATAATATTATTGAGTCTAGTAGCAGCAACTGATGCTACTCGTCCTCCATAAACAGGTGCAGCTATAATCGCTAAATCTTTTAAGGAAAAGCGATGTTTCTTTTTCTCCGTTGCTGGTGGAGTGAGATCAATATCATCATACACTAAACCTAGGCCGCTTTGAATTGCTTTTACGATCTTTCTGGATGTACCTGTAGGTGAATAATATACGTGTCTAGCTCTGAATGTTTCCATAGAACAACGCGTGATCCAACGCCTATAAGGAATATCGTTTAGTTAAGTTTAACCGATGGTTCAACAATTTACCTGTATGAGTGACTATTTACGCCCCCACTATACTAACCCAGGAGCAGACACCATGGGTCAGAAAATCCTGTCCTTACGTGACAGAATGACCGTCTATAATGACTGGTTGAAGAAACGTCTTGAGGAGTTATTACCTGGCTTGATGGATGAGACAGGCATAGATATGTGGATCATCATCGCAAGGGAGTACAACGAGGATCCGGTGATAATGAGCCTACTTCCAGAGCCAAACCTGTATGCAAGGCGCAGAACAATACTTGTACTACATAGGAAACCGGAGACGGTTGATCGATTAGCTGTCTATCGATACGGCTTTGATGATTTCTTCAAAGGAGTTTGGGACCCAGATGAAGAGGATCAATATGAATGCTTGTCCAGAATAATAAGGGAAAGAGATCCCGAAAAGATAGGTATCAACGTCTCTAATACCTTCTCCTTTGGAGACGGTTTAACCCATGGAGAATATACATTACTTGTTGATGCATTGGGTGAATATTCGGATAGGCTGGTCTCAGCTGAAACTTTATGTGTTAGATGGCTTGAAACGAGGATCAAAGAGGAGCTTGAGACCTACCCTATGCTGGTGGAACTTACCCATGCAATAATTCAGGAGGCCTTTAGCAGCAAGGTAATCACTCCCGGTATAACCACTGTAGATGATGTGCAGTGGTGGATGAGACAGAAGCTACTGGACCTAGGTGTCGAGATGTGGTTCCCAGCTACAGTGGATCGACAGGGACACGGTGACTCTTACAGTGATGATGATAAAACCGGAGTAATTCACCGAGGGGATCTGCTTCACTGTGATATTGGTTTTTACTACTTGGGGTTGGCCACTGATGTCCAGCAGAATGCTTATGTGCTACAACCTGGGGAGACTGATGCCCCTCAGGGGCTTAAGGATGCATTAGATGACGCGAATAAGCTGCAAGATATTCATGCCGATGCTATGAAGAATGGTAGGACGGGGAACCAGATACTCGAGATGGCTCTAGAGAAGGCTAAAGCGATGGGTTTGAAGCCCAGCATCTATACGCACCCCATTGGTGTTCACGGCCACGCGGCTGGTCCCCCAGTTGGCTTATGGGATAAACAGGATGGGGTGCCTGATAGAGGTGATTATCCCCTTCATCCGGATACTTGTTACGCAATTGAGCTCAACGCTAAACGAGAACTGCCTGAATGGGGTGACCAAGAGGTTCGTATGAGTCTTGAACAAGAGGGGTGGTGGACTGGTGAGAAGCTGATCTTCCTCGCTGGACGCCAGAAGAAACTGCACTTGGTGAGTTAAGGTGAATTTAGAAGAGATTGGACGAAGGGCACTGGAGTATGATAAATACAGTGGATGCAGCCAGAGTGTTCTATTAGCCTTACAGGAAGCCTTTAAAATAGGTGACTTGGAGAGCTTTAAAGCAGCCACCGTGCTTAGTGGGGGAGTTGCAAGGAAAGGAGAGACCTGTGGAGCATTATTGGGTGGATTAATGGCGCTGGGTCTAGTATTGGGGCGGGATAATATAGTTGATACCCAGACCTATAGAGATGCCATGGAGCCGAGTGACGAGATTATAAAAGCATTCCAAGAAAGACTGCAGGAAACTTTTGCATTTGATGAACCTCTTGAGACAACTATATGCCGAGATATTCAGGAGAAAATTTATGGTGAGTGGTTTGATTTAACTGATCCAGTTAGTTATCAAGCGTTTCTAGACGCTGGTGGTCATGGTGAAGAAGGCTGTCCTCTTGTCTGTAGCGTGGCTGCTCAAGTGACAGCTGAGAAACTTCATAAACTTGATTCTATAGAGAATTTTTATTTACCTGTGTTTTTTACCTGTTTTCCACCCCCTCGGGTAGAT
>CAZAQI010000139.1:0-4471 GCA_964487465.1 uncultured Candidatus Bathyarchaeia archaeon
ATCAATGGGAACCTCGCCTGAGACTTCTACAACGAGGTCGCGCTCATGATATCTCTCCAGTAGTGGCTTAGTTTTTTCCCTGTAGACCTCCAACCGGTGTTTAATGACCTCTGGTTTATCATCCTCACGTTGAACCAGTTTACTGCCGCAATTATCACATATCTCATCTTTCTTAGGGGGGGCTGAGTCAAGATTGTAGACTGCGCCGCACTCGGGGCAGGTTCTACGCTTACTTAACCGGTTGATTATTACCTCGTCGGGTACTTTGACATACAGTACATGAGTGAGTTCCATATCCAAGTCATCTAATATCTCGTCAAGTGCATCAGCCTGAGACTTGCTTCTAGGAAAACCATCTAGAATGAATCCTTTTTTAACATCTGGCTGGCTCATACGATCCCTGACAATACCATTAACCACTCTGTCGGGCACTAGATCGCCTTGTTCCACGTATTCTTTGGCTACTTTACCGTACTCGGTCTTTTCTCTAATTGCTTCTCTAAGCATATCCCCTGTTGTTATCACTGGGATATCGTAGATATCTGATATTATGTGGGCTCTGGTGCCTTTCCCGGAACCAGGTGGCCCCATGATGACCATTTTCATAGAACTCAACTCGACCTTGAACGGGGCTACCTTATTAAATAATTTACGATGACATAACTATATCTTGGTGACGTATATTGGATAAGTATGCTCCGTTTCAGTCCATGGGCTGGCTATTGATATTATTGGGGTTATTGTTTGTGGCTTTACCCTATGTAGCAAAAGTCTTACCTAATGTCGATAAAATACCGTGGTGGATAATATGGGTGTATCGTAGCGATGGCTTCACATTCGCCACGAGTCCTATCCTTATAATAATATCAATACTATCAGTGGTAATCAATCTCCTACGTCGCTAAAATTGGGGTCAATTTAATGATTAAAAAACCTGATAAAAAAATAATCCTTGTAGTAAGAGATGGTTGGGGTTACACAGAGGCGACTCGAGGAAACGCAGCCTACCATGCAAATACACCAAACAATGATAACTATATGCAGAACTATCCATGGACCACCCTCAAATGCAGTGGAAACGCAGTAGGGTTACCAGAGGGAACTCAGGGAGGCAGCGAGCCCGGGCACCTCACAATGGGAGCAGGTAGAATAGTCTGGCAGCCCCTAGAAGAGATAAATAAGTCGATACAGGACGGTAGTTTCTACGAGAGAGACCCCTTTCAGGATATGGTTGATTATCTGGAAGAGACTAATGGAAAACTACACCTAGCGGGGTTATTCAGTGACCAAGGTATTCATGGCACAATTCATCATGTTCCAGCCTTCTTGGACCTTGCGAAGAGAAGAGGCTTGGAGGAAGTATATCTTCACTGCTTCCTAGATGGAAGGGATGTTCCCGAGCGTAGTGCCCTAGATTTTCTATACGAGATACAGCACGTGATGAACGTGAAGGGTGTGGGCAGATATGCCTCAATGATTGGACGCTATTACGCTATGGATCGGGACAACAACTGGGAGAGAACAAAGAAAGCCTATGATCTCCTAACACGTGGAGTCGGTATCCCCTCTGTAAATCCCTTCAATGCATTGAAACACCAGTACGCTGCAAACCCTGATTTAACCGACTATTACGTTGATCCAATTGTATTAGTGGAGGATGACGGCTCACCCGTTGCAACAGTTGATGATGGGGACGCATTCATACTTTGGAATTTTCGAAGCGATAGAGCCAGACAGATAACCTATGCATTAACACAGGAGGATTTTGATCACTTTATACGGGAAAAGTTCCCTAGTTTATTCTATGTTTGTATGAGTGTCTATGATCAGGATATGGATCTTCCTGTGGTATTTCCCCAGAAAAAAATAGAAAATAATTTAGGCTATACCTTATCGAGAAACGGTTTAAAACAGCTACGGATAGCGGAAACCGAGAAATACGCTCATGTCACATTTTTCTTCAACAGTCAAATAGAGAAACCATACCCCGGAGAGGAACGAATACTGGTACCCAGCCCCAAGGTACCCAGTTACGAGGATAAACCAGAGATGAGCGCCTACAAGATTACAGAACAACTAATACCAGAAATAAGGAGTGATCTCTATGATTTTATACTGGTTAATTACGCGAACGGGGATCTCGTGGGTCATAGCGCCAACTTTGAGGCTGGTAAGAGGGCGGCTAGTGTGGTGGATGAATGTCTGGGACACATAGTGGAGACCGGCTTAGAAACAGACTATATTATCATCGTAACCGGGGACCATGGTAACATAGAGACCATGCTCTACCCTGATGGGACCCCTAACCCCAGCCACGGAGTAAACCCTGTACCATTCATACTAATATCAAGTGAGAAAAAACTACAACAAGTAGAGCTAAAAAAGGGAAAAGGACTAAGCAGCATAGCACCTACTATCCTAGATCTTATGGGACTAGAGAAACCTAGGGAGATGAACTCAGAGACATTAATCCCTCTCTAAAAGAAGATTTTATACAGTATGAGCCCCCATTTTCCGTTCATAAAAAGACAGCCCACAAGTATGGGTCTTTAACTATGAGTAGGTAAACACGGTGAATCGACAGATTGGATTTGACACAGAGAAGTACCTTGAAGCACAGATCAACCGCATACTTGAACGAGTAAACCAATACGATAAACTATACCTAGAATTCGGTGGCAAACTAAGATACGATCACCACGCCTCAAGAGTATTACCCGGCTTTAAACTAGACACAAAGATACAGATGCTCCGAAAACTAGGCAAGAACTTGGAGATAATTCACTGCATCAGTGCTAAGGATATTGAGGGCAGAAAGATTCGCCGAGACTTCGGCCTAACTTATGAGGATCAGATTCTCAAGGACATTAACGATCTAAGTGAGCTTGGACTAGAAGTGTCCTCCGTAGTTATCAATCGTTACGATGGGGAAAAGACCGTGGAAAAGTTCCAGCAACGTCTCACTAATCGGGGTATACGTGTCTTCTATGGATACGAGATAGACGACTACTTGGAGGAAGTAGAGAAGGTAGTGAGCCCCGATGGCTACGGTAGATCAGACCATGTACCTACCTCCAAGAAGATAGTAGTAGTAACCGCCCCAGGACCCGGAAGCGGAAAGATGAGCTTCGCAATGAGCCAAGTATACCATGACCGTATGTCAGATGTAAAGAGCGGCTTCGCGAAATTCGAGACCTTCCCAATATGGGATCTACCCGTGGATCATCCTGTGAATATAGCCTATGAGGCAGCAACCGCTGACTTGGGTGACTATAACTGCGTGGATCCATGGCACATGGAGACCTACGGCGTGGAGGCCACCAACTACAACAGAGATGTAGAGAACTTCGCCATAATGAAAAGAATAATCGAAAAGATCGTGCCTCCAAGTGATCCCATGACCGAGATAAAATCACCGACAGATATGGGGGTAAATATGGCTAGTCAGGGCATAGTAGACGATCAAGTCTGCAGAAAAGCAAGCAGACAGGAGATAATTAGGCGTTACTATCAGTACAAGCGAGAATTCGTTGAGGGAAACACCACTTATGACACCCTTGAACGCATGAATCAGATTATGAGCAGGGTAGATGTCAAACCTCAGGATAGAAAGGTGGCTGTCGCAGCCAACCAGGCCCTGATAGAGTCCATGAATGATCCTGATAAAGGCGTAAATGGATTGTATACAGGGGCAGCTATAGAGATATGGGGAAACGATGAATCTATTATTGTCAAGGGAAAGCTCAGTAAAATTCTTCACAGTGAATCTGCGGCGTTACTCAATGCTGTAAAGACCCTCGCCGGGATACCGGATGAGATAGACATACTGAGCCCCATAATAATAGAGAGCATATTGAAGCTCAAGAGACAGATGAAGATGCAGGATCAAGCGCTTGATGTACGGGAAGTGCTGGATGCCATGGCTGTCAGCGCTGTCTTCAACCCCAACGCCGCTGAGTGCATCAAGACCTTACCCATGCTGGAACGCTGCGAGATGCATAGTACCCACTTGATGGATCCAGGGTGCGAGAAACCACTCAA
This sequence comes from uncultured Candidatus Bathyarchaeia archaeon, assembly GCA_964487465.1. GTDB lineage: Archaea > Thermoproteota > Bathyarchaeia > TCS64 > TCS64 > RBG-16-57-9. The sequence continues at coordinate 4,042 of CAZAQI010000139.1, forward strand.
GGAATTAAGATTGTATATAACCACCGACGCCAAAATACCCGAGTTAAACAAATAACCTACTTGCCTTGGCTCCACCGCGCTAGATACTCTCTTTCTGTAAATAAAAATAACCTGTATTCATCCATAGGGGAAACTAAAGAAAGAAAAAAACGAGAAATATACGAAAAACACCATCGAAATATAATAAACACGAAAAAGAACGCTAATAGGTAATGATTTTGTCTGCTCCGAATCATTTATACATGTCCTTTGTGTGAAAAACGAGTATTATTGGCAGGTCAATGGGCTTGACTAAGTATATTTTCATAACAGGCGGAGTCCTGAGCGGACTGGGAAAAGGCCTAGTAACCTGCAGCATCGGCAAAATGCTGGAGGAGCGAGGATACAATGTAACAGCCATAAAATGCGACCCCTACTTGAACGTAGACGC
>CAZAQI010000140.1:0-4419 GCA_964487465.1 uncultured Candidatus Bathyarchaeia archaeon
GTTTTTTCTAATCCATAGAATTTTGATTCCTTAACCCGTATAATCAAATACCTTACATCCATTACCATAAAATCCCTTTTACTCTTTCTACTGGTTGTCTGGATAAAAACTGTATAAGGTATCTGTTCGGTTAACCCATGATGATTTAGAGCAGACCAGTAAGCAACAGCATATGGTTCAACCAACTCAGATCCAATCACAAATTCATGTAGCGTATACTCCCCGCTTCTAGAAGAGAGAGGAATCACCAGATATTTTCCACGCTCCAATCTCTCAATAACCCCCCCCTTCTCCATCCTCGATAATATCACGTTAAGACTATTTCTGCTAACATCGAAAGCTTTTGCTGCATCATCGATAGTAAAAATCTTTTTTCTAGCCAACTCAACAGGAACTTTTCTCAACAATATACACCTTAATTAACAAGATTGTTAACTATTATGTATATAAACAAGAACAAATAAAAGCCTTACCTAAACTAAAAGACCACGCAAAGATAAGATCCATCCACTACCTCACAGCACCAGACAAAAACAACTGGCCACAAATCACCATCGCAATCTACATGATAGAAACAGAAAACCCTAGAACACTAAAAATCACGTTAACAAGCCTAGAACAACATAGAAAAATCAAAATAACACTACAAAAAGCAAGCAACTAAAATGAACATAACATTTTCTCTAGTCAACTCAACAGGATTTTTTCACAATCATATGCATCATATTAACAAGATTGTTAACTATATTGTATATAAACAAGAACAGATTCTATCCATTTAACTCTAAAAACCGGTACTTAACGCCTGTTTTTCTGTTTAAATGATGGTATGAGAACAGTACCCTATGACACAAACAGGCCGTGGCATCGTAATTGGAGGAGAATACGGAGCCGTACTAGTCAGAGACCGAGCAAAAACACCATTAGAACTAGGTGAAATAATGGTAGTAAATGACGGTGACACGTCCTTATTATTACAAGTATATGACCTCCGTTTCGGCAGCCAAATATCCGGAGAATCAAGAGAATTTATCGCCGAGATCGGGTTACAAAAAGAAGGACTCATGGACTATTTCGCAGGTGAAAGAGAATACACCATCGCAGTAACAAAAGAGATTGCAGCAATAGACAAAAACGGAAAATTAACAACACCAAAAGCCCTACCAAAAACATTCTCAACCGTCCGCTCAATAACCAACAAAGATCTAGGCTTCTTATCAAAACCAGACAATCCATTATTCCTAGGCTGGATTAGAAGTGGCTCAAAACAACTTGACGAAGGCTTATACCTGGACGCTGAGAACATACTTACACACCACATCTTGATCCCAGCCATGACAGGTAGAGGTAAAAGCAACCTAGTTAAAGTCATTCTCTGGGGAATACTTAGCCTAGAAAACAACTACGCATGCCTAGTATTAGACCCTCACGACGAATACTATGGAAGACACGTTAAAGGACTAAAAGACCACCCCAAAGCCGATAAAACTCTAGAATATTACAGCCCCACACCCCCTGACACCGGAAAAGAGCTAGTAATTAACTTAAAATCAATAAAACCAAACCACCTACAGGGCATCGTAGATACCCGTAAAATAAACATGGATATAATCAAAAGCTACTATAATGAAAAGGGCGATAACTGGATAGAAGAAATAATCAAAGGTAACTATAAAGAAACCGAGCAAAATCACTTCATGCAAATTAAACGTAAACTGGAAACCATGTTGGGAATATACCTTGATCACCAAAACGAGATTCGGTGTCATAGTCAGATATTTAGTATAAATAGGGGCAAAGATACATTAGATGAAATAATTGAAAAATTATTAGCTGGAAAAATGGTGATTATAGACACTATTAGATTAATTGACGATGCTGAACTACTAATAGGCAGCATAATATCCAAAACAATTTTTGATAGATATCTCTGCAGCAAAGCCGAAGGCACAATAAAAGACCTTCCAGTTCTAAACATAGTTCTCGAAGAGGCTCCAAGAGCCCTCGCAGCTGAGAACCTAAAAACTAAAGGCGAGAGCATATACAGCCAAATAGCTAGAGAGGGGAGAAAATTCAAGATAGGATTAATAGCTATAACACAACTAACAAGCATAATACCAAAAACCATTCTAACAAATATGAGCACTAAAATCATTCTAGGCAATGAACTGGAATCAGAGACCAATACATTGATCGAGAGCAGCTCCCAGGACCTCTCAAGCGAGAAACATAATATAGGAAGCCTAGATATCGGAGAAGCCATAATAACAAGCATTTTCACAAAGTTCGCGGTACCAATTAAGATACCTTACTTTGAAGACTATATCAACACATAATACTAGACTCCCTATTTTCAATCATATATTTAATAAAACTATTAGCAGACGATATTATAACGCTCAAAGTCTATCTAAACGGCTTTCTCTCAACACCGATCATTGTTTCTGGGGAGTTGACTCTTATACCTAACTGATTACCTAATTTCCTTCATTTTTTCAAACTAGCTACGTAACTTTATTGATATTCCCCGTAGAATCTGATATCTCTAATATTCGGGTTTAATTACTAACCCTCCTTTATCCAAGATTTGTTATATTTGCCAAGAAATCTCTGAGACAGTTAAACCCTTAGTAATAGGTAGTACGCAATTAAATCGGCCAAGAGTAAACGAGAAGACCAGGGAGGTTATCTTTCTGTTGTTGCCTCAGTCACCGGAACACCGAGAACGCTAAAAATCACATTAACAAGCCTAGAACAACATAGAAAAATCGAAATAACACTACAAAAAGCAACCAACTAACTTTATTCTAACAAAATAATCAAACGAATATGAAACTTAGACCTCTTCCTGAATTCCGCCGTAACTTTCCTTGATGAATAGATAGAAGATAACGGGCATTAACAATATGAGGAACTGTATAATCCGGTTAGAAACAGAATACCCCCCTGTGACATCCACGAAATACCCGTAAAGAGGAGCGAAAACACTGAACCCCATAGTACCCATACCATTCACAAGACCAAGCCCGATAGAAGCCCTCCTAGAGGGAAGCGTCTCAGGAACCATACTAAACAACAAGACCCAGAAACTAAAACTGAAACCAATTAAGAAATTCAAAACCATAAACACAATAAGAGGAGTACCCGCGGGAGCCGCCATAAAAATAAACACAAACATTGCTGCCAAACCAGAAGCCCCGACCAAGGGGAGCTTTCTACTTTCAAGCCGGTCGCTAATCGCAGATATTATAATCGTACCCGGGATACCCGCTATAGAACCTAAACTAGCTATCTGCCCAACCTCAACATAAGAAAAACCCCGGATATCAATCATAAACTGAGGCATCCAAGTCATGAAAACCCACGCCACAGTACTCAACAAATAACCCGCGATAAAAGGATACAACCGTCTATCCCTAAGAGTCTGAACAATAACCCGACCAAGCGGCGGCTTATCCATATGTTCCTCTCCGCCCTCCTGTTTTCCATCTTTTAGTATGAATATATTTGATAGTCCCCCTGCTATCAGTATGAACCCGGCTCCAAGATACAGTGGACGCCAGCTACCAAACGCTTCTATTGCCCTGGGAAACCCGTTGTAGGCGATGAAACTAGCCAAGCCACCCGAGGCACTAAGAACTCCAATAGCAGTAGCCTTACGGTTTGCTGGAAACCACGTAGTGATAAGCCTGACCGCGCTGATATAGAAAGTGCTACACCCGAGACCTATCAATATCTGGGCTACTAGCAGAAAATTGTAACCTATACTACTCCAGAAAAGGAAAACCCCAATGATAGTTAGCACCCTGAAATAAAGGATAGATTTCCTAGCCCCTAATCGTTCACTGAGGACCCCGCTGGGGATCTGCATTAAACCATATGTCATGGAGAGCACTGAGATCAGTAACCCCATGGCGCTATGGCTTAACTTGAGTTCCTCGATAAGTATAGGCGTCAAGGTATTAGCAGCCCTTCTGAGGAAGCTCTCAACAAGGTAGGAAACAAATAACGTAACCAATAGTATGCTTGTATAGTTTCTAGTTTTCCCCATTTCAGGTCCCTGTTTTGCTTCCCCTTAACGGATAACCAGCCTTTAAACACTACCTCGCCTTGATCAAATGTTTCTCTATGTTTACGGCTTATAAATGAACAGAAACTACAAGAAATAATGTTGTAGTATGACTTTCATTTGCTTTTTCATGGCATATTAACTGTTTTTTATAAACATTTTATATTTTTACTCAGATTGACGCTAAAAGTAACATATTGTTTACTAAGTGTATAACAATACATGCGCGTGCAAGTGTTCCCAAATTATCTTATTCTCTTAATCCTTTGTTATAATTCGGGAAATTCAATGTACCTGTTACATGAAAGCTGTATACGCTGAGTATTTCTACAACTAGTATAATAAACCAC
>CAZAQI010000141.1:0-4365 GCA_964487465.1 uncultured Candidatus Bathyarchaeia archaeon
GCATCCATATCCCTCGAAGCCGTAGTGGTGTTTAACATATTGCTTGGTCATGTTCACATATTTCTGGCAAAGTATCTTATCATGACCATTCTCTGTTATGGCACCTATTGGGCAGCGCTCCATACATTTACCACAGATTCCATCAGTTAAATATAGGCAGTACTGGTCGTGTTTCTCATATGGACGGGGGGTTACGGTTATCTCTGCGTCCACGATTATGCTCCCGGCTCTCATTGCTATTCCCTTGGGGGTGATCAAGCCATCACTGAGTCCGAAGGTTCCTAATCCTGCTGCGTATGCGGCGTGACGCTCACTCCAAGTGGACGCAAAACCGTACTTTTCTGAGGTTTTACTCTCCCATAGTGAGCTTAGCATTGGTGCAACAGCGTCATAACCCTCCTCACCAAGGGTTTTGACCATGTGTTTACGTAGCTTGACATTCACCTGTTCACCGTATATCCTTGATCTAGCCCATCGCTCGCTTGGGAAATAGGTCTCCTGTCTATGATCTCTTTTTGTTTTATCTGTTTGAGGCAGTATCCAGCTGATAACCGTTAATTGACTTGGATCGTATTTCTTACTGTATTCGTTTTCCATGTATTCATGGGGTAATATGTAGAAATCCCCTATGTCTTCCCTATAGAACTCGTAGAGGGGATCAGCTCCGCTGCTAAAACCCACAAGAGGTGGAGCCCAAGCAGGTTCATCACTCCACTTCCCCATACTGTTCACAGATCCAGAGATAAATGACCTTATCTCATTTTTAATCCATTCACCTAGATTATTGACAGACATAACATGATTCCACGGTAATCGCTTTATTTAAAATACGATTAATCCAAATATCTCTTTAAGGTGCCACGGGTGGAAGGACTCAAGTTTCTATACTTAACATGGGAGGATATTCAGATATTGGCTGAAAAGACAGCGGATATGATTACAGAAGATGGGTACGAGCCGGACATCATGATAGCTATAAGCAGGGGAGGATTTGATCCTGCAAGAATAATCAGTGACCAGCTGGGAATCAGAAAACTCGCAAGCCTGCAGATATTCTACTATAGTGGGGTCAATGAGAAGCTTGAGAAACCTATAGTCTTGTTTCCCCTCAACGCACAGATCAAGGGGTTGAAGGTGCTGGTTGTTGACGATGTCTCTGATAGTGGTCAGAGTCTCATCGCTGTTAAGAAGTACGTCGAGGAGAAAGGCGCTAAAGAGGTTAGAATAGCCACACTTCACCATAAACCGTGGAGCCAGTTTGAACCAGATTATTATGCTGATGAGGTTGAGGAGTGGATACTCTACCCGTGGGAACCCAATGAGTCCATTCAAGACCTTGTACAGATGTTAACCGAAAAAGGGGTGGAAAAAGAAGAGATCCCTAATAAGTTGAAAGAGATCGGTTACTCTAGCCATGAGATCAATCGGTATCTAAAAATCTGAGAAAACATAGAGAACCTCATCATAAGTTCGCCCCATCCACACGGTACCAGGGTCATACCGAGTTACCGTTCTATCAGCCAGCAACTCTGCTAATCGTTTGTTAGCTTCTTCAACGGATATTTCCTTATTCCTGAGAAGCTTCAATGGCACATTCACCGCTACTGGGCGAGCTGGTAGTCTATGTCGTGTGGCCTTAGGCGTAAAAACTCTTTCTTCCTTAGCTATCTCCAGCACTTGTTCTTTCTCTACTTTAGGTAAATACAGTGATGCCTCAAAGCTTCCATCTGAAAGATACGTGTCTGCCTCAGACTCTGTGCAATGCTCTACCTCATATCCCTGGGCGATCAGTTTTTGCTCTAACTTGTAGACCTTTCTGAACTCGTTTACTATGTCGTCTTCATCTACGATTATCTCATAGGTTTTGTCTTTGAATAATAGGAGCAGGCTGTAGTTCTCATCTGGACTCCCAACTAGGTCATATGGCCGTATTATGAGGCCTAGTTCATCCTCTATGGATTTTAGATCCTTCTGGTTGAAGGGGGCAGATATCATCCTGCACCATCTCTGCACGGTTATCCGAGGGTCAAAATAATCGAACAGGCATACGCAGGTGAATCTGCAATCTATTTCCCGCATTATAGCGGTTCGGTGCATTCCATCCAGTACTACATAGGTGTCTCTATCCACCAGTATGGGGGCTGACTGAACTCCGTCCCGTAGGATACTCGTCTTAAGTTTATCCAGTCTGTCTGGTATTATCTCTTCATGTATCAAAAGATTCTTTGTCTCAACGAGGGCGATATCAAGTTTTAGGCCCTCGTGGTTTATAGTATAAGCCGAAGGGGGGTCAGACATTCCCTGATTCTTACTTCTATTACCTTATTATGTTTAACTTTTTTAGGATAATTATATTATTTCCTCGGAGGCTTCTTCGGCTGCCTCCATGGCCTCAGCCAGCATATCGGATTTCACTATGGTTGTGATGTATCCTGCAACCTTGTTTCGTAGTTTCTTGCTTACGTCGAGCCCAATCTCGTGGAGGAACTGTTTATTGGGTTCGAACTCGGGCTCAAAGCTGTATGGATACATCTCCAGTAGCTCCAAGCTTATTCTTTTAATCATTTCTGTACGTACTTTTCCCAAACTGACGCACCGTATATAGCCTTTGATACCATCAACGCCACCCTTTTAAACGTTTAGGCTATCGATGCTCCTCTATCCTAATGTAATCCAGTGAGAGGGAGCAGTTTTCACCGTGCAGGAATCCCCTTAGTTCTAAGTCGTATGCTATTTGGTTTAGGGTGAAGTTTACTTGTATGGCTGTCCAGGTATTGTTATTTAGCTGGTTCTCGGTGATTATTCTGCTGTTTATGATTGTTTGGTTGTGGAAGGCATCGAGGCTGATGGCTTCACGCTGTGTGTTGTCGCTGGTTTTCACCATAAAGGTTGCGGTATAGTTACCACGAGGGGCTATCTCGTATGGTCCATACCACAGGGTTCTTGTTTGTAGGCTCATGTTCTGGTAGGTTAGTATATTGCCTGTGCTGCTGGTTGGGTCATTGATTGTTTTCATGTTTTGGGGGATTAGATCATTGTATGTGTATGTCTGGTTTATAGGTTCGTAGCTAATTATATCTCCCGTGTAGTCTTTCTTGTATAGGTATATGTTATCATAAAAGGCTAGTAGTTGGTAGCCTTGTTGTCTTACTATGCTGAAAGCGTACCTCATGGTGTTATGTTGATCTGTCTCAAGGTCTATTAGGATATAATCGGTCTCGATGCTGGTTATCCGGGTTATGGCATCTTTCCATGTTTTAACATCTTTAAACGTGGAAGGTATCATCACATACCCATCTAACCGGTTGGAGAAGTGGGGAAAGATGTTGTCCTGTGTTAATATTGATGCGTCCTCGGGCACCATATCCACTATCTGGTTTAATCGTTGAGTTCTCAACGTGTATACCGGTTTCTCGTATCCTGGGCTAAGATGCAGCCCATATGTTAACGGGCTCAGAGGGGATAAGGCAATACTAGTTATTATCACTAATACAGTCAAAGCTCTTATTAGTTTTTCACGGTGTTGTTGATCTCTGTTTGCTAATAGTTGATTTAAGCCAGCTATGAAGCCCGTGTATATGAACGGTACTATGTATGCAGAGTACTGAAACCCTATCCGATAGTAGGGTGGATAATTACTTAGCAAGGATATAGCGAACCATGGTGTGGTGGGTATGAGGAATAACGGGGTTTGTGAGAAGGCTATAAGGTATGGAGTGAATAAACATAACAGATACCCTAGCTTGTTATACCATTCAAAGTTAAGAGCCTGAAAAACCTTTACTGGGTGGGTTAATGCGTATAATGGTATCTCTAAGGGATCATCCACTCCTAGAACCGCGTAGTGTTGTCCCGCCTTCAGGTGAGCAGATATAGTTGGGTTAAAGTAAGAGATGAACCAGGAGGATAATAGCTTCCACGTAGCAACCGATAAGATAAATAACAAAAATATCTGGAGTTTTCGGTTTCTACCGGTACTCTGATCTTTTACAAGTATTAGAGCCAGAAAAAAGAGGTAGGCAAACATCAAATATACTACTTGTTCCTGTGTTGCTAATGAGAGATTCAAAACAATTAAGAAAGATAACCATTGATGAGAAAGTGTGTAGTAAAGAGCATAACCAAGGATCAGTGAGAGAAAAGCCTGTACATGAAAATCATAAGAATTTATTCCATGTAATGCAGGGTTAAGTAAATATAGGCAGCTTAACAGGCAACTAGTATGTTTTCTGTGATATAAATTAGCGATTTTGTAGATAGGGAGGGCTGAGAGTCCTAGGATTAGAGACTGTATAACCAATAGGGTCTCAGCGTTTTGATGTAAATAGTAGAAGGGTATTATTGTGAATAGTATGGGGCTAAAGT
>CAZAQI010000142.1:0-4308 GCA_964487465.1 uncultured Candidatus Bathyarchaeia archaeon
TCTTCCAATGTCTTCTATGTTTTCTCCTGTTATAATTTTTGTATCTTTTGGTGCTCCTCTATGTATGTAGGATATTTTAGCTTTGTCTAAATCTTTTTTATGATGCCATTTTAATTCATTTAGAATATCTCTTGGATTTGGCATATTATATAAAAAAATGTTTTAGGTATTAATATAAACTATTGACGTTTCTAAAACTACTCATGATATGTTTGTTTGCCTCTCCTTCAACATAAGCTTGATGCCCTGGGTAAATATTTTCAACATCTAACTTTGATATTTTTTTAATTGACTCTTTTAACTGTTGTAGATTTCCACCTGGTAGATCATATCTACCAAATGATCCATGAGAAAAAATTGTATCGCCTGAAAAAAGTGTTTTATCTTTTTTTGAATACAAACATATACTTGCGGGTGTATGCCCGGGTGTATGGATAATATTATATTTATTGTCACCAACTAATATTTCATCATTATTCTTTAATATCTTGTCGATCTGAATTTTTGGCATTTCTCCACCTATCATTGTTGCAAACATGCTCTCACCGGATTTTAGTTTTTCAATTGCCTTTTCGTGTGAGAAAATTTTTGCTTTTGGCGTTAAATTTTTTATTTTACTGGTTCCACCTACGTGATAACCTGGAGCACCGTAGAGTCCTAACTGTTATCCCCAGGAGACACAGTGAAACAGAGGAACGCGGAGTATTTGCATCACATAGTCCATCCCGGCCTAACCCAGTAGGGCTGACCGTAGTAGAACTAGTGGAAATCGAGAACTGCACATTAATTGTTAAAGGATTGGATGCGTTGGAGGAATCCCCAGTAGTAGACATAAAGCCCTACCATCATGGATAATTTTTTTACAATCGTCGATACTACCGAAATAAAGTTTTAGGCAATATTATATATCCGCTGAAATATCATACGAACGATACCAATGGTAAAGACCACTGTCTCACTCATAAAAGCAGACATAGGAAGTATTCCCGGACACGTAACAGTGCCCAGCCCCTTACTTAATCTCGCCAAGTCGAAGATGGCTGAAGCCAAAGAAACCGGGGTGATTAACAGCTCCTATGTATTCAATGCAGGAGATGACTTGGAGCTCCTGATGACTCACGATAAAGGAGAAAACAGTGAAGAGATACACAAACTTGCTTGGGATACCTTCATGGCTTGTGCAGATAAAGCTAAATCTATGAAGCTTTATGGAGCTGGTCAAGATCTTCTCGCTGATGCATTCAGCGGCAACGTCAAGGGTATGGGGCCAGGCGTCGCTGAGATGGAGTTCGAGGAAAGAGGAAGCGACCCAATCGTAGTGTATGCAGCAGATAAGACAGAGCCAAGCGCATTCAACTATCTAATGTACAAGATATTTGCAGATCCATCGAACACCAGTGGATTAGTAATTGATCCCCGTATGACTTGTGGGTTCAGTTTTGATGTGCTAGACGCCAAAGAAAGTAAATCTGTGAAATTATCTTCTCCAGATGAACTATACAGTCTGCTGGCGTTAATCGGCACTACTGAGAGATATATGATTAAGAAAATATACAGGAACAGCGATGATGAAGTAGCAGCATCGCTTAGCACAACAAAGTTGGCTTATATCGCGGGAAAATACGTTGGAAAAGATGACCCTGTATGCCTTGTAAGAGCCCAGAGCGGATTACCTTCTGTAGGCGAGATCACAAGTCCATTCCTACACCCATATCTTGTTGCGGGATGGATGCGTGGAAGCCACTGGGGCCCCTTCTTCCCTGTAGGATTGAAAAATAGTAAATGCACACTCTTTGATGGGCCACCGAGAATAATTGGATTAGGTGTACAGATCGCTAACGGTAAACTAGCATGTGATGATGAGGGCGAACCACTCGTGGTAGACTTGTTCGATGATCCAGCGTTCGATCTAGCTAGAAAAGAGGCAATGGATCTAGCTGCTAGCTTACGCCGTCAAGGAGTATTCCAGCCAGCGAGACTAGGCGCAGGTGCCATGGAATACACAACCCTACCTCAATGCCTAGTTGACCTAGAGGATCGCTTCAAGAAAGAAGAATAAACCCTCCTTTTTCTATAACTTTACTATTTTCTACGTAGCATTTTATTTACTATGATAGCTCCTATGCCCCTGAACGTGGGTTCCATGGAGATCGAAGAGGCTGTTGACTGGTTATATAATGTAAGACGGTTTGGACCTGAGAGAACACTAGGCCCCACGAGAGAATATCTGAGACTACTGGGAAATCCCCAGTCGTACTTTAAATCGATACACATTGGAGGAACAAACGGAAAAGGCTCAACCTCAGCCTTCACCTCTTCACTGCTCATGGCCGCAGGATACAAAGTAGGGTTATACACCTCGCCCCACCTTGAGAAATTCAATGAAAGAATCAAAGTAAATGGCGAAGACATCAGCAATGAAGACGCTGCAAGGCTACTCACAAAGTCTAGAGGTATCTTTGAGAAAATGATGGACTATCCCGAACCCATGCCCCTGCGATTCTTTGACATATTAACCGGGGTCTGTTTCCAGTATTTCCAGGAAAAGGGAGTGGACTTTGGTGTAATAGAAGTAGGACTGGGGGGGAGACTGGACGCTACAAATACCCTAACCCCCCTTGTCAGCGTAATCACAAACATTGGATACGAGCACGTGAACATCCTTGGTCCCACCCTTGAAGACATAGCCTACGAGAAAGCTGGTATAATAAAGGAAGAGACCCCGGTCGTAACAGGGGAGACAAAACCCAACATCCTAGCCGTGTTCCGGAGAATAGCTGACGAGAACAACTCGAATCTAATCATAGTAGATGAATACGCTAAGCATAGGAGACTATCAGCTACCTCAGACGGTCAAACATTCAATCTGGAGACACCGAAAAACCGGTACGAGAGACTCTATATCCCCTTATTTGGAAAACATCAGATAATCAACGCATCCACAGCTATAACAGCAGTCGAGACCCTATCACGATACGATATCAACATATCAAAAGAATCCGTTGAGAAAGGATTAAAAAATGTAACCTGGCCCGGGCGACTAGAACTCATTCACAGTGAGCCAGTGATAATACTGGATTGTGCGAAAGACGCTGAAGCCACACAGGCTGTGAAGAAAACAATAGAAGAGGATCTTAATGACCGAAGAATCATAGCAGTAGTGAGTATATCTTCGGATAAGAACATAGAGGGAATGATAAAGAATATCGCACAGGTAGCAGAACACTTCATCCTGACAAAGCACAGCGTTACCTACCGCGCCACAGAGCCAGCGAGACTCATAGAGGAAATAGAGAAATACGGTAAATCCTATGAGGTCCACCTTGACCGAGAGAAGGCTTTCAAGAGAGCGGTTGAGGAGGCAAAGGGTGATGATATGGTACTAGTGATTGGAAGTGTTTACTTAGCCGGGGACGCTAGGTTGTTCTACTCTAATTATTTCTCCGCAGAAGACTAGATATCAGTATATCTGAGTCTGCATTGATTCTTTCTTTTATCTTATCTACGTTTTCACCAATAGAGGCTGTGTACTCTCGATTATTATCCAGGGCAATTCTATTTTTCTCAACCAGTCTATTAATTCCCTTATTGTGTTGGCTTAGATAGTTTAACGATCTCATGTTTTCCATGAAGCCCCTAATCTTGATATCATAATCAATAGAGGTGAAAGGAGTGCCTTGAATGGAGGCAAGTATCAAGCTATGAAGTCTAAGACCAACCACCAACGAGGCTTCTCCCAATAACCCTAATGCCTCTACAACGCTTCCTGGTCTGGGCAATACCTCGGAACTGTTTTTCATTAGGCGATGGATTATTCTGATCTCTTCCCTGTCATCATCTGGTGGCCGGGTGTGAAATGGAACGAATGAAACCCTGTACCCTTCCTTGACTAGATTATCCGCTGCTATTGCTTGCATATGCCGTATCCTATTTATGCTTGCTTTATCGATCTCCTGATGATATAGTCCTTTATGGTTCTCAACGAGTCTTCGTGGACAGAATAAAATCAAGTCTTTTCTTCTATTTGTCTTGAATGGCGGTAGCATCATTGCGCTATCACCTGTTACCTCTATGGGTTTCATGTCTCTTCCCATAAGCTGTTGTAAGATATTTCTTGAGATCCTGTCACGTGTGCTTATATGCGCCGTGTTTCTGAGTAGCATTTGGGTAATCTCGCGTCCCATCAATGTCGTTATGGGTTTGCTGCCAACCCCAAAACAGTATACTTTCTTCCTTTTTAAAGTCGGTAACATCATGTGAATGAAACGGGAGAAGTGGCCATAATCATAGAATGGGGTACCCCCAGAC
>CAZAQI010000143.1:0-4306 GCA_964487465.1 uncultured Candidatus Bathyarchaeia archaeon
CGATTAAGAAGACAAGGCCTAGAGCTAAAGCAAGAGGAGCATACTTTCTAATTTGATTCATCTATTCCCCTTCAGTTTTTTCAGGCTCTATATCCGTTGATTCATTCCTCTTCTGGTCTATTTTATCCTCTTTTGGTGTTCTAGAGTAGATTCTAGCCATCAACCCTACAATGATTAAAGTTACCATTAAAAGTAATCCGAGAACTATCTGATTAAATAAGCTCACACTATCCCTCCATTAAATCCTCCATAAATATACGGTTATACAATACACCCACGCTGCTAACCCTCTGCTTATCAACAATGAAAGCTGTCATCCCTTCATCACCCCGTAACTGACAATAAGACCAGACCCGGACACCCAGAGCATCTCTCCACATCAAGCTATCTCCCCAACTGCAATCAAGATACACTGTGCCCGTATCCGAGACGTTTACAAGGCCAACCCAGCTTAAGGTATACCAACCCTGGTCGAGCGGGATCTTTATCGACTCAAACCTTGATGAGATATTCATACCCCAATAGACCGGGCTCTGAAACATAGTACCGGAGGAGTATGCATCTTCGGGGGGCTTTAATGCGTTGCCTTTCTGTATGGTAAGAGGAAAATAGAAATCATCCGGCTTATTCAAAGCGGTTTCGAGGCTTAGTGACAGGTTATCCTCTGGTACATAGAAAACCATCGTAAATCTACCGAGGTTTACCCCTGTCCCTAGTAGGTTCGTCATATCCAGGGATAGTTCACGTCCCTTTGTTATCACGGTGCTTGAGGATTCCTCTAACAGGGTCTCTAATTCGGTGTACTTGTCTAGCTTCGTTGAGACTTCGTCAACCTTCTCCCCAAGCAGGGTCATCCTCTGGTCTCGCTGATGTGATAAACGGTATAGGCCTATGGTCGCTCCAGCAATAACCAGCAAGGAGATGCTTAACACCAGTGTTATTTGCTTAAGCCGTGTCTTATCTCTAGGATTGATCGCTGGCATAGGTGGGGTTTCCACGGTTTTAGTCATCTGTACCGCTGCTTCCCCGAACCGGGATAGCCTGTACCCGGTTTCTGTTTTAGTGACAAGGTCTTCTAATGTGTCGAGGTGGTATGTGAGGTGGCTGCTGGATATTCCGAGGTTTTCCGCTATCTCGGTGTGGGTGAGTTCACGGTCTTCTAGCATTCTGAGTATGTTACGTCTTACCCCATGTCTAAGGGCGTTAAATATAGAGGAATAAACCTCCTCGTCGAGTTCATCCCACGCCATACCAGTCAAGGTGTAGCTTCACGTCATTATAATGATTTTTCATCAAGAAACCTTGACTAAACCCAAATATGTGTTCTAAACTCTAGTATTATATCACTAATATTCTAAAATATGGTTATAGGTGTGCGTATCTAGTGGATGAATTGGATCTGGAGTCAATATTCGTATTCCTCGGATTAATCGTATTACTTGTCAATCATTTTAAAAACATGAAAAATTCATCCACAGTAACCAAGGGAGGAGACATATATTAACCTAAATCGGAGGAATGGTTGTATTCTGGTAACCTTATTGTTACTGGGGGTATTTCTAGGCTTTTTCTGGTTAAGGTCAATACACCCGTTATCTGTTAAAGACATGGTATCAGCTACAGGGTCTGGAGGTACGGGAGTGGTTAGCGTGCCCGTTAAACGAACCCCGTTACCGACATCGTTCAAAGTGGGCAGTGTAAACCATTTGACGGTTCACTCACATCGACTAGTATCACCTGTTGGCCCCGGCTATCTTATCTATGGTTTCAACTCCTCGAAGCCGGTTGAATGCATAGTGAAGATAAGTATGAAACCAGTCTGGTGGTCCCAGGAGCCAGATGATTTCAAAGTTATTACCAAGGTCTCCGGTTATGGCTCCTATGATGTTGTCAAGTTACTTGATAGGCGTGTGGTATCTTTCCACTTTGAGACAGACCCTGATACCGTAGCCGAAGTAACGTTAAAAGCAGTCAATTATCCTGTGTTCAAAACCTATAGTGATCATAATGAGACCTTATGTATGGGTGTTGACGCCGCTAGAGCATTTCTCTTGCTGAATGATGTGGATGTCGGGAAATATCTGGAGCACAGTACTGAGTACGGACCCCCCAACTATTATTGGAGGAAAAAACTCGAGTATGATAACGTAGCTAACTTATTGTACCATAATCTCCCAGAGCCTTGTGAATACGTTTCTATCCGTTTTGAGCAGAAACACCGCCCGGGTCACTATTACGAGGTCTGGGTTACCCTAGGCACTAATCAGATCATTGGTGGAGGAGAATGCAGATGAACAGAGGAACTGGTTATAGAATAATAGACAGACAAAGAAGGATACTTTTCTGGGCAACATTACTGTTAGTCTCCGTCTGGGGATATTACAAAGCTAGACCCTACATAGGAAATGTACCGGATGTTCCTGAGGAATTTGATATCCTCTTCAAATTTGGAGTAGGATCCAGAAATATTCTTGACACTAGAGCAGGCACCTTCACCAAGGATATGATAACAGATCCATCAATAACCACTGAATTAGATTTAACCCGGGATGAAACTGAAACCATCTGGAAGTATATTCATCGTAACCATTTCTATGGTCTATCTGAGCAGATCCCAGAAAACGAGGATGAAAGGTCTTCTGTTGTTCCTCATGTGACTTATAGATTAACTGTCTGGGCGGAGGGTTATGAAAATAAGTCTGTTGTTTTTAGTGATGTTTCTACTGGTGGTTATTCACTAGAAGAGCGACGATTCCTTAGAATCGCCAACAAGATAATTGGCCTAATTGAATCTAAACCAGAGTACAAGGCGTTACCAGAACCCGGCGGAGGATACGCATAACCTTAAATCAATTATATTGAATTTCTCGTAGTATAATAAATTGTGTTTCTATTTTTAATTTCTTGCACTGATTTCAAGATTTAGCCTAACACTTTGCATTATTCCTGAAGAATCAGGACCAACAACCAATGCATCAAACTTATAATACGGATACAAAACATACGTCTCCCCAACAGGCCTCGAATCCGGTCCATGCCAATTATAATGCATAACCCTAAAGTCCTCGATAATTATTCTACCACTAATAGGAAACGCAGCGAAACTCCCAACACCTTTCCCAGACTTAAAAATAGCTCCGGGGAAAGCCTCCAAAATTGCATCCATAGGAGTCTTGAAAATAGTGACATCAGTAACACTAGCCGTGTTTATCCGTGAAATATCAGCGTAAACAATTCTACCATCAGCAAACCCAAGATTAAACTCGGCATTCAAAGCAAGAACAGGTGTACCATTCAGATAATGACGATAAACAACATACCATGGCTGAGATGCAACAAAATCAGCGCCATCTCGGCTATAATCATGGAACTCCATTCGCTCAAATCTTACTTCATCCCCCGGTGGAAGCTCCCAGTATTCATCAAGTGACTCTAAGAATTTGGAGGAGAGTTGAGTTAACAGCGTCTTGTTTCCTTCTACGATTTTATCTCGGTCATATGCACGGTCTCGATATTTGATGTAATCTGTTGGGTAGTATCTTAGACTTTTATCACCTGATCTTAGGATTATTGAGTTATCTTCATAGCTCTTTGTTAAGTTGTTCATCTGAAACAACGATTCTGCTAATTCAATAATCTCGGCTTCTGTGGCTGTTCCATTTCCAACAGAGATTACATTCATCTTTTCTACTGGTGTGGGAAGAGTGCAGTTGATTTCTATAGTGAATGCTGAATAATTTTCATATCGTCCTGGGTGTAGCCTGAAATCCAAGCTAATTGATAAGCCAATTATGATAATTAGAATTATTACACTCGTTTTGTAGAGTCTAGATATTTTTCTAAACATTATTTTTCTCTCAATTAATCAAGTTAATGTTCTGTTGCCTCTATTATTGTTCCATTCGAGAGAATATAATACTAAGTTTTAGAACAATGAAAACAAGAAATACAATCACACAAGCCTCATGTAACAATGATATTAAATTTCCCGCAGCATAACAAAGACAATCAGTAAATTAAGAATTGTCACGCGATGTAGACTTTTTACGCTCTAAATCGAGAATTGGTTTATTCGTTTCGGGTTGCATCTTTTCTAGATGATCCCAATGTTTAATGTATTCTCTGTTTGTTCTAGCAGCTAACCAGTAATCAGGGTCTTGTTTAATATATTTGATAAATTGATAGACAATACTCATGATTACAGTAACCATTATCGCATATAGTAACAAATCATAGCTATACATACTTTTAACATAAACTTTTCAATAAATAAAAGAATTGTTGTTTGGACACTTGATTAGTTAGC
>CAZAQI010000144.1:0-4233 GCA_964487465.1 uncultured Candidatus Bathyarchaeia archaeon
CAATAAAACCCGATCCGTTTCTTCAAACGAAAATGAAAACACGGTAACGGGGATAACCCCCTACAGGAGTTCAACCTAGCAAGATAAAATTAGGGAATAGGTTCACATATTTCTAGCAACAACTTTTCAAGTAAACTTGTTATATGAAGTTTATGAAATGTATTTCTTGTTTTAGAAAATACTTATAGTTGAATAGTATCTAAGTTTTATGATGGATAAAGACTCAAAGACTATAATCCTCTTCACTATAACCATTGTCTTCTTAACCGTATTTGTGCTTCCAAATCCTCTGCCACAGAGAAACCTGTCGGGTGTCATTGAAATAGGGGTAATAAGTCCAACTGATGAATCATATCCTGAATACAAGTATCTGGCGGGTTTAGCTGAAGAGGAACTTAACACGTTATGTAACGAGTCTGATCTAGGTATATCTTTCAGATTTAATGTAAGTAGCGCTGAAAACAGTGTTGCAAGGTCCATGGAAATAGTCATGGACCAGTGGCGTCAAGGTGTAGACCTATTTGTGGCTGGAGGCTACCATTCACAGCTCACCGCTATACGGTCCTTCGTAGATGACAATGAGATACTTGTGCTGAGTCCGAGTTCAACATACATAGACATGAACCGGGATGATTATATCATCAGGGTGAGTCCGAATGACGCAGAGTATGCACCGGCTTTAGCTCCTCTTCTCATGGATTATGGGGTTGACAGTGTAGTATTGCTTGGACGGGAGTCCATTGTTAATAGAGAAGGTGAACCATTCTCTAACTCATATGAGGTGCATGGTGGAGAAGTAATAGGTACAGTAACAATTCCTTGGGAGAGTAGTTTTAATGCCTCACTAGGTGAAGCTGAGAGTATCTTGGAAGCATATAATGTGGAATCCGGGGTAGGGGTTTTATTGCTTGACTATGTATCCCCGGATATGATTCATCGATTATCCACGCCTTATAACCGGTTATCAGATGTGACATGGATAAACATAGATGCTTATCCCTACTATTCAATAAACCATGGTCCTAATGTAACTGGTTTGAAACTACTGTCACCTTACCCTGTACTGGTGGATAATAATCAGACTAGGGGGATTAATGGCCTGTTTATGGATAGGTTTGGTGAAGAGGTTGATTTTGTTGATGGCTGTGTATATGATTCCTGTATGTTGCTTGGATATTCCGTAATAGAGCTGGATTCAACTAACACCAGTTTACTGCGTATGGAATTACCTATGGTTGCATCAAGTTATGTTGGATTAACTGGACCATGTGGATTCGATTCTAATGGAGATAGAGCTGTTTATAGAATGGGTTTATTCGCGTATGGAATTAATGAAACTCCTGAATGGGAGATGGTAGGGTATCATGATGTCTAAAATTAGTGATGTAGAATAGGTAATCTAGGCAGCATATCAGGTTTTACAGATATAGAGTTCCCTGGTTTTGATGCTCAGAGCCTTAAACTCGATGAATTAGTCATGACTCAAAGCCATGAGGCATCACAGAACATAATCTAGCTAGTGGAGGAAGGCTTAATAGTATTTAAATTGGATTAGATACGCTTCCTTCTGTAATAATGGGTCAAGATAACCACGCTCAGCCCGAGTATTATTGGAATGTAATATTTACTGACAGCCGCATGAATGACGTCCCTGTAACTGATCTTTGTGATACCTGCACCAACAGAGACACCTTGTAACACCTCCCCGGTTTCAATGATTATCGTGTAAGCGGTAGTACGACCGACCAGTTCTCCACTTGATTTCTCGGTTCCCTTACCCTTCACAGAAATATACCACGCATCAGTAAAATTACCACTATCCTCTGGATATTCACATTCAATTCTTCTTGCATTGTTAACCACTACATCATAAGGATCAATGAGACTATCCTTGAATGCATCCAACGCTAACTCTTCAGCCATCTCTCTAGTAACTATAATCTGAGAAACAGGTCCACCTAAATCTGGAGGACCCAATTCACTTGGACCGGTTTTCAGGATATCCTCTATTTCCTCTTCTACAGTAAATTTACCGCTTATTGTAGTGTTCTTATAACTGTACACCCAGGTCCAGTTACCTAAATCATGTTTATCGAGTAAATGCACGGGTTCAGAATCTGATAGTTGTCTGTAATACGGAACAGCGTAGCCTTTACTAGTGTTAACCCATTCAGTAAAAGGCTCAGTTATCCAGATCTTTTCACCGTTTGGATCAATGATTGTAATATTAGCCCCGATCTGGGGTACGGGAGAAATGATATTAAAGGCGATTACTTCACCAATATGATACTCCTGTTTACGAGACTCGATGACATAATCTCCTTCTAGGCTCTTAACCTCTAAGTTCATATATGTACCTGTTCTTCTACCGAGGAACCGTAAGTCAAACCTAATCCGATAAACGCCTGACAAGACCTCTTTTCCTGTCTTCAAAGATATATTGAAGACCGCTGGTTTCTCCCCGGATAAGGGTTTAACTTGTTCCTGTATGCTTATTGAAACGTTTTCTGGGATATTTACCGGTTCGATTTGTACGGGTAACTCTGCTTCAATATTAGATGCAGCTTTTACAGTAATGTTAAACTCGGTTGTCTCGCTGGTATTCATCTGTATCCTTTCTGGTGCGTATCCCTTAACAAGTAGATCTGGTAAGGGATGATCCTCTAAAGCAAAAACCAGTTCACCTGTCTCGGCGTCAACTAGATAGGTTCCAGTAAATCCACCGTGAATCTGTGGGTTTTTCTCGTATCTTATGACCCAGTAAATGCGTGACTCAGTTTGGGTTACGTTTGCGATGTAGATTCGTCTATAGTCTCCCGAGGATGATAGTTGTTTTACCCAGTCTGGTTTGATGATCCTTGGCTCAGCAGATACCAGACTATCAGGTGATGCTATCTTGTTTTCTGGATCAGCCAAGTTACTGGTTTGTGTTATATTAATCGCTTGTTCTCTCGTTATATTCATAGTATTGTTGGGTGAGCCTATGTTGTTGAACTCTGACTCGGTGATAAGTTCCCCTGTCCTCGCATCAATTACAAGCACATATCCGTTAATTATCTCCTCGTTTCTCATCAATGCTCCTAGACTCTCAATGGGAAGAACGGTTCCCGTCTTATAATCACCCAAAACACGAGACCAAAACGAGCCAATTATAGGAGTATTCTTTTCATCTAATTGAAGTACGATTGACTCCCATGCCAGGTTATCTGGGATTCCTCTTAAGCTATAATTATAGATAAATTGCTTAGCCTGTGATACGTTTAATGGATACGGATATCCTATAGGGTATTTCTCATAAATTTGAGGATAAGCAGAACCATAGTAGGGATAACCTCCAAACCAACCAGCACCTGAACCAACATATAATCCGCCATAGTTTTCACCTGTATGTGCATCTATCGAGGTGACAGTTGAGGTGTGAACCATGTGCCCTTTCTCGTATCCCATTCCACTTACTGCAATGTTCCAGATAAGCGTGTTAGCTGGAATCATATTATACCCATGCATAGTAATCCCAAGTTCCCTTACTGATATCGATTGAATAACAGGATATTCTAGAAAGTTACTGAATGATTTTCGAGCAATATCTAATGCCTCCTCCTCGGTGATTATTGGTGGGGATTGTGCTGTTAGCCCATATGCGTCCGTGAAGCCATTATGGAATAGTTTCGCAGTACCTTGGTCACCGAATACTCTTACTGAGAACTCTGATCCCAGTACAGGATATTCTCCTATTTCTAGACCCCATGTAATTCTCCAGACATTTTCTTCGTCTCGAAAATCTTCCAGAATATAGGTTGGTCCTGTTAGATTAGTGGTCTCAGCCACCTGATCTATTTTTTCCTGTAGTATATTTTCTGCTATTGATTCTGCAAGTAGTGGGCTTATTGTTACGTTCTCTTCTTCTGGTTTGAGTTCGTAAATGTATGTTTGAGGGTCTAGGTTAGGGGAGAGTTTAGCTTCGTATAGGGTGTTTTGATTTCGCCATGTGTATATTGTGTTAATCGTGTTTGAGACATTAAATTGTCGTTTCCCCAGAAACTCTGCTGTCACGGGTGTTCCTAGTTCCTGTTTGAGGTTAAATAGGAGTTTGTTTTCGACTGTTTGAGGGTCTGTTTCGTGTATGTAAATGGCTTTACTGGTGATGACTGCTAGAAGTACTACTATTAATAAGATAACTTGGTTTACCTTGGTCAACGTGTTCATCTATATTTAGCTATTATTTGGATATAA
>CAZAQI010000145.1:0-4119 GCA_964487465.1 uncultured Candidatus Bathyarchaeia archaeon
TTCTAATAAACCAATTATATTGTTTTTGCTGATAACTGTGAAGGAAAAGATTCTAGGAAGAACAGGTCTAAGAGTCAAGACCCTAGGATTCGGAGGAATACCTATTCAACGTGTATCAGAGAAGAAAGCAGTTGAGGTAGTACGTAGATGCTATGAGCTTGGTATGAATTACTTTGATACCGCTAGGGCGTATAGTGTAAGTGAGGAGAGAATAGGGAAAGCATTAGAAGATGTAAGGGACAACGTCTACATAGCCACAAAGAGCGGTAAACGCACAGCCAAAGGAATAGAACAAGAACTGGAGACCAGCCTCAAAAACCTGCGAACCAACTATATTGACGTCTATCAACTACACAATATTTCCTATCAGGAACAATGGGAGCAGGTAAGGGCATCTGGTGGCGCCATGGAAGCAGTTGAAAAAGCAAAAGAAGAAGGAAAAATTAGACACATATCGGTCACCAGTCATAGCCCTGAATTATCACTCGAGTTAGTTAAATCCGGGTTATTCGAGACATTAATGATACCGTATAACTATTTAACCCCCAAACCCGCCGATGAACTATTACCACTATGCCAGAAACTGAATGTTGGCACCATTATAATGAAACCCTTCGGTGGAGGAGCCTTCAGTAATGCAAACACAGCACTAAAATACGTTTACAATAACCCTGAGGTAGATCTTGTTATACCCGGTGTAATGCGCATAGAAGAGATTGAAGAAAATTTCAAGATATGGCAAGGAGATCTAACCCTCACCCCAGAGGAAAAGGAGTTAATTGAGAAGGATCGAGAAGAACTGGGTAACCAGTTCTGTCGGGCATGCAATTATTGTCAGCCTTGCCCACAGGATATACCTATAAGTTACCTCTTGAGAGCTGAGAAACAGATGCTCCGACGAATGGGATGGAGTGACAGCCGGGCTGAGAGCATCGCTAACGCAATTGAGAAGGGTCGTACATGCATCGAGTGTGGTGTATGTGAGGAGAGATGTCCATATGAGTTACCTATAAGGGAACTATTACCCGTTATGATGGATAACTTGGAGAAACACCTAGAAAACCGCACCATTCCCTAACCTTATCTACAATAAAACCATTATTTACTCATGGATTTAGAGAGTGTTATTGGACTCGCTGAGAAATCAGAAAATGAAGTAGCAGAACTAACTAGCGACCTAGTTCAATTTAATTCTGCTCACCCAGAAGGACGTACAGATCATGTTGTTGAGTACATTAAGGAGTATTTTGATAAACATGGTATTAAGAATGAGATACACGCTGATGACCCTAAAAAACAGAACATTATGGCTAGGATAAAGGGAAAAGGAACAAGGAAGATTCTCTGGGTTGGACACATAGATGTGGTTCCAGAGGGTAAACCCGAGAACTGGAAATACGGTCCATATAGTGGCGAGATAGCAGATGGCTGTGTATGGGGGAGAGGAAGCAGTGATATGAAAGGATCATGTGCAGCAGCGATGCTTTCAGCTAGATTACTGCATGAAATGGAGTCCATACCGAATACAGTCGAGTACTGGTTTACGTGTGATGAGGAGATTGGTGGAGAAAAAGGAGCAAGATGGCTTGCTGAAACAGGACGTCTTAACGGTGATGTCTGTATTATCGGCGATGGTAATGGCGGAGGACCCACTTCACCAAGTATCGATCTAGGGTGCAAGGGAAGCGCCAGAGTAAAACTAGTTGCCAGAGGACAAACGGCACATGGTTCAACACCCTATCTTGGTGATAACGCGATAACAAAACTCATTAATGGTATTCCCTGGGTGGAGAAGATAGATGATTTTAAACTCGATTACCCCCAGGAACTAAAACCAGCAGTAGATGGAAGCATAGAATACTATAAAGTGAATACACCAGCTGAACCCGAGTTAATAAAAGCCATGGAACACAACTTCTACACGCCCTCAGTAACCTGCAATATTATTAATGGAGGAGTCAAGATAAATGTGGTTCCCGATTACGCTGAGGCTGAGTTTGATATCAGATTAACCCCCGGTTCTCATGCACTAAAAGTGGTTGAAAGGATCAAGGAACTAGTCAAGGAATCAGGTATACCAGGACTAGAGGTCATTCCCTCACGTGAACATAAGCCTGAAGATACAGCGGGGTACTATGAGTCACCAAATAGCTGCTTTGCAGACCAGTTCACCGGCATTATCGGAAAGATCACAGGAAAAACTGTGAATATGAAGATTCTCACTGGTGGAACCGATGGTATAAGCACAAGTAAGATTGCGGGTATACCCAGCTTAGGATATGGTACTAGTCTTACGGGGCAAGCCCACCAGCCCGATGAACGGGTTACAATAGAAAACCTAGTTCTTGGTGTGGAAATATTTACGGCCTTCCCACTATTCTACAAATAACTTTTTTCCATTTTAATATTAGTTATATAAAATCTAATAATTGTAAATTAACATAATTAATACGCGGTAAAACATGTTTGAGATAGAGAAATTCACAATAGATGGTAAAAGTTTCCAAGGGATGAAATCTACCCTTCCAGACGGCCCACCCATACTACTAATCAAAGGAGATAAGGGATTCGTGATGTGCGGATTTCTAAACATGGACGCAGCTGAACGAACTGGAGTAGCTGCCGCTATGGTAAGCGGAGTAACAAGCTTTAGTGACGTTTTCAATGCAACAATAAAAGCTGTCACATCAAAGGGGAAGGAACTTGGCGTAAAGCCAGGGAAAATAGTGAAAGAAGAAATAGCTAAACTAGGTTAAGAGCATTCCTCAATTAGATCCATTACTTTTTCTTTAGCCCCTTTCATCGTATTTTTTCCATGGGATAGTAACAGGACCTCGAAATCATAGTTCTCCAATATCCTGAGATTCTTTGCAGCTGACTCAACATCGCTACAATATTTTTCCGGTGGGGCCTCAAGATTCGCTTCACTGTCCCCAAATATTGTATCTCCAGCTATGATCGCCTTGTACTTGTGGAGGTATAATGATAGATTCCCCTCGCTGTGTCCTGGTACCCTGATTATCTCTATGTTTCCACAGGCACCGATCACATCCCCGGTATCCAGTATAACATCCGCTGATACCCCTGTACGTTCTTCAAGCTTGTCTTCATCTCCTTTACCGATAACGACTTCTGCTTCCGTCAATTTTTTGACTTTTGGAAGATTGTTAATATGATCCCCGTGCGCGTGAGTGATAATAATCATCTTAATATCCCTCCATTCTTTTCCCATTTTTTCTAGCTCTGATTGAATATTTTCATGACACTCAGGAGTAAATCCAACATCAACGAGTATGAGACCCCCCTCGCATTCGAGGATATATATTTCTGTGTCTAAACCATCTGCATCTGCGATCCTAACTCTTCGTAATCCAGGTAAAACCTCGACCAATTTTAATCAAGGTGTTAAATACAGTATCGCTTATAGCTTATTCCAAAATCTCGAATATTTTCCTACTGGAGGTGTAACCTGAGACAAGGTAGACCTGGGTATCAAAATGATTCTTCAATAATTTTATAACCGCTTTGTTGGCTTTCCCTTTCTTAGCCGGCGCTTTAACTTTTATCAATAGATGTTCGTCATCGATCTTTTCAATAGTTTCTTCTCTTTTACCTGCTTTAACATCTACTGTAATATACATAGAATAGAAAATATATTGTATAGATAAAAGGATTAGTCACAGAGCTTGTTTAATGACTCGTTGCCAAGCGTTTCCTTGACAGCTGATAAAGTCTCCTCTGGGAAGTCATTCATAAGACTGCTAAGTACCTCTGATGCTATGAATTTCTTAAACCCAAACTCATCCAGTCCTTTACGATATTTCCTCCTCATTCCACCCTTGCAGGTTTCTTCCTCAAAATCAAGGATACGCTCATCGCACATATCGTTAAGGAAATTTATTATGGAAGCTCTACTAACAGATCTTCCTTCTTCTAATCTTTCATTTGTGGCTTCATATACTTCTCGGCTTGTTAATCCATCACCGTTGTGAGCCCAAATGAGTTTCAGTGCTTCGATCTGGTAGTCACGAAGAACTTTTTCCAATCCATCTTGTGTCGGGTCAATTACTAAAGGCAAATTTATTCACCTAAACGTCCCTTATGGGCTTGTAATGGAAT
>CAZAQI010000146.1:0-4112 GCA_964487465.1 uncultured Candidatus Bathyarchaeia archaeon
TAGCAGAGCAAGACCGAGACAGTAAGAACAGTATTCGTCATAGACCCAGAAGCCACACTACGACTAATACTATACTACCCACTAACCACAGGACGCAACATGAAGGAGATCCTAAGGATCATAGACGCCCTACAGACAACAGATGAACACGGAGTAGCCACACCAGCAAACTGGGAGAAAGGAGACCCAGTAGTAGTACCACCACCCCACACAGCAGAAGACGCTGAGAAAAGGGTCAAGGAAGGCTACGACTGTAAAGACTGGTACCTCTGCTTCAAGGACCTGTGATAACGTATGCCATGCGTGTCTCCTGACGGCAAACCCACTACAAGCGGGTTGAAAACCCTAAACGCAGTTAAAGACGGGGCAAAGACCCCCAAGGAGATATCAGAAGCAACAGGTCAAGCCATGTACAGGGTAAGAAGCGGGTTACGGGAGCTGGTGAAAGCCGAGTTCCTCACCGAGACGTGTGGCGACTACGATCTGACTGATAAAGCCAAAGAAGTGCTATAACACACTCCCTTTTTTCTATCAAGTTTTTTTCATCTGGATTATATGGAAATATCTACCTATTATTAGAAACACAATAGACCAGACAAATAGCAACATAATATTAATCTGCCAACCAAAATATGAGAACTCTCCCATCCCTAATCTAAAGAGATCCAGTGTATGAGTTAGCGGAGAAGGTAATGCCGCGTAGATAGCAATATCAGGCAACTCACTCAACGGAATAAACATACCGCTCACAAACATCAAAGGGATTCTCACAAGGTTAAACGGCATCATTATCTCACCTGGACTCTCAGTGGGTATGGAAGCGAATAATATTCCAAGAGATGAAAAAACCAGTGATGATAGAATTATCCCTGAGATAAATGCTCCTAGGTTAAACAATGATTGTCCAGTAATAACAATCCCCAAACTCGCTGATAGAAGAGTAACGAATACGCCAAATATCATACCTCCCATGGCTTTTCCCCAAAGTACAGATGATAGGCTAATAGGCGCGGAGAGAAATCTCTCGAAGGTTCTCATACGCCTCTCCATAGGGATAGATGCTGGTCCTATGCTGCTACTAGCCCAGAATACTGTCTGCGCGGAGAGTACAGGAATAAGTCTCTCCACAGGCATTCCACGACCTACACTGAAGCTAAAAAACAAGGCCAGGGGGAAGAGTATACCAAACATTAGACTAGGGGGTCGCAGATAGTAGACCCTCATATCATTTAACGTGATGGCCCAGCTTCTCTTAACCTCATCAAATAATGTTACTTTACTCATCTTCGACCCTTCTTTCCTTTGATTATCTCCTTCTTCATCTCTTTTCCAGTAAGATCCAAAAACACATCCTCTAAGCTAGCCCCACGTGTGTTCAATGATAAAATATCTAGGCTATTTTCCTCTATTAACTTGCATAATCCTCTCAAGGTTTCTTTCGGGTTGCTTGTGACTAATCGAAGCTTATCTCCCCTCTTCTCGGTATCTATGACCCCGGGCAGTTCCTCCAATGTTGGTGTATTACTGTGTTTTTCGAATGATATCTCAATCGATTGACTTCGCTGCATAGCCCCTTTCAGTCGCTCAGGTGTGTCTATTGCCGCTATCTTTCCTCTGTTAATTACTGCGATTCTATCACACATCTGATTTGCTTCTTTCAGATTATGCGTTGTTAGAAACACTGTTAATCCCTCCTCGTTCAGGCTTCTGATCAGATCCCTTATGCCTCTAACGCTCTTGACATCCAGCCCCGATGTGGGCTCATCAAGATACAATATCTTAGAGTCATTCACTAAAGCCATGGCTATGCAGACTTTTCGCCTCATACCCCTGCTATAGCCCTCAACTTTCTCATCCTTTCTATCATATAACTCAAATCTCTCAAGAAGTTCTCTATTCTTTTTATCCCGTTTGTCCTTTGGGATACCATATAATTTACCGGTGAAATCTAGATTCTGCCAAGCAGTTAACTCCGTGTAAATATTACTTATATCCGGTACGATTCCCATTAAGGTTTGAGCGGCCACTGATTGTTTCACTATATCGTATCCCATTATCTCCGCTGAACCAGAACTCGGCAATGAGATACCTGTTAACATCCTAATAGTGGTTGATTTACCGGCCCCGTTTGGACCAAGAAAACCAAAGATCTCTCCCCGATCCACACTGAAACTAATGTGGTCAACTGCGAGAAAATCTCCGTAATATTTTGTTAATTCTTTTGCCTCAATTGCATAGCTCATGACATCCACTTTATTTGAGATCCTCAACCAGGTTGATCTTGATCTCTTTTGTCTTCAATCGCCATAGTTTCTCGGGAGCTCCTCCGCCATCCTCAAGATATCCTGATACCTCGATTATTCCCCCGTTTCTCAACTCTCCAAGGTGGTAGTAGAGGCTGGATTTTGCTAGTGTCTCACCTCGGTCAACTAATTCTTGGTATATCTCCTTTGTTCCCTTTTCTTCGTGTCCTATGATAGCTATAATATCCCATCTAATTGGACAGTGGAACGCCTTGAAATATTGTTGAAGTTGTTGGATCTTGTTTGTTTTCGTGTTGCAGTGGCCACCATTACAGCACATGATACCTTGTAATATTATCAAAAAACTTATAAAATTATTGCATGCTATGTAAGATGATTGAAATGTCTGATCACGAATGCAAAGGCTGCAAACACTCTAATAACCTGAAAGGCTGTGCACAACACCACGTTGAGACAGCTAGAAAACTAATCAAGGAAGGAAAACTAGAGGAAGCAGATAAGAACCTCAAAGGCATACAAGAACACCTTAAGGAATAACCGCTTTTTCAACTACCGTTCGATATTTTATGGCGAACTTTTATGAAAATCAAGGATTTCAAGTTTAGCATCAGAGAATTCGGGGGAAGCCTTGGAGACTTCGGCACACTTCATCTGTATTATGCCGTTAAGAGAAAGATTGTATCTTTTGGTGAATAGATTGAGTTCGATACGTGTTAATGGCTTAACCAAGATTTGGGGTGAGGTCAAAGCAGTTGATAATATAAGTTTCAGTGTGGATCGGGGAGAGATCTTTGGTTTTCTAGGCCCAAACGGTGCAGGAAAAACGACCACCATCAAGATGTTGGTGGGTTTAACCAAGCCCACCCGTGGTAGTGCATATGTTTCTGGCTACGATGTTATGGATAGTATCAGGATGGTGAAACAGCGTATAGGCGTTGTTCCAGAGCGATCAAATCTATACAATGAACTCACTGTAACTGAGAACCTCAGATTCGTATCAAAATTATACCATGTACCTTCTGAGGAACGAGAGACTAGAATAACGGAACTCCTCGACCTCTTTCAATTAACAGAATACAGGGATAGAGGCTTCGCCAAGCTCTCTAAGGGATTAAAAAGGCGAGTCGTTATCGCCGCAGCCCTGATTCACACTCCTGAAATTATCTTCCTAGACGAACCAACATCCGGTCTCGACATAATGAGCGCTAAGAGATTAAGAGAAATAATATCAGACCTAAGTGAACATGGTGTAACAATATTTCTTACAACACACTATATTGAAGAAGCCGGAGTTCTCTGTGATCGTATCGCCTTACTCGTAAAGGGTAAAATAATTGAGGTTGATACGCCTGAAGGTTTGAGGAGCATTGTGCAGGATACACCAATCCTCCGCATTAATTATCAAGGAAAACTAGACAAGAGTACCCTCAATGAAATACATGGTGAAAAAGTCTCCTCCATAGATGGTGAATTATCAATCCTAACAAAAAACGTACACGCGACACTAGAATCCCTGCTCAGCGCAAAACAGGATATAACAATACAGAACATTGAGACTATAAAACCAAAACTTGAGGACGCATTCATACACTTAACAGGGATCTCACTTGAATCCATGCATGTCGAGAAGGAGGGAAAACAATGAACATATTCGAGGAGCTAGAAGGAATAATAGCCATACTTGAGAAAGACCTACGGGCATACTACTTCAAGCCACCAAACATCAGTTGGGGAATGCTCTTCCCCGTAGTATTAGCTCTTAGCTTCACCCTTAGAAACCCCGAGGGGCTCACTGATCTTGCGCCAGGATTGATTGCAATGGCTGCTCTTTTCGGGACCACCAGCATG
>CAZAQI010000147.1:0-4050 GCA_964487465.1 uncultured Candidatus Bathyarchaeia archaeon
GCCATGGCTGCGTATGGGGCAAGAGCCGGTATGAAGGTCTACGTATTCATGCCCAAGGATGCTCCCAAGGTTAACATGGTGGAGTGCCAGATGGTGGGAGCCAAAGTAGTGCTTGTTGACGGACTCATCACCGAGGCGGGTAAACTAGTGAAAGAAGGCATGGATGAGATGCAGTGGTTCAACGTAGCCACATTGGGAGAACCCTACCGGGTTGAGGGTAAGAAAACCATGGGAATAGAGGTAGCTGAACAGATGGACTGGAAGCTACCTGACGTAATCATCTACCCCACAGGCGGCGGAACCGGGATAATAGGTATGTGGAAGGTATTCGATGAGTTGGAGGAGCTGGGATGGATAGGCAGCGAGCGGCCGAGAATGGTCTCCGTACAAGCGGAAGGCTGTGCACCGATAGTTAAGGCCTATAAAGAAGGAGCAGATGAATCCCGGTTCTTTGAGGACGCGGAGACCAAAGCAGCTGGGTTAAGAGTACCCAAAGCCCTGGGAGACTTCTTGGTGTTGAACGCTGCCCGTGAGAGCCGGGGGGAGTGCATAGCAGTCAGTGATGAAGAGATCATGGAAGGTGTATCCGACATAGGTAAACATGAGGGAATGTTTGTCTGCCCCGAGGGAGCAGCCACCTATGCGGCTCTCAGAAAGATGCTGGGCCAGGGTTCAGTGGATAAGCCTGACAAAGTAATCCTATTTAACACTGGAAGCGGGTTAAAGTATACGGATTTATTTCCCGTTGATGCACCTATAGTTGACCCCGGAAAAACCTTTGACTATAATCGCCTAAGGTAGCTTCTTTTCAAAACCTTTTTCCCTTTAATCTACTACCCCATAGAGATTTCCATGAGGGAAGCAGAGGCTTTCGCACCCGGTCACTTGACAGGTTTATTCCAGATATGTACTATGGGCGATGATCCATTGTATTGGGGCGCACGGGGGTCCGGTGTTAGTATAACCCGTGGCGTTCATACTCGTGTAGAGGTTGAGTCCTCCACTAGGATGAGTGAAGAGATCTACATTAACGATGAGCTTATGATAGACGCATATGTCAGCGAGACCGTGTTATCAAAATACAGGCACTATTTATCCGACCCCCTCAAGATAATCATTCATCATAGTATTGACACACCTATTACCGCTGGCTTCGGAAGCAGCGGAGGTGGAGCCCTAAGCCTCAGCTTAGCCCTCAATGAGGTCCTTGAATTAGATTTAGATCCAGTTGACGCTGCTCAGATAGCTCACATCGCTGAGATCGAGTGCAAGACGGGTCTCGGCAGCGTTTTCGCGGCGATGGATGGAGGATTTGGTGTTCTCTATGAGTCGGGTGCGCCTGGTATTGGTAAAGCAAAACTAATGGAGAATACTAGTGACTTGTCTGTAATATATCTGTATTATGGACAGATTCACACTAAAAAGGCTCTATCAGATCAGGGGCTGGTGAATAAGATCAATCGTTACGGCGGGAGATACGTGGATGAATTATATAGGGAACTAACCCCTGAGAGGTTCATGTATTTTAGCCGGAGATTTACAGATCACATCGGCTTGGCTACAAAAAGAATAAGGGATGTCTTCAGGGAGATGGATCAGCATGACATTACCTTTACTATGGCTAACTTCGGTGAGGCTGCTTTCACGGTCCAGTACAAAGAGAAGGCCGAGGAAGCGTTGAAAATATTGACGGGGCTTGGTGAGGATCCTGTTGTCTGCTCTGTTGATGAACGTGGAACGGTCCTGCTTTAACCTATAATAGAGTGTCTCGGCTAAGCCCTCATGTGATAAAGATGTTTAGAGCCTTGTAGGGATAAGCAGCTCAGTGATATAATGAGACATGCTTACGGGTCTCGGTACTTTCCGGCTCATCTCTAGGAAATGGTCGAAGCTGTTTGCCTCAAAGACCCATACATAGTTCCACTTCGCATTCATGCTACCGTAGAGCCCTTCATGTTCTACGCCTGTATCTATGCAACTCTTCTGCATCTTTTTATCGTGTTCCTTTAGCTCCTTTCTTGTGCCTGTCCAGTCGAAGTATAGTAGGATTTTCATCCTTCGTCTTCCAAACGATCCCGAGGTGCAATATATCCTTATCGATTCTTTTTAACGAAAAGTGGATAAACACTAGTTATTGGGTGATCAAAATAAATATTAGCCCAAAGAGATCCCTTCAATAGTTGTTAGTGATAACATGACTAGTCCTTTTGATAAACCGACAATCGAGAGCAGACTCAGTAAGAGGGGCGTAAAGTGGCACAGGGACCCAGAGGATGTTATACCTCTCTGGCTCGCTGACCAGGACTATCCGATATGCCCTGAGCTGAAGGATACTCTCCGTGAAGTCGTCGAGGAAGAATTCACTGTATATGCATCAGACTTACCGGCACGTGAGGCCCTCAAGGAGAAGATCAAGCGAGTTAACAATATCGATGTCCCGGTTGAGCAGATAATGCTCACTCAGGGAGTAATTCCCGGTATGTGGCTGGCGGCTATGCACGCATGTAGGCCAGGGGATGAGATGATCGTGACCGACCCCATGTATTTCCCCTTCTTCACGATAGCTGATGTGGCTCAGACGAGGAAGGTCTACTGGAAGCTTGACTTGGATGAAGGATACAAGTTCGATATAGAACGACTCAAAGAGTTAATCACTCCCAAAACTAGACTCATTAATGTATGTAACCCCCATAACCCCGCGGGTAGGGTCATGACGAAAGAAGAACTCAAGGGGATAGCGGATATCGCTGTTGATCACCAGATTTATGTTATGGTTGATGAGCTCTGGGAGGATATCGTGTACGAGGGTCATGAACACGTTAGCCTAGCCAGTCTGAACCCAGAGGTAGCGGATCTTACAGTGACTAGCTGGGGCTTCAGTAAGACTTGGAGCGTACCGGGATTACAGGCGGGTTACTTGGCGTGTACAAACAAGACCATGTTTGATAGCCTCCAGAATATATCCACGGGTATCTTACGTGGTACAAACAATTTTGGGAAAGCTAT
The DNA here is from genome assembly GCA_964487465.1 of uncultured Candidatus Bathyarchaeia archaeon. Classification (GTDB taxonomy): domain Archaea; phylum Thermoproteota; class Bathyarchaeia; order TCS64; family TCS64; genus RBG-16-57-9. The sequence goes on from CAZAQI010000147.1 coordinate 3,007, forward strand.
GGCCCCTATCATTGCCAGTGGTAAAATCGATTACTGGGTAAGGGATATGAACAAATATCTGGAAGAAGTTAGAGATCTTGTCGTGAGACGGTTAAATGAGATGGGTGACTTTATCATCCCGGATCTGGAGGGAACCTATTTGATGTTCCCCAAGTTTAACTATGGCTTAACAAGTTTTGAGTTAAACAAAGTTCTACTCGAGGAAGCTAAGGTTAGCTTGAACCAGGGAGACGTTTTCGGGCCTGAAGGTGAGAGTCATATGAGGATACTTACTGCTACAAGCAAGGGTATCATGAATGAGGCTCTAGACAGGATCGAGAGCATCATACCCAAGCTTGAGAAAATGAGTGATTAATCTCCTCTTTTTTCATTTTAATTTAATTACCCAAACTATATTTAACTTGTTTATTTTGTTAAAATGTGAGTTATCTGAGATTACCGGTGCGTTTTGTTTATGGCTAAAGCCGCGATTACGCTATCAGGCATCGGGCTATCTGTTCCGTGATTACGTTTCTTCTGTCTCGTATTTGAACTGCATATCATAGAGATGCTTGTATAATCCATCCTTCTTGATGAGCTCATCGTGGCTCCCCGTTTCGGCTATGCTGCCCTCATGTAGTACGATTATCATATTCGCGTTTCGCACTGTGCTGAGTCTGTGGGCTATGATGATGCTTGTGCGGTTCTGGAAGATCCTATCCAAGGCCTGCTGTATTATCAATTCAGTATAGGCGTCTATGCTGCTGGTTGCCTCATCCATTATCAGTACCCGTGGATCGGCTATCAGGGCCCTTGAGAGGCTTATGAGTTGTCTCTGACCGACGCTGAGTCTTCCCCCTCTTTCTCTTACATCTGTCTGGTAGCCTTCTGGCAGTTTCATTATGAACTCGTGGGCTCCAACTGTCTGGGCTACCTCTATGATCTCGTCATCCGTAGCGCCTAAGTTTCCGTATCTTATATTCTCCATCACTGTGCCGCTGAATAGAAAGTTATCCTGTAAGACCACGGCCATCTGACTTCTCAGTGAATCTAGTTTCACGTCGC
>CAZAQI010000148.1:0-3947 GCA_964487465.1 uncultured Candidatus Bathyarchaeia archaeon
CAGAAAAAATGATATGGTAATTTTTTCTATGCAACAAAATGTATCCAACGATGTTTAGAATAGGTTCCGAGGGTAACTTGCCCGCTCCTCCAGCCACTCCTCTATTCGAAGCAACTGATTATACTTGGCAATCCTTTCACCGCGACAAGTAGCCCCCGCCTTGATCTGTCCACACTCCAACGCAACGCTAAGATCAGCCACAAAAGGATCCCCTGTCTCTCCGCTCCGATGACTCGCCATAACCCCGTAACCGTTATTTTTGGCCAGTTTGGCAGCTTCAAAAGCCTCAGTAATGGTTCCTATCTGGTTAACCTTCCATAGAAGAGCATTACACGCTCCCATCTCGATTCCCTTCTGAAGTCTTTTTTTATTCGTGACAAAGATATCATCTCCTAGAACCTGTATATCTAGGGCTTTAGTCACTTCTACGAATCCCTCGTAATCTTCCTCAAACAGGGGATCCTCAATACTCTTTATAGGATACTTAGCGACCAGTTCAGAGTAGACATCAATCAAATCACCTGTATCTATCTCTTCACCCTTAAAATCGTAAACACCTTCTTCTTTATAGAAGCTGCTTGCCGCTACATCTATTGCTAATACAGTTTTATCTTTGTACCCCATTTCCTCTGATGCAGCTAAAATACTCTCTAACGCCTCCTCCGGGGTTCTCATGGGTGGACTGAACCCCCCCTCATCTCCCACGTTAATAGCGTATTTCCCGTAATCCTCCAAGAGCTTGGACTTTAATTCATGATAAATCTCTGATCCCATCCTAAGAGCCTCATGGTAACTGGAAGCGCCAGTCGGCGCGATCATAAACTCCTGAAAATCGAGCTCATTCCCCGCGTGCTTCCCCCCATTTATCACGTTAAAAAAGGGAACCGGTAAAAGACTGCAGCCCGGATTCATGTACTCGTATAACTTTTCGCTTCTACTATTTGCGGCCGCCTTAGCCGAGGCGACACTGACTCCCAGTATCGCGTTACCCCCCAACCTAGACTTGTTTTCGGTTCCATCCAGTTCTATCATTATATTATCGATACCAGCTTGATCCGTGACATCGAAGCCCTTCAGTTTGGGAGAGATTTCCTCCTCCACGGCTCTAACAGCTTCCTGAACTCCCTTACCGTGAAACCTTTTACCCCCGTCTCTCCGTTCCACTGCTTCATATATTCCAGTACTCGCTCCACTGGGAACTGCGGTGCGTCCAAAAAAACCATCATCCGTAGTTATCTCAACCTCTACAGTGGGATTACCCCTTGAATCTAATATCTCCCTAGCTTTAATACAATTAATACTGTTAACCATGCTACTCAAAAAGAAATTCTAGGACAAAAAGGGTTTCTACTCAAGAGCCTTATCAACATCTTCATTTGTGAAAGGCCAGCCAGAGATTTTTATCTCATCATCAACTACGAGACATGGAACCGCCATTACCTGAAGACTCATGCCCCTTTTGATTCCCTCCTCAGTATAAGTATTAACTTCCTCGTATTCGAAACCAGGGTTCTCCTCTTTATATAGTTTAAGAAGTTCCCTAGCGTGGGGGCAATATGGACAAACAGGGCTGTAAAAAAGTTCTACTTTAGTCACTGTCTATCCAACTGTTTCACATATTTCATGGCGTTTAATGCAGCTGTTGCACCCATGCCTGTTGCTGTAACAATCTGTAACCCTTTGCAGCAGCAGTCACCCGCGGCGAATATCCCTGGAACGTTTGTCTCCTGTTCTCTATCAGTGACCACGCACCCGCCTGAATCTGTTGTTACATTCGCGTCTTCCAATATACCCACTGTTGATATCTGCTCAAGTATGATGAAAACTCCATCCAGTTTAACTTTATCCCCATTATCCAGTTTAACGTATTCCACAAATTCATCTCCCCCGATCTCGGTAATGTTAACACCCTCAATAAAAACCACTTTTGGGTCTTTACTAAAATGCTTTAATTCGGGATAATCTTTACTATATCCATTCTTACCTGGGATAGCGTAGATCTTAGACGCTGTCTCGCTGAGGATCTCAATATCATGCACTGCTTCACGTCCTGCTCCCACGACTGCGACGATCTTATCCTTAAAGAATGGCCCATCGCAGACACCGCAGTAACTAACGCCTCTACCCTTGAACTCTCCCTCTCCCTTAATGCTCAGGCTTTTACGACTTATTCCCGAGGCTATAATCAGGGATTTAGCCTGATAGAATCCCCCGGAACGGGTGCTGAGCATCTTCAATTCCCCTAGATCACTAATACCGATAACCGTCTCTTTCTTGAACTCGACTCCAAACTCTCTTGCCTGTTTCTCCATTAAAGCCATCAAATCAGGTCCACTAATACCCTCTGGGAAGCCGGGGTAATTCTCTACCCAGTGAGCTTCCAAGGCTTTTCCCCCTATTTGGTTTCCTTCCAGAATCAAGGTTTTGTTATTGTGCCTTGAGGTGTAGAGTCCCGCTGTTAATCCTGCGGGTCCAGCCCCCACGATTATTACGTCATAGATCTCCTCAGACATTTACTATTCCCAAAAATAAGCTACTAGGTGAATAAAAAAGGGTGTGATTTACTCTTCTTCTTCAGTTTTAGATTTGGAGAGACGTTCAGCCATCTCATCCAGTCTCTCTTGGACCATATAATTTATGGTATCCTCCGGAAATTCTCCTTTTTCATCGGGCTCACCGGCTGGAACGCCTGTCAGGACCTCTATACCCTCATCAATGTTCTTAACCGGGTAGATGTGGAACTTTTCCTCCTCGATAGCCTTAACAACATCATCGCGTAACATGAGGTTCTTAACATTACTCTCAGGAATTATCACACCCTGATCCCCCGTGAGATCTCTAAACTTACAGAGATCATAGAAGCCTTCTATTTTCTGGTTAACTCCGCCAATTGCCTGAACCTCGCCTTTCTGATTAACAGAGCCAGTTACTGCGAATCCCTGCTTAATGGGTACTTCGCTTAATGCACTCATCAATGCATAAGTCTCTGTACTGCTAGCGCTATCTCCATCTATTCCGCTATAGCTTTGCTCAAAGGTAAGCCTAGCTGTAAGACTTAATGGATGTCTCTTGGCATATCTATTTGTCAGGAAACCGGTTAAAATATGGACGCCCTTGGTATGTGTTGGTCCACCCATTTCAGCTTGTTTCTCGATATCTATGATTCCTTTTTTTCCAAGTCCAATGCTGGCTGTGATTCTTGTGGGTTTACCGAACATATAGTCCCCTAACCCCATTACCGCGAGTCCATTTACTTGACCTACTATTTCGCCATCAGTATCGACAAGGATACTGCCTCGTTCAATCATCTCGCTTATCTTTTCCTCGATCAAGTTACTTCTATAGACCTTAGCTTCGATTGCTTGTTTCACATGATCTCCTGTAATATACTCGCTATCATCCTGTTTTGCATAATAGTTGGATTCACGGATGATGTCGCTTACATCTGCGAACTGTGTTGATAGTTTTTCTTGATCTGATGCCAGACGACTGCTATACTCCACGACTTCAGCGATTCCAGTGCTATCAAGATGTTTTAATCCTTCCTTGTTACTAAGAGTGCACATGAATTTAGCGTACTCTTGAACATTCTCCGGGGTACGATCCATGGTACTATCAAACTCGGCCTTTACTTTGAAGACCTTCTTGAACTCGGAGTCTAATTGATATAGCATATTATAGAAACGTGGTTCTCCTACTAGGATCACTTTAGCAGTGAATGGAATAGGCTCTGGGTTAAGACTCCTTGTACTAATATAACCCAGCCTTGCAGCCAGTTCCTCGATCTCAAGTTCCTTGTTTAATATTGTTCTTTTAAGAGTGTCATAGCTACCAGGGTTTTTAGCCAGTTCCTCGATTGGGATAATTAAAAACCCACCATTAGCATCATGGGCACTCCTAATGGAACTGCGTGGCTGCAGCCCGGAAACCTGTAACAACCGGTTAGC
>CAZAQI010000149.1:0-3848 GCA_964487465.1 uncultured Candidatus Bathyarchaeia archaeon
ATATTCACGGGGAGGTTTTCGTACTCGATGATGGCTACGAGGCTGACATGGACCTTGGGACATACGAGCGATTCCTAAAAGGTCCCTTCACACGGCTAAACAATGTAACCTCAGGGCAAGTATACCAGGAAGTAATCAGAAAAGAGCGAGAAGGCGGCTACCTCGGGAGATGCGTCCAGATAATCTCCCACGTAACCGATGAGATCCAGAGAAGGATAAAATTAGTGGCTAAATCCAGTGAAGTAGACATTGTATTGGTAGAGATCGGTGGAACTGTGGGTGATATTGAAGGGCTTCCCTTCCTTGAGGCTATACGGCAGCTGAAGAACGAGGAGAAACCCGAGGATACTTTGTTTGTACACCTTACTCTTGTTCCGATGCTTAACGCGGTTGGTGAGCCCAAGACCAAGCCCACACAGCACAGCGTGAAAGAGCTGAGAGCCATCGGTTTACAACCGGATATAATCGTTGCAAGAACAGAATTCGGGCGTTTGGATACAGAACATAAGGTAAAAATAGCTAAAACATGCAGTGTGGAGTCTAGGGCAGTTTTCAGTAGTATCAATGTACCTACTCTCTACGAGCTACCCTTGGAGCTGGAGGATCAAGGGATGGGTGAGGTTATCTGTGAGTACCTTGGTCTAGAAAAGACTAAGTCTGATTGGACCGAGTGGAAAAAAATGGTCCAGACCTATAAGGAACCCAGCGACCTAGTAAAGATCGCCATGTGCGGGAAATATGCAGAACTAGCCGACTGCTATGTAAGCGTAAACGAGGCCCTGCGCCATAGCGCAGCTAAAGCTGGGTGTAAGGTTCAGATAGACTGGATTGAGACCGAGGTATTTGAGGATAACATAGATGAGGCGAGGGTACTGGATGATTATGATGGAGTCATTGTGCCCGGTGGATTTGGCTTACGGGGTGCTGAGGGTAAGATTATTGCAATAAACCACGCCAGAACCAGCGATATTCCCTTCCTAGGTATCTGCTACGGTTTCCAATTAGCAACTGTTGAATATGCCCGTAACATGGCCGGCCTAGAAGGCGCTCATAGCACCGAGTGCGTACCCACGACACCTCACCCTGTCATCGATCTTTTACCTGAGCAGAAAGCCATCAGGGGTCTAGGAGGTACCATGAGGCTTGGCTCAAACAAGATACTTATCGAAAAGGATGGCTTAGCCTCAAAGCTGTACAACTCAAAGGTCATCATCGAGCGGCATAGGCACCGGTGGGAGGTAAACGAGAAATACTTTGAGATATTGGAGGATGCTGGTGCCAACTACACGGCAGTGAGCAATAGCAAGAAGCTCAAAGAGATATTGGAGTTACCTGATCGTTACTTCTTCTTGGCAACCCAGTTCCACCCCGAGTTCAAGTCTAGACCATGGGCGCCCAGCCCACCATACTATGGATTCGTTAAGGCAGCCTATGATAAAAAAGCGGGTAAACCCAGACCCGAGTTTAAATAAATTATTTCTTGTAGACTATTTTTCCGTCTACGATGGTGGTGAGCACTTGGATGTCTTTTATCTCCTCGTGTGGTACTGACAGAATATCTCTGTCCAGCACTATAAGGTCAGCCAACTTTCCGGGCTCAATACTTCCCAGTTTGTCCTCATCTTTTCCCAGATAGGCGCCGTTCCAAGTGTATACCTTGATGGCCTCCATAGGTGATATGCACTCCTCAGGGCTCACAACTTTTCCGCTGCTAGTCCTGCGTGTAACAGCTTCATAGATCTGGACGAATGGACTGTAATATGTGACAGGGCAATCGCTGTTTCCCCCGGCTATTATTCCCATCTCCTTCATGGTCTTGTGGGGGTGTAGCCACCGTGAACGCTCAGGACCAAAGTTCTCAGCGTACTGGTCCCCGAGCCCATACATGTAACCGATGCTGCTGCTAGGGGTAACACCTAGTTCTTTGATCTTATTAAGAGAATCAGGTGGACAGAGGCTGTTATGCTCGATCCTGTGTCTCATATCAGGGACAGGGGTCTCTTTCTGAGCCTTTTCTATACACTCTAACGCCATATCGATGCCACGATCACCAATGCTGTGTATGCTTACTCTTAGACCCGCGTTATGTGCTTTGGATACTAGTCTTTGTACTTCCTCTGGCTCGGTCATCCATAGACCAGTTCCCTTTGGTCCACGGTTTTGGGGCTCATATACGCAGCAGGTTCCACCAGCTCCTGATCCATCTCCCATGATCTTGATGGACATGATTTCCAACCAGTCATCACCGAAGCCGCTCTCTATCCCCGCCATCTCCAATGCATCCAGTATGTCTCCCGGTTTATCCCTGTTGACGCTCACCATAAGGCGCATTCTTAATTTCTTGACTCCATGGTCTAGGAGCTGTTTGTATGCTCTGATGCCGTTTCTGTGACCGCTGGCGTTGTGGGTGCTGGTTATTCCCCATTCTGCGAACTGGTTTACAACATCTTTGTAGCTCTCCCTGAGGGCATCGATGCTATACTCTGGGATGTGTTCGCGAACGAGTCCCATAGCGTTCTCGTATAGAAGACCCGTGGGTTCTCCCTTCTCGTTTCTATCTATCTCTCCGCCAGGTGGATCGGGTGTGTTCTCGTCTATTCCGGCTACTTCAAAGGCTTTGCTGTTGGCTAGTGCTTGGTGCCCTGTATCTGATACTACGAAAACGGGGTTCTCTGGTGCAACTTCATCTAGCTCCCACCGATTGATATGTCTCTTCTCCTCCAGCTTGCTGTCGTTAAAGTTGGCTCCCCTTATCCATTCACCAGAGTCCATTTCTTGGGCTCTCTCCTGAATGCGATCAAGAATCTCTGAGACCCTACGTATCGGTGGTGCTCTGCAATCCACCTCAAGGAATCTTGCCGCTATGTGGCTTGGATGTGTGTGGCTGTCAATGATCCCGGGCATCACAGTTTTACCCTCTAAATCGATAACCTCTGTGCTGGGACCAATTAGTGTCGAGACTTCTCTACTTGTGCCCACTGCTTCTATCTTATTGCCCCGTATGGCAACAGCCTTAGCTATACTATCATCCGGGTCGACGGTGATTATCTTACCGTTTTTTAGGATCATGTCTGCTTTGAGTTCCATATCTTATCAGGAATTATTCATGGTGTTATACGATAAAAGAGCTGTCTAAGAATCGGGGATGGTGGGCTGAATCGCCGGTTGGACAGGCGAACACCATTCCCGGGGAATACCCTCGGGTGACTCCTCAAAAAGATTTGTTATACCGGCATGGAACAAACACGGGTACCATTTGTTTATACCTTTACGATACCTACATTTTCCTTTATATCCATCTCTGTACCGTAGGGCTTCGATAATTTCTTTATTACTCTAAGTATTTTCTCGCCGTACTCTGCGTCAGCTAGCATTGGTCTTCCTCGCTGGCTTCTAGTCTTATTCATCCCTAACTCAACAGGGTATAGAAGTAGCTCACTTAACTTGTCACCATTATACCTCATACGAGGCAGGACACTTATCCAGTATTTCTCGTCCTCGGTAAACCACTTATGAGACCTAGTTCCAGGCTTGGGCTCCGCCTCTTGTCGTGCATCATATGCATCTGATACCACTCCACCGTAGGGATCCAGATTATATCGTTCATAGAAATCAGAGGGCATCTTGTAAACTGTCTCATTCTGGAAGATGAAGTTACCTAGACTATAGAAAATTGGTTTGCCCTCCCTAATCTCGATCCCCCTCATGGCGTGATGCCCATGCCCTATGAAGCAGTGAGCCCCTTCATCGATGACGCCCCTAGCGAACTCTTCTATAAACTCTGCTGGCCGCTCGCTGTCATGTGGTCTACCCTCATGGGCGTGAAGGGTGAATAATACCCAGTCAGC
>CAZAQI010000150.1:0-3796 GCA_964487465.1 uncultured Candidatus Bathyarchaeia archaeon
CGTAGCTGGGCTAAGAGTCGGTATAGGAAGCGGCAGTATTTGCAGCACCAGTGTGGTTACAAGAGCGGGAGCACCTACGTTGTTCGCTACTAGTCAGGTAGCGGATGCAGTCAAAGACTATGAGGCGGATATACCTATTATTGCGGATGGGGGTATGAGAAACCCTGGTGACGTGGCGGTGGCCATGGCTGTGGGTGCAAGTTGTGCTATGATGGGTAATGTCTTCGCGGGCTGTAGTGAGAGTCCGGGTCGATTGGTGGCCATGGAGGGACGATACTATAAGGAGTATTATGGTATGGGTAGCGCTAAGGCTCGTGAGAAGCGCTTCGTACAGGATAGGTACAGTAAGCCCAGTAAGTCCATCAACGAGGGAGTTGAGGGGTGGGTTCCCTATAGGGGTCCGGTTAAGGATATCCTCGGGGAGTTCACCGGGGGGTTACGGGCGGCTATGGGTTATGTGGGAGCGGCTAATATCCCTGAGGTGTGGGAGAAGGCTAGACTTGCTTTGGTGACTGAGCATGGTGCGAGTGAGGCGGCTCCTCATGATATTTTCCGTCCTGGGCCTAGCAGGTCCTTCTAAATTATTTGATATTTTTTCATCAATATTGCATTTCTGTGTAACCCAAAGCCTATAATTGTATTGTCTGTGCTATAGGCATATTAGGTGAGAAATTTGATAGAGAGGGCGATAATCAGCGTATATGATAAGCGGGGACTGGAGGAACTGGTACCTGCTCTAGAACAGTATGATGTGAAAATCATTAGCAGCGGTGGCACTGCTAAACGGATCAAGGAGATCGGGTACAGTAACCTGGTTGAAGTGAGTGAGTATACGGGTCACCCTGAGAGCCCCGGGGGGTTGGTTAAGACTCTTCACCCAAGGATACATGGAGGGTTATTGATGGATAGAGATGACCCGGGACATCAGAAGTGGATGACGGAGAACGGTATCGAGGCCATTGATCTCGTTGTGGTGAATCTCTACCCTTTTGAGAAGGTGGTCTCGGAGGGAGCTGATCTCTTGGAGGCGGGTCATAATATCGATATCGGTGGCCCAACCATGACACGTAGCACGGCTAAGGCCAGTCTTCTGTATGATGAGACATGTATAGTCTCGGATCCAGGTCAGTACGCTGAGGTTATCGAGGCCCTTAAGGAGAACAAAGGGGAGTTATCCACGGAGATGCGGAGGCGTTTTGCTCTCACCGCGTTTAAGCGGACAGCGGAGTATGATGCCGCTATCGTTGATTATTTGGAGGATGCACTATGAGTAAGAAAAAGTCAATTAGAAAGAAGTATAGTACGAAACTTGAGGAAGATTATCCAGAGACCATGAAGATCATCGTAGGTGATGAGGAAGTGGTCTACAGGAAGCATATGAGTCTGAGGTATGGTGAGAATCCGCATCAGCCAGCGGCTTTCTACAGCCCTACAGAGGGAGAATTGACGGTGGGGGATATCAGGCTCTTAAAGTCAGGTAAGTCCGGGCTCAGCATGACTAATGTTGAGGACACGAATAATAGCACCAGGATAGTGGGCTATTTTGATCAGCCTGCATGTGCGGTGATGAAGCACGTGAACCCCAGCGGGGCGGCGGCTCAGAACAAGGATGAGCCACTGGTAGAGGTCTATAAGAAGGCCCGGGACTGTGATAGTCTTGCTGCTTTTGGCAGCGTGGTTGGGTTTAACCGCGTAGTGGATGTAGCTACGGCGGAGGAAATCATGAATAGTTACGTGGAGGGCGTGGTGGCGCCGGGTTATGAGGATGGGTGCATGGAGTTCTTTGAGGAGAAGAAGAATATCAGGATAATGCAGGTAGATGACCTCGATGAGATCAGTAAATTCATGGGTGATCCTATGCGTCCATTGGATATTAGCGTTCAGAGTGACGGTAGTATAGTCTTGCAGGCTCCAATGTTGACCAAGATACGTAGTATTGATGATCTGAGAGTGGTTACGGAGACTGAGCCCAGTGAGCAGGAGTTGAAGGACTTGTTGTTCAGCTGGTATATCTGTATGAATGTCAGGAGTAACGGGGTTGTATTGAGTAAGGATAACGCAACCATCGGTATTGGTACCGGTCAACAGGACAGGGTTACCGCTGTCAAGCTGGCACTGGAGAAAGCGGAGATGCGAGGCCACGAGGAGATGATCCCCGGGTCTGTGTTGGCTAGTGATGGTTTCTTCCCGTTCAGGGATAGTATTGATCTCTTGGCTGAGTACGGTGTATCTGCTTGCGTGCAGCCTGGCGGCAGCATACGGGATAAAAAGGTTATAGAGGCCTGTAATGAGCACGGTATCGCCATGGCTTTCACGGATGAGCGGTGCTTCCGCCACTTCTAGCCCCTTCATATGGTGCCCACCCCGGGGTGGGGGTATGTTCGTTTGTTCATTTGTTCGTTTTTTGGTAGTCGTTACATCCAATTTTTGTTTAGTTACAAGTAATTTTTAAAAGTACACACATTTTTGGGAGCAAGCTTGATCTAATAGTATGGGATCCCGATCTTTGGGGATGCTGTGGAAGAGACGGTAAATATTGATAAACAGGGTAGGCTGGTAATCCCTGTTCATCTTAGAGAATGTCTTGGAGTCAGTGAAGGGGGAGAAGTATTCATACGTGTCGAAGGAGGTCGACTTGTAATTGAACCAATTCAAGAAGACCTGGAGAAAAAGGTTGGTATGTGGGTTAGGTTGGCGAAGAGAGAATCTGCTCAAGCGATGAGTGAGAGGACGCCTTTGAGCTGGAAATGGATGAGCGAGGATTATGCAACCAAGAAAATTAGACTCAATTGAAGGAGTACTAGATGTAAGTGTTTTTGAAGGATTAATGAACTAAAGTTATTGCGCCTAAGAACTTGTTTATTTGGGTAACAATATTGTATGTTCCTTGGTTTTAGTTTATCACATAAGGGGTTGAATCAATGTTTTTCGGTCTGTTATTGTTATGGGGTTTATTAGCACCTCCATTTTTATTACGATACGATTTATATTATAAAGTAACAATTTTGTTACTATTGATTTAAATGAAAAATGATGTGATCCTGAGGATGCTATGGAGAGAAATAGGGAGTTTGTTACATCTTCTGAATTGAAGAAACTATGTGAACGTGTTTGGCTTAATTACGCATCAACTATTTGACACCTGATTCCTCGCGGGTACCTTGTCAGGATTTTCAAAGGCATCTTTTACGTGCGCTCTATGGAAGAAATTAACTTGGAACAAGTATTCTTATCGGGAGTTAGTTGCTAAGGGATTGGAGATTAAAGTAGTGAAAAACTGGTATTACGGATTATCCACTGCTCTGATTCTTAATAATATGACACATGAATATTTCTCCATTGACTATATTCTAAATAATATCATCCAAAGAAACAAGCCTAGGAATATTGCAGGACATAATTTTATTTTCAAGAAAACTAGTGCGAGATTATTGAATTTTGGTGTAATAGAGAAGGGTAATAGATTCAGTGATCCTGAAAAAACGATTCTAGATATCATTTATCTTGACAGGTATGGAGGAGTACCCCCCGTAGAACGATTCAAGAATACCAAATTCCTCGGGAGTAGTAACTAACATAGCTGTAGATATACAGAACCATTGAAAAGAAATACTCATTCATACAGAGGAAAGCATAGAAAACACCAACCGCGTAAAAGGCCCCGGCACCACCCCCATGCAACAGGTGCTAGAGTATTCAAATTATCCCCACAACAGCGACGCATTCTATCGCAGATTTCTATGCTTCAAACTACGAAACAAGTTCAAAGACAGATCCGAGATACAAACAGACCCAG
>CAZAQI010000151.1:0-3734 GCA_964487465.1 uncultured Candidatus Bathyarchaeia archaeon
AACTGTATCAAGTTTACGTCGTTGGTTTAAGTATAAAAATATACTGTTAAAAAAAGAAAAAAGTTTTATTATTCTTATGTCACACTGCTGAATATTAATAATTTCTTGTTACATGAGACTAGGGAAATTGAATTTCTTGTTTAAGAAAAGACATATAGTTTTATCTTTGTTTATTTGATTTGATGGATAGAGATACGAAACTTATTATCGGTTTAATTATTTTGATTGTATTTCTAGCTGTATTTATTGTTCCTAAACAACCATCAATAGAACCTGATGAATCCACATTATCCGGGGAAATAGAGATTGGAGTAATCAGTTCAACCTTAAATGACGTAACAGAATATGAATATCTATCAGGATTAGCAGTGGAGCAATTAAATAAAATTTGTAATGAATCTGGACTGAATGCTTCTTTTAAATTCATAGTTGTTAGCGGGGAAGGTTCAGCAACAAAAGCACTTGAACATACTCAAGGATTTCACGAGAGGGGTGTTGATTTACTGGTTGGTGGTGGGTGGTCTTCACAGCTTTGGTCTATGAAAAGTTATGTTGAGACTCATGAGATGGTGGTACTTAGTCCGAGTTCTACTAGTCCTCAGGAACCGCTGAAACAAGATGATTTCATCTTCAGACTTGCACCACATGATTACATGATAGGGAAAATCATGGCACACGTTGCATATGATTATGGTGTCGAGAACATGATTATCCTTGAGAGGGATGATTCTTGGGCGGTTGGAGTTGGTGATTGGTTTGTTGAGGAATATGAGTCTCTTGGTGGAGATGTGTTTGAAAGGGTCAAGTATCCACCTGCTACCGCTTCAGAGTTCTCAGAATATCTGAATAAGGTTGAGAACAGTTTAGAGGAAAAATCAATCTTTGATGAGGATACGGGGGTATTTCTCCTTAGCTTCAGTGAGACAAGTGCAATCCTTAATGAATTAGTGGGGTATCCGAGTCTGGTTAATGTTACTTGGTTTAGCACTGATGCAGTAGCAAACTCACTGGAGATAGATTCTGTATCTGAGGATATTTTTTCAAGCGTTAAGCTGGTTTCACCTCTTCATCTTCCATTATGGGACGAGTATTCATCCTCAGTAGGGAGGGACTACCATGATCGTTTTGGTGATGATCTTGGTTTCTATGAGGCTAATATCTATGATTCATGTATGGTCTTGGGTTTGTCAGTGATTGAAGCTGACTCTATTAACACCAGTGAGGTTACGGAGGTTCTTCCATTGGTTGCAGGTGATTTTGTTGGTTTGACTGGTCCTTGTGGGTTTGATATGTATGGGGATAGACTTGTTTTCAGGACTGGGTTGTATGCAGTTGGTTACGACCCAGGTTTAAGATGGATGCTTATCGGATGGTATTATTCACCGACAAACGAGATCATCTGGGAAAACTCTAGTTGAATCAATAAAACATTATAACCATACAGACCTTTGTTATACTGTGGGAAATTCAATGTGCTTGTTACATGAAAGTTATCTTCTTTTATAGAAGATTATTGAGAATACGATTATCGCTACAATTGCAAAAATAAGCAGATTACCATAACCCGATTCATCCACTATCTCAACAACTATCGGAGTCGTTGTCAACAAATCTAAATCAATTGAACCCTCAACATCGCCATAACTCCAAGATAAAGAAACCACCTCAGTAATATTATTGGCAATAACCACAGAAGGTTCAGAAGGATTGTAGGGTCTGACAAGGTTGAAAATATTCACATATCTCACAGGAAATTCAACAATACCATCCCTATTTGTCTCTCCAGTCCAGAGAGTACGGTTACCAATACTCGCAACAATTGATACGTTTGCTACTGGTCCATTTGTAGAGTTAACGAAAACAGGGTAATATCTGTTGATTACTGCAAACCCATCCACAACTGTTTCATTTACTGAGAAACCGTCTCCAAACTGTATCTCACCATGAAGATCAATTCCACCAGTTGAACCCCAAGCACCTACCTTGAAACCCAAACCATCCAGTAATGTAACATTATGCAAATAGTATACGTTAGCCACATCGTTTCCAAGACCCGGACTAAAAAACCCAATAGTAGTATGAGAGATACGGGCTTGGAAAGGTTTGAACCAAACATCATCCATCTGGAAATCATCTATCCTACTGTTGGATATATCCAAATCCAGATTATAGGGTCTTAATGAAACAGAGCCAATTCTAGAATGATCGATATACACAGTGTCATTGTTTCCCATGGAATCAATCTGAGAAATATTACATCTATCAACAAATAGTGTAAACATATCTCTTTCAAGGGTTTGACCTGTTACTCTGGTTAATGTTACGTTGTTTAACGTTATCTCGGAGGTTCCTTCGCAAAATATGAGGTATAGACGTGAATCGCTTATCTTGATGTTTGAGTGGTTAGTATTTAACCATAATCCATCTACGAGGGTTACATTATAAAATACGCTTCCTGATGATGGTAAGAATGAGTCTAGGCTTCCTCTATAGTTGGTAAAGTCAGGGATTATGAGGCTTAACTCTAGGTTATCTATTTTCTCTCGGTGTGTTTGTATAGTTGAGTCTTTAACGTGGAGATTACCTCCATCAGGGAACGAGTAATAGATGAACGAGTTATCTACGGTTGCGGTTGAGTTATCGTGTAACCAGAGATAACCTATGCTACAATCATCCAGTGTGATTTCTGAGTCGTGGTATGCGGATATTCCTCCGGTTGTGTGGTTATAGCCATGTACGGTACAGTAATTTGATTCATATAGTTTTGAATTTGATGCGTTCAGAGATGAATTTTGGTTTAGGGTGATTGTTTCCTTTATTGTGGAGTTAATCATTGTTATTGAGGCGGAATTGTTTGCTTTGATTGAGCCATAGATTATTGAGTTGATTATCAGTAGGGATGCGTTATCGTACATCAATATTTGTTGGTCGCTTTCATCGAATTCTACCTTGACGTTTTTTAGGATGAGGGTGGCGTTGTCTTTTATCCTGATGTCTCCGGTTACTTGTACGGGGGTGTGTAGTTTTTCGAGCCACCCTATTGTTCTGGTGATGTTTCCATCGTATGTCATCCAGCCTATTCCATATGAGGTTGGTCCAGCCCATCCATATTCTTCAGTGTAGGGAGGGGTTTGACATATTACGGGCATAATTGAGATACTGAGGGAAAACAAACAGATCAGCAGAGTTTCTAGTAATCGTTTTGTCAATTATGTCAAGTTTACATTGTTTGATTAAGTATAAAAATAGTGTTAAATGTAGAAAAAGAATAAAATCCAATGAACCCTTTGTTATACTGCGGGAAATTCATTATCATTGTTACACGAAAAGCAGTTTATCCTGTTTTTCTCTTAATGATCATTCTCATCTTCATATCCTTCTCAGGATAATCTATCAAACCATCAAACAAAGAATCCCATTCAGATGAAGATTTACTAAACGTGTTTTCTAGCTCAGCCTCAATCCGTTTTGACTCCCAAACCATTACACATAAAACACCACCAATTCTAAGCTCCCTCATAACCCTCCGTAGAAACTCTACTTCCTCTTCCCGGTCCCGCTTATAAAAATGAACCACGCTGTCGAGCAAGACAATATCTACATCATCATCTATCACGTAATCATACATATCGGCAACAATGCCAACAAGATTCAAGCCTTCTCTTTTCGCGGTCTCAACCATGTCTGATATTCCAACTTTTGAAACGTCGACACCCGTTACTCTATACCCCATT
>CAZAQI010000152.1:0-3715 GCA_964487465.1 uncultured Candidatus Bathyarchaeia archaeon
TTAAAGTTGCAAGTGAGAATCATACATACCAAGAACTCTCAGATGTCCTCGGACTAAGCCCACCAATCCTAAGCCGCAATATGCGTGGCCATGTTCTCCCAAGCTATTCACGGGCTCAAGGACTCTATGAGAAGCTTTCGGAGATAACTGATATCAAAGGTGCGCTTAAGGAGCGCATTATGTTTGATGATGAGGGGTATTTTGATAACACGCCTCTGACTTCTGAAATCACTTGGTTAAAAATTATGAGTAATTATGCTATGGAGAAATTCGCTGGTCGTAGAGTTACTAAAGTTTTAACTGCAGCGATTGATGGCGTTCCATGCTCTACCTTAGTGGCAAATCTTCTGGATATTGATCTACTTATAGCTAAACCCAATAAAGAGGTGGGGATCAACGACTTTATCGAGGAGACCTATATTCCGCGCGGGAGCGCCATGAGGAAAAGCCTCTACGTTCCCAAGGCAGGTATACGTAAGAAAGACAGCGTCTTGATTATTGATGATGTGGTTAGAAGCGGGGAAACGGTTCAGGCCCTCGTGGAGCTTGTACGGAACCAGCGTGCGGATATTGCGGGTATCTATGTTCTTGTTACCGTCGGAGATGAATGGAAGGAGTACCTCAGTAATATTATAAGTAAATATAGCTTTGAGGTGCTCATTGAGATTTGATTTTTTCAATAACGTTTTTATCAATCAAAATTGTATTGCTGAGGCGAAGCCATGTTTAACCTCATAACATTAAAGGATACTATTAGAATCGACCCGGGAATGTTTGATGAACCCCTAGAAGCTGCAGCCTATGCTGAATTGAGGAGTAAGTATGAGGGTTTAGTAGACGAGGAGCTTGGCTACATAATCAGCGTAATTAATCTTAATGTTAACCCATATGGTAGAATAATAGCGGGAGACGGTGGAACACATCACCCAGTGACGTTTGATATACTGACATTCTACCCACAGCTACAGGAGGTAATTGAGGGCGAAGTAGTGGAAGTAGCGGATTTTGGTACCTTCCTGAGAATAGGGCCAGTAGATGCGTTGCTGCACGTAAGTCAGCTTATGGATGACTTTATCAGCTATGATGAACGTCAGGGGATACTTCTCGGTAAAGAGAGTGGTAGAACAATCAGCAGGGGAGACGTTTTCAGAGTAAGAATTGTTGCAGTTAGCTTCCCACGGGGAAGAAGCAGTGGCAAGATAGGTGTTACGGCGCGTCAACCTATGTTAGGTATGATAAGCTGGATAGAGGATGAAGTCAAGGAGTCTGAAGAGGAGGAAGACGAGTGAGAGCATGCAGAAACTGTAAAAACATCACAGATGAGCCTGTATGCCCGATCTGTAAGGGAACTGAGTTAAGCGAGGACTATACTGGATTATTAATTGTTCTTGATTCAGAGAATAGTCTACTTGCTGAGAAACTGGAGACAACGGAGTCAGGTAGCTACGCTTTAAAGGTTAGGTAGAGGCGAGGCTTACGGATATCCCCGATTTCGTTGATTTAACTCTTCAGAGAGATAGGCGTATTTATCTTAAGGAGCCTTTAGGTGATTTATGGAGAGGAAGTGTTAATGAGAATATTTTACGTCTCAAAGGTTTTCTAAACCAAGTAGAAACTAAATGTTTTGCTACTGTCGGGGATTATGTCTCTTATCACATTCTTGAGGCCGGTATTCACCCGGATATTGTTATAGTCGATCATAAAATTATGCGAAAATCTGTGGACCCCATCGAGTTTGATAGAAAGAATATCAATACATCTAATCCACCTGGCAGTATTACAGCCGAAGCGCAATCCATTCTCTTTGAAGCAGCCAAAGGCTGTTCCCACCTTGCTGTTATAGTGGACGGTGAAGAGGATTTACTGGTTCTTCCTCTTATGGTGTATCTCCCTGTTGGTTCTCTGATAATTTATGGTCAGCCGCGTGAGGGGATGGTTGTGATATCCTTGAATAAGGAAAGGAAAAGGTGGGCTGAGGATTTTATGCGCGAGATGGGGCGTTAGACTGCTTTTTAGCGATAACCCTTAAAAACAGGGTTGAAGTTGTGTGTAGTCGGTAAATGATATAGTTGGTCCTTCCTTTCATGGCGGAAGCCAACCAGCTCCAAAAACCACCCATTGGGTGGCCAGTGAAGCCCGGACATGTGTCCCGACAGAGGAGCGGAGAAGGTGGGCCAAGTGAATTACCGTGAATGAGGAAGAAAAATGCAGAAAATAGATCTTACATCGGTTAAGAAGAACCCTCTTTTTAATCGGCAGGAAGTTGAGTTTAAGGTGGTTCAGCCTAGGACGCCGAATAGGAGTAATGTTCGTGTGGGTATTGCTACTGCTTTGAATGTGGGTTTGAATCGGGTGTTTGTCAGGAAGATTGAGACCGTGAGTGGGACTCATACTACGGTTGGATCGGCTCATGTGTATGATGATCCTGTTTACGCCTTGGAGGTTGAGCCCAAGTATATTATTGAGAGAAACCAGACGGCTCGACCGAGCCCAGAGCCTGAACCAGAGGCAAAACCAGTTGAAGAAGCTCCTGCAGAGGAGCCGGAGGAGGAAGAATAATGTCTGATACCATCAGTAAACATTACGAGATAAAGGATGGAAAGCTTGAGCGTAAACGACCTTTCTGTAATAGGTGTGGACGCGGGTACTTCATGGCTGATCACGGGGATAGATATGCCTGTGGTAACTGTGGGTATACTATCTTTAAGAAAAAAGAGGAGTAAGTCTCCTAATTTTCATGAAACTCTTAAATTATACATCTCTGTTATGCTGTGAAGAGAGCCTGTGGCCAAGTTAGGATAAGGCACCGGACTTCTAATCCGGAGATCGAGGGTTCGAATCCCCCCAGGCTCGCCATTTTAACAATTTTTTCCTTGTATTTATGCTTGTTTTGGGGTGAATATGTGCCCGTTTTGGGTAGAAGGTTTTCTGAACAGGGCTGTTTCCTGTCTCTATTTGGGTAACAGGGGTGTTCTTAGGTTTTCCTCGGAGTAACCCCTGATTTTTTTGGACCTGTCTTCTTTCGCTGATTCGGTCTGTTTTGTGGACTTCACCTTGGATATCCTCTAGAGGTATCTGTGTAGCCAGTTCTTTTTTGTTGAGGAACATATTTATCCCGGGGTTTATTTCAGTCGCGACTAAAACTATGGGTTGTTTCATTTATAAAGAATTTCTACAATATCCATAGAATAGATTTCATAGGTTTCGATTTATATTTTCTCGTGTATTTGGTATTATTGAGATAAGATGGTTAAACAATACTCATGCGCTTGTGGATGGGAAGCAAGAGAAGATACTGTAGAAAAATTATTAGAGAAAATAAAGAAACACGCTGAAAAAGAACACCCCGGTATACCTTTTAACGAGTCAAATATACGACGCTTTATACAAGACGTAGAAAAGTAAATTATATCAATTTATCTTTTAAAAAATATTAGAAGACTAATGCATCGAGGGAAGATAGTTAACTATGTCAAGGCCCAGATATACTGTGATCCCAATCACACGCCGTTCATCTAAAAACCTTCAGCTTCTTGTATCTCCACGTGCTTCCATTTAAACCAATAATGGGTTTAATACGTTTTTATCCCTAGAGATTATGATTGGAACTCTTTTTTAATCTGTATTGTCTTGCTGATATCGCTTCTGGTCAATATACCGACTAGAGATCCGTTTTCCATGACAGGTAATCGACCAACATCCCTCGTAGCTATTT
>CAZAQI010000153.1:0-3649 GCA_964487465.1 uncultured Candidatus Bathyarchaeia archaeon
CTTCGGTTTTTCAAAATACTCTATGTCCATGAAATCCAGTTATGGGAGAATGGTATTTGCATTAAACCTTTCGTTTATTTCCTGTTTTTATCGATCTTTGTTAAGGCCTTTTAACTGTTTTTTATGTGATTGTGTTCCGCGATTAAAAAACAAGTTGTCTCAGATAGATGTGACGTTATTAACATTTATGGGTCAATCCTGCTATAAAGAATAACCTCAAATCGGTTTGAAATAGCATATTGATGCAACATAATTATATTATAACTTACACTGCCATGTAGTGAGTGTAGTCGAAGACATTCACGGTGCTGAATCGCAGTTTAATTATTTGCGAGGATGTATTCGGGTTTGCCTGAATCGCGCCCACACAGCAACGTAGAAGATCTCTTCTCGTATACCGTGAGTCTTCGCTACAAAAATTACAAAAATAATAGGTGATACTACGCATATGGTAAAGGCACAACTATGGTCTGATGAAGAAGTAGAGCGTTTAAGAGAATTATATACGTCTTATAAAACATTTGATGAGATAGCTGAAAAATTTCCTAAAAGAACAGATAATGCAATTAGATTAAAGGCATCTAGATTGGGAATAAGAAGACCATATTATAGTAATATTGTACAGGTAAAACCCTTGGTCTATAAGTCAGGTGAAGGTGATCAAGCTTCGGGTTATTTGATAAAATGTAAAGAGTGTGGTTCTTGGATTCAAGTAGATGCGAGCGATCAATCTCGTGATAGAACGGTTCTTACCTGTGCTAAATGTGGCAATTACTATAATGTAGTCACGGATCTCTGAATCTTCTTCATGAGCTTTTTATATCTTACATACCCTTTTCTGAAATAGTGAATAACTTGGGTCTAGATATATCTGCAAAGATGCTGGTGAGAGAAGCTATGTCCAGTCCAGTGATATCTGTTAAGGAAAATGAGGATCTTGTTCAAGTTGCAAACAAGATGAGGGAGCGACGGGTTGGGGCAGTTATTGTTCTTAACCGCAGTGGTAACCCCGTTGGCATAGTTACTGAGCGTGACATAGTAACCCGGGTAGTTGCAGATGGATTAGACCCCAATATGATTGTGGCTAGTAAGGTCATGAGTTCTCCTTTAAAGATGGTTGAGCCTGATCTTGAGTTAATGGACGCCATGAGAATGATGGATCGAGAGAATATTCGTAGACTTGGTGTCATCTATAAAGGGGAGCTTGTGGGTGTGATCACTGATAGAAGTATAATACGCCTTGTACCCACAATAATGGACATCATGAAAGAGCAGAAAGAGATAATGGTTAATCCCGCAGTTGGAGGCGCATCATTGGTGGGTTACTGTGATAACTGTGAGATGTATTCAAACGATCTTAGAGAGATAGATGGTGATTTTCTCTGCGAGGAGTGTCGGTTAGACCTCTAAGTTTTCATATCGCTATTATCATTAAGTACTGTGATTCGACGTTTCTTACTTGATGGGATGCTGGGGGCCTTATCTCGGTGGCTCAGGATACTTGGCTTCGATACATTATATTACGTGGATAAGGATGATGAGGAACTCATAATAGAGGCTGAGGAGACGGAGAGAGTACTGGTTACAAGGGATGTGGAGCTGCATAACCGAGCAAGTAAACGCGGTCTGAAGTCTTTTCTTATTCATAATGACGATACTATGGAACAATTAAACGAGATTACCACAAAGTTAAATCTAAGTCTTGAGCCTAAGAACACAAAGTGTCCAAGGTGCAACGGTAAACTAACCCCCATAAAAAAAGAGTTAGTGAAAGGGATTGTTCCCCCTGCGTCTTATGAGGTTTTTAACGAATTCTGGAAATGCGCGGCATGTGGTGTTGTATACTGGAAGGGCAGTCACTGGGATAAGATTCAGGAGACCTTGAATATGATTGATTCCTCATAGTCTTTATAAAGAAATTTTTAACAAAGGATGTGTAAAGGGGGCGTATTAGGATATTCACTTTAACAGATGAACAAGGGAAATATTTGGTGAGGTTAGCTAGACAGGTTATAGAGAATAGGCTTGGCCTAGTAGAGGAACCCATTGTAAAACGTGATCCTGTCTTAGAGGAGAAGTGTGGAGTGTTTGTGACTCTTAATGTCCATGGTTTGGAAGAGAAAGGATTGAGAGGATGTATTGGTTTACCGTATCCTACTAAACCCCTAATTGATGCCGTTATAGAGGCTGCTGAGAGTTCGGCCTTCAAGGATCCTCGGTTTCCACCGGTAAGGAAAGATGAAATGGATAATTTGGTTATCGAGGTGAGTGTACTAACGCCTCCTAAGTTGTTATCGGTTGATGATCCAATGAATTACACTGGGGAAGTTAAGGTGGGTAGGGATGGTTTGATAATTGGAAAGGGATTGAGAAACGGATTGCTCCTTCCACAGGTTCCCGTTGAGTGGGGTTGGAATAGTAGAGAGTTCCTATCCCAGTGCTGTGTCAAGGCCGGACTTCCACGTGATGAATGGATGAAGGAAGGAACCAAGGTCTATAGGTTTCAAGCTATATTGTTCAGAGAAGAAGAGCCTCGGGGTAATATATCCCGGCATAGAATAGATTAGGTGCATGTAATTTGAATGGGTTCGATGGGAAACGAGTGTATTTTGCAGCATGTGGCATGGGTCTTGGTCATGTTAGTCGAGTTGTTCCCGTCGCTCAGGAGGTTATGCGGTGTGGAGGGGAGGTTCTTCTATCTACTTATCTTGAGGGTGTTCATTATGCCGAGAATTTTGATTTACCTGTTGTGGCTGCTCCTGATCTGAGTGTGGATGTGGATGTTACGGGGAGTATTGATATTAAGGCTACTACTCTCTTGTCTGGTATTGAGAGTGTTGGTACTTTCTTGGATCAGGTCAGGTTTGAGATACAGATGATGAGGGCATTTGATCCTCATCTTGTTTTCGCTGATACTCGTCTTAGCAGCATTTATGCTGCTAGGTTTCTCAAGGTTCCAGTTATCTTGTTATTGAATCAGTTTCTTCCCCGTGTTCCTCGGGAGAGGAATACATTGTTTTTTCAGTGTCTGGATGGTTTTATTCTTACTAGTCTCGGCCGGAGCTGGGCTCTTAGTGATATTATTTTGATACCTGATTTTCCAGAGCCTTATACTATAAGTCTGGATAGTCTGCGTATTCCCCGGAGGATTGGTGCTCGTGTAAAGCTTGTGGGTAGTATTCTTGAACAGTCCCCTGGTAATTCTAGGGTTGAGTGTATCCGGGAGTCTTTAGGGGTGGAAGAGGGGCAGAAGCTTGTTTATGCCGGTATCAGTGGGCCTCGGGCTGAGCGGGTTCCTTTGATTAACTTGTTGATCCCGATTTTTATGCGGTTTCCGGATCGATATAAGGTAATTATGTCGTTGGGGGTTCCTAATGGAGGATCAGAGGTGGTTATGCGGGGGAATTTGATGGTTGTGCCTTGGATTGAGAACCGGTTTGATTATCTGGATGCTTGTGATGTGGTTATTAGTCGTGCTGGGCATGAGACTTTGATGCAGAGTATTAGTTATGGTAAACCTAGTGTTATTATTCCTATGCCCAAACATCCTGAGCAGTATGGTAATGCTAGGCGTGCCGTGGAGTTGGGTGTGGCACGTGCTTTGCATCAGCGGGATGTTTCTCTGGACAGTTTGGTGGGGGTTATTGAT
>CAZAQI010000154.1:0-3628 GCA_964487465.1 uncultured Candidatus Bathyarchaeia archaeon
GGCTGCCTCGTGGGTGATATTTGCTCCTCGTTTACGCGCCACAAGCTCAGGTATTGAGCCTATGTATGCTTCCTCATCAAGGATCAACCCACGGCACTCGAGGTGACCCTTACAGGAGACGTTATCTCCATCAATTAGACCTCTAACGATAATCTTTGAGTCATCTCTTGCTATGGCTCGTGTAATCATTTCAGCGCTGCTACTATCTCCCTTCAGCACAGCCTTGGTCCCAATGTCCATGTGGGAGCCAGGTAAACCAAATAAGATGCTATTGAAACTGGCTTTGGATCCATCCCCCATGCAGATTACTTCAGGATACATCTGAACATCCTTTACCGGTCTCATACATACGTAGTTAGAGACGAATTCTCCACCCGCGTCTATAGTAGTAGTGCTTCTAGGCCTGACTTTTGTTTCCTCGCCCCAGTGATGTATCATCGTGTAGTTTAGTTTGGCATCTTTTTTCACATATATCTCTGTCACACCTAGGTGGGCGCCTTCCTGGGTTTCACCATGCTGTACGCAGCTCGTGATAATGTTTGAACGTGATCCTTCCTCAGCGATGACAATGTTATGAACCCTTTGCTCGCTATCAGGTTCAGTGATCATGAGACAAGACTGTAAAGGGAATGTAATCTCGGCGCCTGATTTGATTCTGATAAAGTATCCTCCACTGTAATCCTCTTGAACCCGTCTAGTGATATCATCCTTATCGGGATCTACCAAACGCCACCGGTAATCATTCAGCCAAGGATGTTTCTTTAAAGCATCCTTTATGTCCATGATCTCCAGTTTTTCTTCATAGAACTCTGTTACCTGTGAATAGATAGTGGATTGATCCACGTGGAAGAGGGTGCCGGATCTATTTTCCTCGGTCATCCCAGCTTTATGAGCTGCCTCTATTATATTCTCAGGGATTTCTTTGAGTCGGTCACTCATCTTCCCAATCCTCCTCTATCCGTACTTTACATGAAATACACTCCTTGTAGCCACGGTTCTTTATTTCATTGTAGATGTCACGTGGCTCAGGGAAGCAGTGCACCATACCCTCCAGCAATACGCAGGCGTACTTTGCCTTGACATAATCTAGAATATCTCCTTTATGCGTGATTATGAGGGCGCTGCTGCCTGAGTCCTCCAGATACCTCTGGATCTCTTCAGCCAAGAGTATTAGACTCTCCACGTCAACTCCTGAATCCGGTTCATCCAGCAGTAACAAACTCGGCTTCATGAAGATGGTTTGCAGCATCTCGGCGCGTTTCCTCTCACCACCAGAGAAATCTACATTCAAGTCTCTATCAAGGAAATCTGTTAACCTGAAATGCTCAATCAACCGAATCTCGGATTCACTGAAATCCTCATCAAACGCCTTACCGATACATATCTTCAACATCTCTGAGAGCGACACCCCATCAATCTCAGGTGGATGCTGGAATCCTACTGCTATTCCTTTTCTAGCTTTCTCCGAAATATCCAAGTGGGTTATGTCCTCGCCCTTATAGAGTATCTTACCTGAATGGATTTTGAAGGGCGGTATCCCCATTATAACTTTTATTAGAGTGCTCTTCCCCGAGCCGTTTGGTCCAAAAAGCAAGTAGCTTTCTCCCTCCTCAAGCACTAAGTTGATGTCATTGAGGATGATTTTTCCCGCTATTCCTGCTTGCAAATTGTTTATCTCTAGAAGATGTGTTTTCTCCACGGCTTTATCCTCTTAATTATTGTTTATAGTGAAGTTTTACTGTATAAAAACCGGTCTCAGTTTATATTCTTGGAATGAATCCGGGTACCTTTTCCATGTAGCGTTTATACTGGTCTCCGAAGCGTTCTAAGAGCATCTCTTCCTCGCGTTTGGAGACCTGATAATATCCAGGGATCGCTACCCAAGGGGGTAGTGTATACCATTGCCGCCATGTAAGGGTGACCCCGATTATCATCAAGAAATATGCAAGATAGGAGGGATGCCGGACAAGAGAGTAAGGCGGATCAGTGATCAATCTGTGATCGTCTGACATGCCCCAAGATACAGAATATCTACCACGTACTATAACACTCCAAGAGTGAAGAAGGCAGCCACAGAGGAAAAAACCTAACCCACCCCCCGAGACCATGTTTAACTCTCCACCATATACACCTCGAAGATCAATGGCTATCAACGCAATAGACTCAGCGAATAAGAGAAGAGAACCAGACAAGGCTAGTATGAACCACAGGCTCATAGGAGACTCATTTGAGGATTTATCACTGGTTCCACTGTTTATGAGAACGTTTCTCAGACTTACACCCCAAAATACTATGAGCCCCAGTAAGAGCACACTTGAGACTGGTGTCATGTATAGGACATTGGCTGATTGATTTATTTGGTTTTACTGATAAAATATGAGGCCTCAGTCCACGAAAACGGTTATTCTCTCAGGGTCAACAGTAAACCCGTAACCTGCCTCTGTTAACTCGTCTAAGGATAAGCGGAGCCAGTCTCCCCATCCCCCGGACTCAGTGTTGTCAGGATCCAGTGTACGAATGTCATCACCAAATTCATGGCATATCTCGCAAAGAATATTCTTGGAGCCCCAATAATCTAATGCAAAGGGATCCGAGGAGGCGGCGACTATGTCAACTTCAGTCGCCTGCAGGTAACTGGTGCTTGGACCATTCTTGGGCTCAGCGTTCACATATATGGCGTCCACGATGTTCAATATCGGTACCCTTGTCTGAGCCATCAAGGTCCCCATGGCGCCTTTACCAACCGCCTTATGAATCCTGTAGCCAAGACCAGCCGAGAGCTTGTCAGAGGGAACACCCATATAGTTTTTCACAGCACCTGTGACACCGTAGATCATATGAGTCTTCAAGATCGGAACATTAACTATCTTAAGGCGATCCATATCATAGTCCTCTAGCTCAGAATTGTACAAGCCATACTTGAAGCTAATCTGAGTACCATGAGGCGTGGTAAACTTGGGGTAAGAGATCACGGTATCCGTGCGGGACATGATACTGGTCTCCACCACGTAGCCGTCCTCATCATCTCCCTCAGCGAACTCCTGAACCGCGTTGTTGGTGATCTCGTCCCAGAGATAAGCCGAGACTCTGTGCTCGGCGAAAATATCGGCTACATCCTGCAAACTCTGGCTGTGATTCTGGGCATTATTCTCCATCCAGTCAAGGCTCCCACCCTTTCCAGCAGCACCATACTGAGCCTGCCCATTATCAGCTATAACTATTTCACCATTCCAGTCATCAGGGTGCTCTATTATGGCGGCTACAATGGATCTCACTAAGTCTGTGTTGGTTCCACCTCTCTCATCCCACTGACTGTTCACTTTGATGATTACCACATCAGTATTACCGATGAAACCACTTGATCCCCGAGTCTCATCCTCCTCGGAGCTTTGGTAAAAGGGTTGGTCATGGGAATCCATCAAGTCAATTAGGCGGATAATGCAATCATCATCTCCGTGGGCGTCTGTTACCGCGTATATTATTGAGGGGGTTGGGTCTGTGGCTTCCACTGTTTCGAGGTTTAGGTTAATCTTTGTCAAATCTGATTCAGTGTATTCATTGTAACGATAGTAATTATACCCATACGAAGCGAACTTAATCAATAACAAAATCAAGACCATCTTCCAAT
>CAZAQI010000155.1:0-3613 GCA_964487465.1 uncultured Candidatus Bathyarchaeia archaeon
AGGCTCAGAAACGTCAGCAGGAGCTTATGCAGCAACAGAGTAAGATGAGTATGGATCGTATGAGAAGCAGTATGCTTTTTACCGTACCTATGCTCTTAATCTGGCCCAGTCTAGGTCGATTCTTCGGAGATACTATCGTAGCATATTTCCCATTTGATTTCCCTAGAATACCAAGGGAATTTACTTTTATCCAGTGGTATTTACTCTGCAGCTTCACCATGAATGTCCTTATGAACCGCTTATTTGGGTTAACGTTTGAGATAGATCCAGAGGATTAAAAATTGCCGAGGAAACTCGAAGATCTGGTTATCACGGTGGCGGGAAAACATGGATCAGGCAGGAGTACGCATGCAAAGCATCTAGCCGAGACTCTTGGACTCAAATATATTAGTACAGGGATGCTTTTCAGGGAACGCGCTGAAGAATTAGGAGTGAGCCTTGAAGAAATGAATAAGATCGCTAGTGAGGATCCTGATTTTGATAACTGGTTGGATAATAGAACCAAAGAGGAGTCGCGTAAAGGTGGAGTGGTTATTGACGCAAACCTAAGTGCATGGATGGCTGAGGATCCAGATATAAAATTCTATGTAACGTGTCCCTTTGATGAGCGCATAAGACGTATCGCGGAACGGGAAGAGCGAGCGATCTCCGATGTAAAGAAAGAAACCAGGATGCGTGAAGAATCTGAGCAGCATAGATATCTTGATTATTATGGTGTTGATTTGAGCGATCTCTCAATCTATGACTGTATTATCAATACAAGTTTATTTAGTGTTGACGGTACCGCGCGAATTCTTAAATGCGTTGTAGACGAATACCTTAATGGGTATACTTTTGGTTGCAATTGATATTGGACGAGTATGTGTGAAAACACAGGGCCGAGAAAAAGGCCATAAATGCGTTATAGTAGATGTGATTGACAGAAACTTCGTAGTAGTTACAGGCCCAGAGGTAAAGAGGAGACGGGCAAATATGAATCACATCAAGCCTCTTGATGAAACTCTGGATATTCAGCGTAACGCTACCGACGAAGAAGTTATTGGAGCACTTCAATCACAATAATTTTTTATTATTTTTTATGTATTCCAGTTCCCATTTATTTTATTTGAAATAGATTGCTATGCATTATAATTACCCTTATTCATAACGTAAAGCATCAACAGGATGTAATTGTGCAGCCTGCCAACTGGGGTAGAGTCCTGCTATGACACTTGTTATAACAGCAAATCCTACGACTAAGACTCCTAGGAGTGGAGCTGTAGAAACAGGTAAACCAATGTAGTCGCCTACGATTAACCCCGCAGCAAATCCTAGTACTACTCCTAAGATCCCGCCAATGAAACCAGTGATGGTAGCCTCTGTAATGAATAGTAATAGTATCTCATTGCTTTTTCCTCCTAATGCTTTTATAATTCCTATCTCGCGTGTTCTCTCTATTACGCTAATAGTCATCGTATTGATTATACTGACTCCAGCAACTATTAGACTAATAGCAGCTATACCCCCTAGAACAGCTTCTATGGTTCCCAGTACCTGATCAACCTGTTGTTGTATCTGTTCATAACTCATGACCATTACCTTATCATCGAATGTTTCCTTTATCTCGTCTATAACTGAGTCCACATTATCTATCGCGTTAACCTGTAAGGAGATATAGTCTACTTTACTGCCTATCTCAAAGATTGTCTGTGTATCTCTATAAGTCATTATGAGACTCCTGTCATCTTCTGATCCGAATGTGCCACCCACTTCCTCCATTATTCCCACTATTCGAAATGTGGCTTCTCTGGACTCGTCTCCTACATAAAAATTCAGAGTCACTCGGTCTCCAACCTCAAAGATCGGCTCATCATAACCTCGGGGTTGAGCTAAAAGGTGCCCCATTACAATTGATCCACTATCACTTTGTACGAGAGGTCTTCCATCCGCCATCTTAAAACTGCTGAATATATCAAAATATATCGGCGTTGACCCAAAAACTATAGCAGAGTAGGTTTCGCCGCGAACTGTGTAGGTTGCTGTTCCCGTGTTCGCTATGGGTGCAATGTATTTGACATTGGGTACACGTTCTATAATCTGTACATCTCTCCAATTAAAGCTCTCACCCACAAGTCCTCTGCCTTGTCGTATTTCATAAGGAACGACCATAATGTTTTTTGGACCAAATGATTCCAGTTGGCCGCTTACCTCTATAGTCAAACCTTGAGTTATACTAATTAGACCGGTTACTGCGGCACACCCGATTAGTACACCTAATATGTTTAAGGCTAACCTGAATTTCCTTTCGTTCAAACCCTGAAAAGCTACTAGTATAGTGTCTTCAAGTTTCACTTCGTTTATTCTGAGAAGGTGTGAGATATAAACAAGGTGTCTGTATATGGATATTAGTATAAAAATTAGCCTAGTCTATTGTTTCTACCTTTAGACTCTCAATATATTCCTCTGGTAGTCCAAGGGCCTTAGCGCCATCAATCATGTAACCTAGATACTCCTTGGTGGGCTTGAATGGTCCCCGGGGATTAGTAGTCCTGTATACATGGGCTAGCATTGGTTCTCCCTCTTCACTAATTACCATAATTGGGTGACGATAATAGGTGCCATTTGGTACCCCTTCAATGGTGTCTAGGTGCTCCATCTCGTCTGGTGGGATCTCGTAAACAGCTCCTCTTACTAGTTTGTTAATTGCTGGTTCGATTCCTGTACAGCCGCCATTATAATTGGTGCTGTAATAATTGTACTGGACCTCCCAGTTTGGGATCATTGCCTTGCACACAAATTCGGCTGAAGGGGTGTGTTTCTTCAAGTTATCTATGTCCATAAATGAGCCATATGTAAAGTATAGCATGAGGCAGAAGAATATTCAAAATTATAAAAAATTTCTCATTTTAAATAGAACCAGATAATAAAAAAAATTATTAGAAGAAGAGAGCATAGTCGTCAAGTACGGTCCAAAGCTTGTGGACTGCCTCATGAACCATTGCATCGCTCTTTGCACCTGTGCATACTATCTTCCCTGATGCGAATATCAGTAGAACCACCTTGGGTTCTCGCATCCTGTATATCAAGCCCGGGAATTGTTCAGGCTCGTACATTACATTCTCTAGTAGGTCCGCCGCCATCTCAAGGTCAACATTCCCACGAAGGTTGCCTGATGCAACTATATTCTGAATAGTGATCTCGGGTTTTCCCAGTACAATTATACCATTATCCTTCAGTTTACGAACTACTTTTCGGATTGCACGCCTAGCCATCTTTGCTGATTTGGCTCCAGTGCATACCATCTTACCTGAGTTGAAGATAAGAGTAGATGTCTTTGGTCTCTTCAACCTGAAAACCAGTCCTGGGAATCTCTTTGGGTTATACTCTGTTGTGACGAATACCTTTTGTATATCATTTAGATTGAAGGTCTGATCGAGACTACCTGAAGCTACTACATTCTGGATATGTATATCTAGATCAGGTATCTCTCGTTCCTCTTCACTCTGATCAATGTTTCTACTCATCATATCTTAACACGTATATGTCTTCAGCTGCTTTTCCACGATCTGTCTCTACAACCCTGAACTCAACCAACTGGTCTCTGTGAGGAACATGTTCCTTTGGATAGTTTGAC
>CAZAQI010000156.1:0-3541 GCA_964487465.1 uncultured Candidatus Bathyarchaeia archaeon
TGATGCACAGCATGCGTTAAGAAGAACCATGGAGATATACACCAAGACCTGTAGATTTTGTCTAATTGGTAATTATAGCGAGAATATTATTGATCCTATTCAGAGCCGTTGTAGCGTATTCAGGTTTAGCCCACTTGAGGAACACGATCTCAAGGGATATATACATGAATTAGCTGAAAAAGAGAACTTGGATATCGTTGATGAAGGTGTGGATGCTATATATCAGGCAAGCAGCGGCGATGTGAGGAAAGCCATTAACCTTTTGCAGGCTGCCGCAGCAAACCATAAATTAATCGATGATGTTGCAATATACAATCTCCTAGGAAATGTTCGCCCACAAAAAATTAGGGAAATGTTGTCCACGGCGCTGGACGGTAGATTCCTTGACAGTAGAGACTTATTGAGAGAACTATTAATAGATCAAGGGTTAGCACCTGATGACATAATACGGAACGTTTACCGAGAACTAATGCGAAACTCCTCAATAACAGAGTCCTCCAAAGTAAAACTAAGCGACGTCATAGGGGAAGTAGATTACCGGTTAACCCAAGGATCAAGGGCGGAGATACAACTCTCAACGTTATTAGCCCATCTTTCCTTAATTGGAGAAGAAATGAATTGAGCCAATCATGGACTAACCTATATAGACCCTCAGAGAGAGGAGAATTTGTAGGAAACCAGTCCGGAATAAAGCAAATTGAGAAATGGTTAAAGAAATGGAAGAAGAATAAACCTCCAAAAAAACGGGCGATTTTTTTATATGGTCCACCTGGTATCGGTAAGACAAGTATCGCCCAAGTACTAGCAAATGAATACGATTTCGATTTAATCGAGATCAATGCCAGTGATGCGAGGAATAAGAGTAGCTTAGAAGACGTATTAGGTAAAGCAATTAAGCAGAATATGAGTCTGTTGGGTCAAAAACGTCTAATATTACTTGATGAGATGGATGGTTTGAGTGGCAGTAGTGATCGTGGAGGCGTCTCATTCATCGCAAAAGCTATAGATGAATCAACTTCTCCAATGATACTCGTTGCTAATACCGTAAAAGAAAATATGTACGACAAGTTCAGATCAATTCTACGAAAGGTAAAAAGCATTGAGTTCAAACCCCTAACTTTTCAAGAGACCTACGCAACGCTTGAAAGAATAATCAAAGATCAGGATATCGTGGTTCACGCCGACGTGTTGGAACATATAGCTATGAAAACGAATGGTGATCTGAGATCCGCGATAGTGGACATTGAGACTATTTCCCGAGGTAAAAAAGAGGTTAATCCTGATGATGTTAGTGTCTTGAGCGAAAGGGATAGACAGGCATTAACGCCCATGATACTTGACAGGATTTTCACTGCTAAAAGCCTGTGGGAGGCTCGCAAGACCATTAATCAAAGTATGATTAGTTATGACGATCTCTATGACTGGATATATGAAAATCTTCCAATAGTTATTGATGATCCAGATGAGCGATTAAAAGCCCTAGATGTAATGGCTAAAGCAGATATATACCAGAATAGAGCGCGTTCAAGTGATTACCGTTTACTCAAGTATATGTTCGACTTGATGACTGGTGGTGTAGCATTTACCCGGGAAAAATCAGAGGGAATGGGATACAAGAGTCAACTCGAGTCCGCACTACGTAAAGTAGGATTACC
The DNA here is from genome assembly GCA_964487465.1 of uncultured Candidatus Bathyarchaeia archaeon. Taxonomy (GTDB): domain Archaea; phylum Thermoproteota; class Bathyarchaeia; order TCS64; family TCS64; genus RBG-16-57-9. Next base: position 1,656 of record CAZAQI010000156.1, read on the forward strand.
CTCTAGCAAGCTCAGTACAAATGAGACCAAAGAAGGTATAATGATAAAACCCACCAGTTGGCTAGGGAAGGATGTCTGGAGAAAAGTAAACAACAACCTCAAAGACATTGGAGCTAAATGGATTTACGGTAAAAACTATTGGCTCCTTCCTTATTACAAAGAACCACAGTTAAAATGGCACTACATTAGGACTTATCATAGTAGACGACGAATGGATAGCGTTACACGACAAATAGCTTATAGATGCCATACCTCAACTGATCAAGTTAGAACCGACATTTTACCCCTCCTAACATATATGATACTTAATGACGAGGAAATGTACAATGAGACACTGGATTGGATGATAGATATACCTAACAGGAAACTGGATCATCTTAGATACATGTCCTTTGATAAATCCCCATCCGATTATGTAAATGTAGATAATTACGCAAAATACAAGCAAAGAGAGATTGATAAACAGATAGAATCCGCAAAGAAACAGAAAGAAACCGACTTGAAAAACATAAAAAGATGGCTAGATGATCAAAAGAAACTAGCTAAATGGAATTAAACATTAGGAGGGCTTAAAACCCTAAACCCTGATTATTTTATATGAAATTCAGTGAATTTCCTAGAATTAAATTAGCTGATCTACCTACGCCAATACATTTTTTACCTAATCTCACAGAGAAGCTTGGTGGCCCCAAAATCTGGATTAAGAGAGACGACCTTACAGGGCTAGCTTTTGGTGGTAATAAAGCAAGAAAACTAGAGTATATTATGGGTGATGCCCTAGAGAAGAAGGCGGATGTCTTGGTTACCGGGGCCGGATATCATAGTAACTGGTGCACACAGACAGTAGCTGCAGCTAAAAAACTAGGTCTTGATATTTATTTGGTTAAATCAGCTCCGTACGAGGATTTTGATATGGAGGACTGGGATGGAAATCATTTACTACATCACCTAATGGGAGCACATGTGAAGACTGTTCACCCAGATGCCTTCATGGATACCATTGAAGAAACAGTTGCAATGTTGAAAAACAAGGGGTTGAACCCGTATTATGTACCTGTGGGTGGATCGAATCCTATCGGTGCTTCAGCTTATATGAACGCTGTACTTGAACTAACTTATCAATCCAATAACAAGGGGATACATTTTAACTCATTAATACATGCGACCGGCTCAGGAGGCACTCAGGCTGGGTTAGTAATGGGTACAAAAGCATTCAACACAGGTATGAAGATAATAGGTGCAGCAGTAGGGTATACTGAAAAAGAGGAACAAATAGAAAAAGTTCGCAATATCGTTGAAAATTCAAAGAAACTATTTGACCTAGAATTCACCCTGAGGAATGATGATTTAACCGTTTACAATGAGTACGTCGGTGGTGGCTATGGTTTCATGTCTGAAAGTAAGCTTGAGGCAGTAAAATTGCTAGCTGAGACCGAGGGTTTAATGATAGATCCGGTTTACACTGCTACAGCTATGGCTTGTCTAATAGACTTGGTTAAACAAGGTAAATTCAAGGAAGAAGACAATGTCTTATTCCTTCACACAGGTGGAGCGGTGGCTTTATTCCCATATAAAGAACCACTGAAGTCACATGTTAAGGGTAAATCGCTCCCCTGGAAGATTCCCCCTTGGAGTCCTTCCGCTGAGTAAACCTTTATCACCCTACATCTCTTTCTCCTCATGCAATGTCCAGTGAATACCCAGAGATTGACCTAGAACTACCCTACATTACAGAAGGATACCCCGGGATAGGTGGAAAAATACGTCAAAAACCAAGTCATTTCATCGTTGAAGAAGTGCCATTATACGATGCGAGCGGGGAAGGAATTCATCTCTACCTGAATATAACGAAGGAGAATATGAATACTAGAGATGTGCAAATTGAA
>CAZAQI010000157.1:0-3514 GCA_964487465.1 uncultured Candidatus Bathyarchaeia archaeon
CTAGTGGCGACATCTACATACGAGATGATAAAATAATTGAAATCGGTGAAAACATCAACGAGCCTGACCCTGAATATACTATCGATGCTGAGAACCACCTAGTAATGCCTGGTTTCGTTAACGCGCACAGTCATCTTCAACAATACTTCCGTGGAGTTTACGAGTTGATGGGGGATTTCTTTGAGACAAATCTTCCTCTTGAAGGGTATAGACAACCTCATCAGATGAAGACATTAGGGTTAGCTTCATGCGCCGAGTTCATCTATGGGGGTTGTACCACCAGTATGCTGGTTTACACCTATCCTGATGGCTACGCAAAGGCAGTCAAGGAAGCTGGGAACAGGTGTATGATTGCTGGAGATGTTGAGCACGTTGATCTTGAGAAACTGAAACACGGTGAATTCGTTTATCTCCCAGAGAAACGAGATGCAGCTGTCAAACGAGCCAAGGACCTGTATCATAACTGGCATGGTAAGGCGGATGGAAGGATAACTACCTTGATGTGTCCTAAAGCACCTGATATGGCTGAACCAGAGGTCTACCTTGATCTGCAGGAGTTTGCTGAGGAGCAAGACCTCTTAATGACAACGCATCTTAGTCAGAGCCAGCGTGAATACAAACAGGTTAAGAAACTGTATGGAAAGACTCCGGCTAAGCATCTATATGATCTAGGTGTAATGAATGAGAAGCTGAGTGGGGCGCACTTGACCTATGGAACAGCAGAAGACTTCCAGCTAATCAAGAAGAGCGGGATGGCTATACTCCACTGTCATAGTGTAGAGAGTCCATTAATTGATTGGATTGACATGGGTATCCCCGTAGGTTTAGGAACTGACGACTACTATCATGACATGACTTCTCTTATCAGGGAACAGAGAAACGGAGTTATGACCCGGGCGTCCAAGGTAGGTGGATACTTGGGTATGATTAACGCTTCTAGAAGAACCGCTAGACCAAGTTTCTATAAGATGCTAGAACTAGCGACTCGTGGAGGTGCAGAGGTTTTCGGAATTGATGATAAAGTAGGTAGTCTTGAAATAGGTAAGAAAGCTGATGTTATAACCTTTAACCTCATGAATCCGTATCTTACGCCGACGAGAGATCCTGTAACCAGTGTATTCCTATATGGAATGCCAGGGGATATCGATAATGTGATCTGCGATGGTAATTTCTTAAAGAAGGCTGGTGAATTAACCACCATCAACATGAAGGAATCATTGAAAAGAGCGCAGACTACCTGTGATGATATAATCGATAAATTCTTCCAAGAGCACCCAGATCAAGAAAAGATCTGGAAAGCAAAGGCTCACCGATAACCCCATTAATTTCTATCCACACTTTTTCATAACATTGACCCGTATACTAGTCAGTAGATGCCTTGGATTAGACCATTGTCGTTACAATGGAGAGATGATTGAGGCGCCGTGGATCAGGGAACTTGCAGCACGCGTTGAGTTGTTATCCGTTTGCCCCGAGGCTGAGATCGGGTTAGGTGTCCCCCGGGGTCCAATTAATCTGGTTAGAAATAACAAAGGTGTTCGATTAATTCAGTACGAGACAGGGATCGATCTCAGTGAAGTAATGGTCTCTTTTAGTCAAGGCTATCTTAGATTCCTTGGAGATGTGGATGCTTTTATCCTTAAAAGCAAATCTCCTTCATGCGGATTGGACACAACAAAGATCCATGAAAACGATTCATTTACTCTTGGTTCAGGTGTTTTCGCCTCTATAGCTGAAAAACTTTATCCTGATTCTGTGTTCGTTGATGAGAAGTATATGGAGGCGAAGGGTGTAGACGGGTTATTGGGTTTAATTAATAAAAAATAGCGTATTTTCTTTTGATTTTCTGAAAATGTTTAACTGGTAGTTATTAACCCTCTTTGTATCAATGGAGCAACGGTGAAATGAATATATGGAACTGGATGAGTAACCTAGTAGCCACATATGGGTACGCTGGTGCATTCATGATATCCATATTCGGTAACTTTACTGTATTTTTTCCTGTCCCCTTCGTTATCACCATATACGCCTTTGGAGCTACACTAAATCCGATACTTCTAGGAATAGCAAGTGGTATAGGATCAACAATAGGAGAGTTCAGCGCATACATGATTGGGAGAGGCGGTAGGAGAGTAATCGATGAACGATACGGTGATAAACTGGAAACTGCAAAAAGGCTTATCCAGAATTATGGTATGACTATTATATTCATATTCGCAGTCCTTCCTCTGCCTGATGATTTGATTTTAATCCCCTTGGGTATTCTCCGTTATAATTTGAAGAAGGCTATGCTTGCAATGTTTCTAGGAAAAACTTTGATGTGTATAACCGTAGCTTATGCAGGTCGATTCAGTTTCACGATAGTAAAGGATATTTTTGCATCTAGCGGCTGGCTTGGGGGTTTCATCTCTACTATTCTATTGATAATCATTATCTATGGTCTGCTCAAGGTTGATTGGACTAAATTTATAGAAAAAGAGTTGGATAAGGAAAACTAGATCTCGGTGTAACTATTTGCTGTATTCTAGTCAAGCTTCTTCAACAACTCTGCCAGTAAACGAATGGTGTTTTCAGTATCCTTCTAGCTTAGTAACCCTATATGACTGTGAATATGTCTTGTCGGTACTGTCAATACTACGGTTGGGAACCGGATGCATTCACGTGGATCCGTCCAGGATCTGTTCCTCCACCCGCCATCTGACTCAACTGTAATGGAGTCTGTGATTGATTCGTGGTCTCCATAACAAATTACTTGAACATGAGGTTGTGTATCAGCTTCTGTCATATGTTCCCAGATGCGGACCCTGTAGCCTATTTTCTAGAGAAAATAAAGGAAAACAGCCGATAAAAATGGAAACTCGATCTGAGATAAAACTACAGAATCCACCAAATATGCTTGTTACATGAAAGGATATGATTGAATTTCGTGTAGCTTCATCAATTTCCATCTTGTAAGGAAGTACTTTAATTTAAAAATAGGTATCAGTTGCTGTTATGTGAAAAGGACAAAAGGCCTCTGTCTTACAATCCTCAAATCCTGTTATTTGACCTATAAACCGAACATCTTCTCTTGTGGTCAAGTCGTCTCTATCCTCTTGACACTTTACTATTAATTCTGTATTAGGGTATTCGTTATGAGGTCTAAATCTAAATCAGTTTTCATTATATGCTGTTCTTAGGTTTAATAGTGAAACTGTCATCAGATGATGATAATTCAGTGCCTTTACATGATTATGTAATAGTATAAAGGCTAGCAGTTGAGAAAATACGTAATATTAACTTAAACAAGCAACACGTTACTCTATAGATATTATATCTTTCATATATTCCTTGTTTTTTGTATAGAATCCATAAACTTGGGCATCAATTATAGGGATTGATTTAGTCTCTTAATTCGCTTGTGAGTGCTCCGAGGTTTTATATTCTTGTCAGGATAGATATGAAAAGCGGAGCGTGGCAGTGGTAAGCTGTCATCCCTCGTTGCCGTTGGGGAGTCCCGCTCCGGTAGCCCAAT
>CAZAQI010000158.1:0-3481 GCA_964487465.1 uncultured Candidatus Bathyarchaeia archaeon
TTAGAAGTAAAACAGAGAAGCGGATTGCGGAGTATTTTACCCGTAATAATATAGAATACGTTTATGAGAAAACTCTCCGTTCAAAAGGATGGTTTAACTCTAAAAAGATCAGTAATCCTGATTTCTATCTCCCTGAGTATGATGTTTACGTTGAGTACTGGGGGCTTGTTGATGCTCCGGATAAAAAAGTAAAGAATAGATATGTGAGGGAAATGAAGTGGAAAATGAAGCAATATTACGAGAATGATGTAAAATTTGTATCAATTTATCCAAGTAATCTACGTAACCTTGACTGGATATTTAGAAAGAAATTCGAAAAAGCCACAGGGTATCAACTGCCTTCATAATCTCTGGGTCATTTATTTTTGCATAAAAAAGTTTTCTGGATTAAATACTATACAAATAAAATAATCATTAAATGATGATAGAAGCTGTTCAGGTTCGTAAATTGTATATTCTAATATGTTTGGTAAAATGAATTATCAACTCTTTTTTTATTAAATTCTATGTGCGTTAGCTAAGAACAAGGCTTAAACTCATAAAAAACTTTGATTCAATACGATGAGCAATAATAAAATGACTCCAGAGGATCTGGAAAGCCTATTCGTGGAATCTTATACCACGGTTTTCTGTAGCCACAACAAGGATGGTACAATTCATGCAGCCCCCATATGGTATAACTACAAAGACGGGGTGTTCTACTTTGTATCGATAAAAAAATCCGTACGAGGAAACAATGTCAAACGAAACAAGAAAGTGTCTCTCTCATTCCTTATGCAGGGAACAAAGGCAGTTGATGGTGATGTACCCTCTAAATGTGCGTTGGTTTATGGTCTCGCTGATATTGGATTTGAGCCAGATATGGGGTATGATGATTATCTTAGATGGGTGTGGGGCAAGTATTCGTCTGCGGGTTCAAACACGAGTCAGAAGTTTGACCATGATACCTTTGAGACGTTAAAGGTTGTGCCGACAAAAATAGTGCACTTTTATCCCTAGTACTCACAATCATACATGATTGTTGGATTACGTTTCTCATTCGCTATTTCAAATCCTAGGATAATCTAACTGCAAACCTTGGAGTCCATTGTCCTAGGCTGATTGATTCACTGCCTTTAGGCGCTTGAATTACGTGTCTATTTATTAACCAAGTACGGTATTTGCTTGTATGTCAAATCTTGTAGTTTTCTTCAGTAGAGACGGGCATACCGAGAAGGTAGCTGAAGCGTTAGCTGAGAAAATAGACGCAGATATCGAGTCAATAAAAGAGTCAAGTTCTAGAGAAGGGATAATCGGGTGGATTAGATCAGGTTATGAGAGTGCAAGAGGTAAGACTCCCCCGATAAAAGACATGGACGTGGACCCAGGTGTATATGATTTGGTTGTGGTGGGTACACCGGTGTGGGCTGGAACCCTGGCCAGTCCAGTGAGAAGCTTCCTGGATAAATATGGGTCAGAGATCCAAAAGGTTGGTTTCTTCTGCACGATGGGTGGTGATGATCCTGCGGGAACCTTTGAAGAGATGCAGGAACTCTGCGGTAAGGCCCCTGTTGCTGTCGCCGGTTACAGGTCAAAGAGTGTTGATGATGATAGTTATTTGGGTAACTTGGATGTTTTTATCGAGAAATTAAGGGGTTAGCGTTTGGGGGTTACCTGGTTGACTTTTCTGTATGGGTTTAGAGTGGTTTATCGTGTTTTAAACTACTTCTAATATATGAAGTGGATGTAATTAAGATATGTTGGCTGAGGGGCAATAATTATGACTAAATTAACGTTTTATGGTGGGGTCGGGGAGATTGGTGGAAACAAGATACTGCTGGAGGACCAGGATACCAGGGTTTTACTGGATTTCGGTATGAGTTTCGGTCAGAACGGGCGGTATTTCAGTGAGTTTCATCAGCCGCGTAAATGCAACGGGTTAGGTGATTTCTATGCTACCGGGTTATTGCCTCAATTGGAAGGTGTTTACCGGCTGGACTATCTTGAGTATGATGGGTGTGGCTACGAGGAACGGGGTGTGGATGGCTTGTTGTTGAGTCATGCTCACGCGGATCATGCTCAGTATATCCATTTTCTTCGCTGTGATATTCCCCTCTATATGACGCCTGAATCCTTGGCGATATTGAAGACGCTGGAGGATACTGGTTCGGGTTCCTTTAATGAGTTGACTTGTCGTAAACGTACTTTCTGTACTCGTCCGAAGAAACGTGGTGATGGGTTTACACGGGTGAAGGGGAGTGCTGCCTCTGATCCCCGTGAGATTAACCTGGTTGAATCCGGTAAAAGCTTCAAGGTTGGGGATGTTGAGGTTACTTCTTTTGCTGTTGATCACAGTCTACCCGGTGCAGCTTCTTACCTTGTTCATACCAGTGAGGGCAACATATTGTATACGGGGGATCTTCGTTTCCATGGATATAGGGGGGATGATACCCGGCGGATGGTTGAATCTGTCTCTGACATGGGTGTTGACTTGATGATCTCTGAGGGCACCCGTATTGATAGTGGTGAGGGTGACACGGAGGAGTATGTGCGTATGGAGTCACGGAAGGTGGTGGATGATACGGATGGTTTGGTGGCGGTTAATTTCCCGCAGCGAGACGCGGATCGGTTGAAGACTTTCTTACGGGTGGCCGGTGATTCGGGTCGTAAACTGGTTCTAGGGTTTAAACACGCATACATGCTGGAACAGTTGAGCAAGATCGGTGATTACCCTGGGTTGGATGATCCGGACCTGTGTTTCTTCGCGGATCGTAAGAGCTGGGGGCTTGTGGGTCGTGATGATTACCCGGAGAATATTATTGAACAGGATTACCGTACATGGGAACGTGAATACCTCTACATGGATAACACGATAAACTACCGAGACGTGAAGGAAAACCAGGGAGACTATTTGTTCTACTGTAACTTTTACCAGTTGAACGAGTTAATAGACATAGACCCGGTTCCGGGCAGCCGATTCATACGCAGCCTCTGTGAGCCGTTTAATGAGGAGATGGAGATAGACGAGAAACGCGTAACGAACTGGATGGAGTTGTATGGGTTCGGGGAACCAGTGCAGTTACACGCCTCAGGACACGCACCCGGAAACCAGCTAACCGAAATGATAGAGACGATAAACCCGGAAACACTGATACCAGTCCACACAGAAAACCCACAATGGTTCAAAAACAAACACCAAAACACAAAGATAATCCAGCGAGAACAAACAATAACACTATAACAACGCTAACTAAGTTTTCATACTCTGTAGACCAATTTTATAAAATTTTAATTCGACTTGTCCGATATTATTTGTTGATATTTTTTTAATTGTTTTTCATTTTGTTTGATGTTCGGGGTATAGTTTGCTAGTTTGGATTTGAAGCCGTTTTGGTGGTTCATGTATAATCACGCAGCGTGCTAGTTCTTTGGGTAGCGCTGCTAGTTGCCAGTTGTAGATTATAACTCTGTTATCCGACATCGCGCACCGCCGAACGGGGCC
>CAZAQI010000159.1:0-3475 GCA_964487465.1 uncultured Candidatus Bathyarchaeia archaeon
GAAGGCGGAGACGGAACCGGACCTGTAGAAGTTAAACTACCCCTAGAGGGAAAGACTATACAGCTCGGTTACATCAGCTCTACCACAGTCGGACTAGAGACAGCGACACCATTGGTCGAGGACATAATGAATCCCGACTATAACGAGTACGCGGAACTATTGGGTTACGACGTAGACTTCGAATACCTTATCGATGACGCTACAGGTCAAGCAGCAGTCCACCTTGAGAAGGTCCAGGGATTCAAGTCCATGGATGTTAACATATTCATAGGTGGATTATGGTCAAGCCAAGCACAGGCAGCGCTAAGCTACTGTAACGACAACGACATGCTCATGTGGAGCACTTCCTCCACCAGCCCGCTACTAGCTATTCCGGATGACAACCTATACAGGATGTGTCCAACGGATCTAGTTCAGGCTCCAGCCATCGCAAGGATGATTGAAAGCAAGGGCGTAGAAGCAGTCGTATTGATTTACAGAGGAGATGCTTGGGCTGACGGTATTGTTAACTATTTTGAGCCTGCATTCGCTGAAACGGGAGGAGTAATTCTCGAAAAGATTCGCTATGCGGGTGAGACCACAGAGTTCAGTAACTATCTGCAGACTGCAGAGGATATCGCTGAAGAAGCGGTGGCTGAGTATGGTGAGGACAAGGTTGGGGTTGAGTTAATCGCCTTCGCCGAGTTCGTTACCATGATTACTCAGGCTCAGGACTACGAGACCCTCTACAATCTACCATGGTTCGGCTCTGACGGTACAGTACTGAGTCAGCAAGCATTAGACGATGCGCCTACACAGGCAAGTCATCTAAAGATCTATAGCACTTATGCTGCACCTGCTGAATCCGAGCTATTCAACGATCTATATGATAGGTATTATGCACTGGTTTCACAGCCATTCGGCTATTACAGTGCATGTGCATATGACGTTGGCTGGATTATAACTAAAACTGTCCTTGAATCACAGAGTACCGATGCAACCGATGTCATTCCATTGCAGAGGCCATCTGCCTATGTGCAGTGGGGTGCAAGCGGGTGGAACAGGCTCAACGAGGATGGAGATAGGTACGCCAGTAACTACCAGATTTGGGCAGTCAATGATGACGCCTCAAGCTGGGAAGTTTTTGGATTGTACGACAGTACTGTTGATACCGTTACATGGTATAAGTAAGCGTCAAATACGTCTAACCTAAATCCCTTTTTTTATTAATTCTTTAACGTGAGTTACTTTTATTCTGATATTAGAAAAATATCGGGGGGTTTTGCGACAAACCATACATGAAGCACGGCCCCGACATCGTTTTGATATATTGGCATATTAAATACTTTATCAATGATATAATAATTAGAGATTATGAAATATATGCTAGTATTTATTTTATTGATTGTATGTGTTTTTCTTTGAATATCTCTAGTACTTTATCTGCTGCCCATTGAACAAAATCCTCACAATAGTAAATTCCCTTAGCCTTGTTTTCTTCATGTTTGGCTTTTCCTTCAGGAGTTCTTGTATCTACGCCCAATAGATCAAAGCAATTAATATGTCCCCACTCCTGTTCAAAAGCTTTGAGAAATTCTTGAGTGTATTCCCTCATTTCATCCCTTATTGCTGTGAATTCCTCAGGGGATTCTTTTCCATTTGTTCCCATAGCCAATCCGAAGGCCATGACTCCACCTGATACTGCGCCACACATACTTCCCCATCCGGCTCCACCACCACCCATATTCGATGCAGCACGCATTACTCCGGTACCAAAGCCCTTGAGAGGGTGTTTCTCATTTACCTTGATAATCGTGCTTTCACAGCAGTTGAATCTTTTTTGATCTCTTTCAATCATAACGAACATAATGTTAGATGATATGAAAAAAACCTTCGTTATGTTAATGCATAGATTAGAGCAGTTTCAATACCGGCTGCCAACACGAGTAGAGGCACCACTCTTTTAATGAATACTTTTATGCTTTCAGCGAAATATTTCTGCAAACCGTTTCTACGATTTAGTTTATGGATTATCTTGTACCCAAATCCAACTCCCATCGCGGCGCATAATAATATGGTAGGAATCTCAATTACGCCATGTGGTAATAATGTCAAGATAACGAACCATATCCCCTGGGTTTTTGCAGCGTTAAAAGATACATATCCCACGAAAAAACCGTTGAATGCCATGAACATTAATGGTGGTATGCCAATGATCAAACCCGATACGAGAAAGATGAAGCTAGCTAAGACATTATTGTACAATATTGCTGTAAACATTTCAAAGCCCGTAGAACTAGCTGGATTAGGTATGTTGCTTAATACTCCCTCAAAACTTTGTGGAGATATCTGGTCACCTAGACTATACCCCATGAATATACTGAAAAAGAATATTATCGTTGTTAGTGCAAAAATTGGCCCAAGTTCCGATATATAGTCCCAGTGTTCTTGGAAAAACATTTTTAATATTCCTGATTTATCTTTACTCAGCTTCTTTTCTCTCCGGTACCCATACCCTTTCTGCTGCCTTCCAAATATCTCTTTCTAATACTGTCTTTCGACCATCTTTTTTAGCGTTGTCTACAGCATTTTCTGCTATCTCTAAGCCGTATTTTCCTATGCAGTCTCTTAACGCGTTGGCTGCTTCCTCGTTTATCCTGAGGTTTCCTGCTTTTTTGAGGAGTCTTCTTATGGGTGCTATGGTGAATTCTTCGGCCATTACTTAATCTAATACTTTGTGTTATTTGGGTTTATTCCAATTAGATATGAATATCAGTGGTTAAGATTATCCTATTTACTATGAATCGAAGACTGCCGTTGTTATTCCTATTATCCTTATGTATTATGACACCTATGGCTTTTGCTGAGCCTTCTTTAAAAGTAGATGTATCCCCAACGCCAGAATACCGCCAGTTATGGGCTTATGATACCTATTTATTTAATGTAAGTCTCGTGGATTTCAATGCATCCAATGTTAATCTCACTGATTATTCCCAAGATCCGTTTGGATTAGAATATAATATGAAATTCACTTGGAGAGTGATTGGTGGTTATCATTTTGGAAATGCGAGCACTGGTTATGCAAGTACTCCCAAGTCTGTATATTATCAAAAAAAGACTAATCTCAATAATTCCTCACCCATCTTTAATTTTACTATAGAAAAAGATTCATACGAATATGGGGCATTACCAACGGAAAACGTGAGAATGGATTTCAACTTCAATGTATATCTGATTATGGATGATGGCTCTACTGGCCCCAGAATAGCTTCAAAGTCTCAGACCTACGAACTAATGGATGAGTCCAAGGTGGCGTTTTTTAAGGGAAAATACTATGAAATGAATATTGAGCTCAAAGCCGTCCTTGACTCAAAAGGATTGGATGCTTTTAACCGTGAAAGATATTCAACGATATTGGCAGATATGAATTCATCCCTAAATCAGGGTAACTATATTAAAGCCCAGAATATATGGGAAGACTATAATGAAGATGACC
>CAZAQI010000160.1:0-281 GCA_964487465.1 uncultured Candidatus Bathyarchaeia archaeon
ATAATTACACATTTGAGAAGGAGCCGTTTTTCTGCAGCTTCGACGACCTCATTGGCTCAAATATAAACTCTATCGTTATTTATCCTTCAACAGAAATAGATAAGCCGTTAAACTGTAGTCCTGCAGCTGAGACAGATTGGATGTCAGCGGCATATGTAACGTCTCAGATGTACGCTTATGTCGAGTGTATGGACACTAATAAATCATGTATAAATAAGACAACGGGGAACCCTTTAGCTGGACCTGGATCGGGAATAGTTACATTCGGTGGACCCACAATC
>CAZAQI010000160.1:291-3465 GCA_964487465.1 uncultured Candidatus Bathyarchaeia archaeon
ATAGGAAGCCACTGGTAAGGTTCAAAGATAATGGAACTCATTACATGTATATATACAATGGAACAACCATCTCAGACTCTATAGTAGAGATAGAAGCCATTAATGGTGGCAAGGATTTCTTCCTAATAGAGATCTTCAGGGACCATGAAAACAGAACAGTCATGATCTATTACGGGTATGGATGGAAAGGAACCTACGCGGCAGGTAAATTCTTTAACAGTGAAATCATACAAAATCGTATATATTGTGACAAGTCATGGCTTGTGGTCAGATGGGATGATACGAATATGGATGGATTTGTAAATAATCCTGGAGAAGGTGACACATACATGGTGCTAAATCAAGGATAATTATTGCTCTCAGGATTTTACAATATTTCAAAATATGTTTGTGATATTTATTTACGATAGACCTTTTAGATATTTCATTCTAGAGAATTCTTTCTCAAAAAATTTAAGACTAATTTTCCTATATTACCTACTTGTAACTGTCACTAGAATTATTCAGTGAAGGTTACAACTAGGTTAATTGTCTATAAATCGCTCCAATAACTGTGATTTAATGCCTGCAACAATGAGCGTAGGTCAAGAGCTTCTGAATGTACCTTTTCCAGAAATGGTGAGAAGCCTCTCCCTCGCTATAGCGGATGGACAACTTGCTTTAGACATGAACTCTGTGCAAGTAGCCCAAGAATTGGCTAACACGGAGATAGATGCAAACAGCATCGTGATAGCCATAGAAGAAACAGTTGATGAGGATGGAAACGTAACCGAAACCGATTACATACTCAATGATACCCCCATATCCTTACTGGCTTTCGGATTGGAACCAAGATTCTACGAGTTCACGGAAACTATCATAGAGGTCAAGATAACCATATCCATAAGACATGAACGAGCATTCAATACTAAGCTAGAATCAAGTTTCAAGATCCAGAACAAAACGACCCTAGACTTCAAATACCGAACACCATGGTGGTCCAATCTATTATTCGGTAAAGCCTCAGCTAATGTGACCTCAACAACAACAACCGCATTCGCCACGAGCTTTAACGCAAGCTACTCCAACAAGTATAGCTACAGCGCACAAGGAACAAGCCTCTTAAGAACGACAATAAAACCCGTACCAGCGCCACCACGAACGGTACCCAAGATTAGAGTACAAGCCCCTACAACTGAGTAGAACAAAATGTCCCAGGGAAAAATAATCAGTGATGTATTAGTAAGACCATTATCCGATGTACTAGTGAGCATAGGTAAAGGCATAGCCGATACGCAAATTGCCCTGGACCGTAATAGTGCTGACACCCAGATATTCATAGAAAATGATGAAATACTGAGTACATATGGGTTATCCGCTACATGGTATCATATGCCAGAAATTGAGTTAGAACTTAAACTAGCTCTATCAATACATGAGGAGACCATAGTTGACGCGGATGTATCCAAAGCCAAGATCTTTGGAGTACCTCTGGATGCATCATATACTCGGAACTATGATTACGATGTCAAAGGGTCAAGCCTTCTCAGAATCAAAATAGCGTCAATTCCCCCTCCCTCCAGCTTAGAGGCGGAGTCATGAAGAGGTGAAGGCTGATTGTCCAGAGAAGAGCTAAACCGGCTGAGGAAAGAACTTACTGAGAAAGAACGAAACCTTGAAGAAACGCAGAACAGATTATCCGAAATAAACTCTGAAAGAGTTACACTAAAGCATCAGAACCAGGTGCTCCAAACGCAAATAAACCAGCTCCAGGAGGAAAAGCAGAGTCTAATAGAACGAGTTAGAGTTCTGGAGGTTAAAAGACCTATTTTAAAGGCCCCACGACTTGTAACAGGATTCTATGAGAGCTTGGAGAAGATGCAGGATAGTCTCAGAGTGCCTGAATCAGATTTGAACTATGTGATAAGTGATTTTGATGTGAGTCTAAAGACCCACTTAACATTAGATGAGGAAGGAACACTAGGTTTTCACCTGCCAAAGATAGGTGAAAGAGTTCCTTCGGAGGCTCTCAGCACTATTAACTTCAACATCAAGGCCGCGCCTAAGCCTCCACGTGTTAAATCAGACCGGGTGGAGGTGCCTAATCTTGTTGGCATAATGAGAGAGACAGCGGAAGAGAAAATAAAACAGAAAGGCTTCAAGGTAGGTAAGGTATATGAGACTGTTTCAAGGAGTCTACCTGGTTTAGTGATAAACCAGTCACCGGAGGCATATGCAATTGCACCGCTGGGGTACGAGGTTGATCTCTGGGTCTCAAGAACCAGCACCACGACTTGCCCTAACTTGATAGGGCTTGATCGTGAAACTGCGTATAAGCAGCTAGAACTGGCTGATCTTAGAGCAGGGAAGGTTACGGAGAAAACAAGCAGGACGGAGCCCGGGACAATTATTACTCAGAATCCGCAGCCAGGTATAGAGCTTGAAAAGAATACCTCTGTAGATTTTGTTGTATCGAGGAAACCAAGTGCAACTGTGCCAAACTTGGTTGGGAAAAACCTGGATTCTGTTGAATCAATATTGGATGAGGTTGAATTAGCTCTGGGAGATGTTAAGTATCGTAGAAGCAACAGAGATTCTGGAACAGTATTAAGTCAGAGTCCGGGAGCAAACATGGCAGTTGAACCTGGGACAGAAGTGGATGTGGAAGTTGCTCAGGGTAAACTTGTAAAAGTGCCTGATTTATTAACCCAAGATAGAGACCGGGCTGAGTCAATGCTTAAGGAAAAAGAATTAGAGTTGGGGCAGGTAACATTGAAGCCCAGCAGCCGTGAAGGCGGGAGTGTCCTCAAGCAATCTCCACAACCAGGATCTATGGCTTCTCCCGGTTCAAAAGTAGATCTAGTGGTTGCATCAGATAGAGTCAATAACATCTCAGGGATAGGTACTGTCACTGCTAATAAACTGAGGAGAATAGGTGTAAAAGGAATAAAGTCTCTTGCGGACGCGGACCCAGAATCAGTTAGACGGGTTACAAGGGGAGAAACCGAGAAAATAATTGATGAGGCTAAATCTGTGGTTTTAGAGGAGGAGTTGGTACCTATAATGGGTTCAATTGCAGCAAAACTACTTTACAAATCAACCGATATTTACAGTCGAAAAAAGTTGATGCAATCTGATCCAAAGGAACTATTCGAAAAGATGCGGGAGAACAGGGACGATGAGCTTGAGGAAATA
>CAZAQI010000161.1:0-1517 GCA_964487465.1 uncultured Candidatus Bathyarchaeia archaeon
CGTCCCGCGATGAAAGATGTTGCCCGAATTATCAAAAAAGCCATCCTCAGATCTATGTTTGATGATTAGATCTGTCAATGCCTTTATCCATTCATCTCGGATATCTAACCCCAAATCAGCTAATACCCCTATCTTATGAATTGGGTGTTTCGCATCATTATGTCTCTTTAAAGGCGGATCTGGCCAATTTATACACTCATCGACTAATGATTGAATTCTGGGATCTTGGATTAATTCTTTAAACTCGTTACTGTTTTCTTTATTTTGTATTCTTTTAATATTGTATTTGATCCACGGCTCATTTATTTGTTCTAAATAGGGAACAGGATCATAGTTGAGAGGTAGATCTGAGGTCATATTCTTTGACATGGTATTCTAGTGTAAAAAATAAGCGTTGGAAAAAGTAGGTGGGAGATGGGTGAAACTAGTCTGTTCTCTTATAGTACCCTGGACGCGGCATGTAGATTGTACCATCCTTAACCAGTACACTGATGAGTTTAGCACCCTCACTTCTACTAATACCATAGTCACTGCTTAACGCCTCATATAGGTCTGATTCCTTGACTGATCCACTTATTCTCTCCATCTCTGAAACCACTTGCAATACTTTCTGTAACTGATTCTGTAGACTACGTGGCTTACCTGTATACAATATATCTATGTCTATTTGCCCTGTCGCTACGTCTACTCCAACTTGTTCTAGACTCTTTTGCATCAGGTTGATTACCCCCTCTGCGTCCTCGATGGTTACCTCTTCTCTAAGATGAGCTCTTGCTCTCGCCTCCGCCATCCTGACAAGGCTTTCAAGTTGTCGAGCTGTTATCGCAACTGCTGAGGCTTCACCTCCTTCCATACTGGCGTTTCTCATCTGTACATAGAACTCTTGGAATCGCTCAATCACGGGATCTGTGAGTCTTGGTTTCAGTCTCTTTGCGTAGCTGATAAATTTCCTCATCATCTGGTTATCTAAGGGTGCTAATGAGCTTTTCAGATTCTTGTGAAGCCCCAAGATGTGACCCGCTATCTCATTATCTAGCTGGCTGTCGGGTGTATCTCTTAATATAAAAATGAGATCGAATCTGCTTAGTATTGTTACCGGGAGGGTAATGTTTTGAGCTATCGTTTGATATGGGTTATATCTGCCCAGAGTTGGGTTAGCTGCAGCTAATATACTGCATCTTGCGTTCAATGTGGCGACTATACCGCCTTTGGCGATGGGAACTATCTGTTGCTCCATGGCCGGGTGTATTGCACCACGATCCTCATCACGCATTTTATCGATCTCGTCAATACAACATATTCCTTTATCCGCTAATACGAGTGCCCCAGCTTCTAGTACAAAGTTACCTGTACCCCCTTCCTTAACTACTGCAGCAGTTAATCCCGCTGCTGTGCTTCCTCTTCCAGTAGTCATTAGTCCTCTAGGTGCAACCTTGGCTGAGAAGTTAAGCATCTGACTTTTTGCCGTACCCGGGTCTCCGACTAGGAGAACGTTTATGTCGCCTCTTATTCTAACA
>CAZAQI010000161.1:1527-3448 GCA_964487465.1 uncultured Candidatus Bathyarchaeia archaeon
CATCTTCTAGTTCTTTTTCTACTCCTCCAAGAAGAAGATAAAGTACGGATTCTTTGATGTACTCATTTCCGTATATGCTGGGGGCTATACTATTGAGAAGTTTCTGATGAACAAAAGGATCCCTAGCTATCTCAAGAATCTCTTCCTCATCCTCGGGCGTCAATTCCAATAATTCTTGGTCCCTACCACTTACTTCACAGAAACTTGCATCAATCTGAATATCATAAGTTCTGAGTTCCCCCCCTCTACCATATTTAGGAAGTAGTTTAATTGACCCAGTCATTGTGATTCGGTCTCCTGGACGAGCAACATCGACTATATCGTCTTTTAATTCAACTGTAATGGATCTAGGTAATTGTCCAGGGGGAAGGTCTTCTGGTCTCTCCTGTATAGTTACTAACTGGTGGTCAATGAAAACTGACTCCCTTGGTACAAGCTCGAAATTTTTCCTATTGTCACATGCAAGACATTTCTGAGGTTTCTGGAGTGTTTGACCACTTTGTTCTATATGATTCAATTCTCCACATACTGGACATCTGAATGTTGCCCGGATTACTAGAGGTGTTATTGATGATGCTCTTACTATAATTCCGTGCATCATAACAAGTCGTCCAATATGATCGGACCCGATTTTTCTGAGCGGTGTATCCGCTGGAAGATTTCTATACCTTATGTTGATGCGTTTTAGGCTCTCAGCGTATATAGGGTCACGTGTACGGAGTTTGCTTCTAACCACTGTAGTAAAAATAGGGGTGTTACTTTCAGGATCATCTAGAATCATCTGGGAAAGTTCTATATCAAAGCCATATAGATCAATAAAATCTATGACAAAGCTCTTCTCGCCTTTAACAGCCATTTCGCTAATCTGTTGATCGTATTTGAATCTGCCATTTTTATCTACGAAATCCTCAACAAATTGTGTGAAAGCCTGTTCTACAGATTCTAGTTGAGCCATCTTATTCACAGCCTATTTTTCTCATTTTTTGTCTCCACTCTGAGATGATCCGATGGACTTTATCATAAAGGGATATCTCTTCTGATTGTAGTACCCGGGTGGGTGAATTTGCCTCAGCCGCCGCATAACGTGTAATCCTGTTAATCCTAGACTCTAGGATATCTCTATACCGTGCTCTTATACGATTAAGATTAATTACCGTATCCATATCCTCTGCCGAGGTAAAAGACTGATACGCTTTTGCGTAAAACTCCTCAGGTAATGGACTCGGTGGTCCAGCTGGGTTTATACGTTCCTTGAAATGAATTTGAGTCCATTCATTATTATTTAATATTTCATCCTCATACCCGATTAAACCATTTCTAGCAAGTTCTCTTGCCACCCAGTAAAAAGTAGTGAATTCGCTATCTGCTTCAACAGAATCAAGTTTGAAACCAACCGTCTCAATTTCTGGTATATTTCTCAGTGCTTTACATGTCACTATATTATTTTCATATTCTAATCTGGGCGACCGGGGACTCATTGTGCGTTTTTATGTTTAATGACATGCTTATAGTATTATTCTCGCAACAGATGAGAACGTTTTAACTTTAAATTAAGCGCTTTGTAATCGTCTTTAATGCAACCTACGTTCAATAACCAGGAAGGCTTCATGAAATTAGTAGAAAAGATCAAGGAGCTGCGATCAAACAATAGAGTAAGAGAAATGGTAGAAGATCGAATGGAAGACTTTCGTGCTGTTCATGAGATGGATACCTACAAATGGTATGAGGAGATGGTTTACTGTCTACTTACAGCCTTCGCAAGTGCAATGATGGGTCAAAGATGCGTTGATGCTCTTTTCACCGAAAATAAAATCCTTGATGGTGAAGAAGAGGATATTAGATCCTGTCTTGTTGAGACAGGTCACAGGTTTCCAAATAAACGGGCTGAGTATATATTTAATACTCAATACTTGGCACCAGT
>CAZAQI010000162.1:0-3434 GCA_964487465.1 uncultured Candidatus Bathyarchaeia archaeon
CGGCGTCCCCCTGAAACTACTAGTACTAGGCAAAGCCCAAAAAGCAATGCGATAAAAAAGATTTCTTAGTCTTAATCAATATGCTATTTACCATTGACTATGATTAGCGTTAAGTCTGTAGAACAATAGAAACATACCTGAACACCCTTGTTGGCTTGAAACAGCTTTATATCCCAATTTCACTTCTCAGTATTAAAAAGAATTCGCAATTAACGTCAGAGAGACAGTGAAATAGAAGTGCCCCCGTCTCTGCAGAACTCTGATTGACTTTAAGGGAAGAGAGTTGGTTACAAATGACTCACGAGGACGATTACTAATAAATCGGAGTCATTTGTGTATAGTATCTACATTTACTTTGGATGTAGTAACTGTGTGTCTCTAATACTGCTGATACAGTGTACCTATCCAGACCCTGCTACTCCAATCTGCATAGATAAAATAGTGTTAGAATTCATAATGCTGAAGATAGATAAAAACGCCACAATACATAGCAAATAGTAGCTAGCACCCTACTCCCTGAACGAGATAATACCATTACCGTGAGTATTCGTTGCTTTAAATCAATCGAAAAGCGACAACCCTTTTATTTGGGTACCCCTTTCAAAGTCACTGCACACTCAAGAAGTGGTCAAATGAGCGAAGACGAAGTACAAGTTCAAGACGAGGGAATAAAGCTCTTCGGGGAATGGGGCTTTGAAGGCATAGAGGTAAGAGACATAGGCCTCAAACGCTACATCAACCTTGACCCAGTCTACCTACCTCACAGTGGAGGAAGACATACGGCACGAAAATTCAGAAAAAGCAACCTGAGTATCGTAGAGCGACTGATCAATAACTTAATGAAACCAGGCACCAGCGGCGGAGACAAGATAAGAATCACAAGCTCTGTAAAGACAGCGTTGACAATAATCAATCTAAAGACAGGGCGTAACCCTATTGAAGTACTGGTAAGGGCTATTGAGAACAGTGCCCCAAACGAGGATACTACTAGGATCGGTTATGGTGGTGTTGTTTATCGTCTTGCAGTTGACTGCAGTCCACAGCGTAGGATAGACTTAGCTTTACGCTATATTGTAACAGGGATTAAGAACCAGACATTTAACGACAGATCGACTCTTGAAGAGGTCGTAGCTGACCAGTTAATAGGTGCGGCTAACAATGACGGTAATAATTTCGCTGTACGTCGTAAGCAAGAAGTCGAGCGGATCGCAAGGTCCTCAAGATAATCCTATTTTCTTATAATAGGCTTCCAGCTGCGAAGCCTATTAATCCTATTATCATATAGTACAGTATCTGGGTTTTGATTTTTTTCGCTGTTTCTCTACTGGGATCTGCGGTTACCTGATAGCTACTTATTATTAATCCTATATCGGTTATAGCAACAAAGGGAATATACCAATAGGAGACCAGATCTAGATAAATAGGGACAACTGAAGAAGCAACAGCAGATAAATAGAAAAGGGTAGCAATATCCGCAGCCCTGCTTGATCCATTAACCACAGCTATCGTGTTAACACCGGCTTCTTTATCCCCCTCTACATCAACTATGCCTTTTGTTATCTCACGCCCGGTATTTGATAGAAAAGCTAAGACACTGAAACTCATCGATGGCCATACACGGTTTGATAATAAACCCCCGTAAACAAATGGAAGCGCTATGCATGTGCTTACCATCAAGTTTCCTAGGAAACCAGTTTTTTTACCCCACATACTGTACAGCATCATGACTATCCATGCGATAAGAGCTACAGTAAAAGTCTCCAAAGATATGCACCAAGAGGAGACCAGACCAGTTATGCTTAGTAATGCAGTGAATATGATGGCTCCACGGGGGGATATTCTTCCACTTGGTATCGGCCTATCAGGTTCATTGATTGTATCTATCTCTTTATCATAATAGTCATTGATAGTCATCGATGCTCCGGTTAAGGTGAAACCTGTGATGAAGGAGTACCATAGTAATAGTAAGTTAGCTAGTATGGAGAATCCACCTGTGATTACGGCCCCTACGATTATGGCAACACCTACCATAACTGAGTTAACGGGTCTCATTATCTCTAGATAATCTACTGGGTTTCCCATAGCCTATGCATTGGTTCCTGGATTAAAACTGTTCTCCAATAGTTACTGTTATAGATAACTGACCATAAATAATAAATGGGGGTATGGTTGAAGATCGATGCATTCAAGTTATCTCAGGGGGGAAACCGGGGATTAGTGGACATATATATCACTGTTTTTAGGGCAGGAGATATTGTTCACAAATGTAATATCGATAGGAGAACCCCGTCTAACCCAACGGGGTATCAGAGGTTCCCAAGTGAGAGAAGGCTAAGTATGATAAGAGGCTCCGCTGTACGTTACTTGATCCGGGAACTTGGATGTTTTCCTACCTCAATTCTGTTAAATGTCCGTGGAGAAATGTCTTTTACAGAAGAAAAAACTCATGCCGGTTTTAGTGTTGGTACGCTTGATACGCAAAGCGATGAGTTCTGGATTATAGATGGACAGCATAGAGTAGAGTCATTAAAAAGAGCAATATCACGTAATAGAGACTTTAACGATTACCCGATAATCGTTAGTATATTACAATTACCTGATAGATTTGATGAGATGCTTCTATTCTACATAGTAAACAGGCGTCAAAAAGGGGTAAAAACTGATCTGGTTTACCGCCATCTACAGAGGATGTTACTAAAAAAAGGCGAAGAATGGTTACTGGATCTTGAGGGAAAAAGAGGGCTTGCCAGAGGTTATGCTGTAGAAATTGTTGACATATTGAATAAAGACCCGGTAAGCCCCTGGTATGGTAAAATAAGAGAAGTGGGAGAAGCAAAACAAATTGATCATATAATTAAGGATAGAGAGATGGTATCATCTGTTGTTGATATTCTGGGTGAGCATTACTTCAAGAATATGCCCATTAAAAGCATAGCATATCTGTTAATAGATTACTGGAATGCATTATACGACATCTATCCTGAATGCTTCACAGCCCCTAAAGAATTCTCTATGCTCCAGAAACCTGGTTTACCTGCATTGAATAAACTATTCATTGACGTATATGGGATAGCTCTTCAATCAGGAGATGTGTCAGAGGAAGCAATGTACAAAGTCCTCTCTCGATTACTTGAGGAGACACCGGCTCATCCTGTGGTGGATTTCAGATATAGTATTGGAGTGGATTTCTGGAGCTTTGACTCGGGACCCGTTTATGGTGTCACAGCTACTAGACAGAATATACAGGATCTGTATGATAATTTGCAAGAAAAAATATGGTTAGCGGGTAGGTAGCTAGGCTTTCTCTATTTCCACTTTTTCGCCACTCTTAACCTTCTTGAATAGTTTTGGGTCTCCTATGATTTTACCGATTACGTTTACAGCGCTGGCTGGTCGTATCTCGTCTCCTTTGCTCATCGGCGTGGGTCCGAAGA
>CAZAQI010000163.1:0-3431 GCA_964487465.1 uncultured Candidatus Bathyarchaeia archaeon
GTACCCTACATGGGGCGTCTCTATAATATGCTGATCGGTGGGAAGCCCACGGATCAATATTATCCCCGCGGTGGGGTCCAGAAAATAGTTGATGCCTTAATGTACTCTCTCCCAGAGTATGTGGATATTCATACAGGCGAGAAACTGGTTAAAGTAATAACTAAGAAGGCTAGGAAACGATACGATATAGTAGACCGTGTCTCAGGAGTAGTTACTGATAAATCGGAATATGAAGCCGATACGGTGGTTTACTCGGGCTATGCTACTGATATCCCTAACTTGGTTGAGACCGAACTGCCTCAGGATTATATGAGGAATCTAAAGAAAATTGAGAAAGTGAATAGTCTCAGTGTCTGGCTTGGATTGGATGAACCTGTTTTCCGGGACGAGGGCAGTGAGATGTGGATCTCTACAGACGAGGATAAATTCCACACTTGGCTAATACCCACCAGTAACTACGACCAATTCCTTGCACCACCTGGAAAACATCTAGTTGGGTTCGCATTCATTAAACCAGGTGGTATGAGCTCGGATAAAGCCAAAGAGAAAGCGAGAAACACCATTTTCAACACGGTTCCTGAACTTGAGAAGCATCTGAATATGCTTCACTATCAGGAACTCGTCCCTGAGAAAGCTACTTGGAGTATTAACGCAGGCTTTGGCTCAGTTGAGACGCCTATCGAGAACATGTACTGTGTTGGTAGCGATGCTTTCAAACGAAGCATGGGTTTAACGAGGGTAGGTTACTCGGTGTTAAAGATGCTAGAAAATATGGGTATGGGGTATCTAGGCTAAGTCCTTCATAGCCCTGTCTATCAATTCCTGTGGCCACACATCAGAGGCTTTTTCCCAATAGAAATTAAATATATCATGCGCCCATTTCAGAGTGTTCTCATCTCGGCTCTTAAAACCTGTATAGTCGATCTCATCCTCAACTGTCTTGAAACTGATCAGTCCTATCTCCTTCTCGGTGAATATTAATCCAAGGGGAACATCCTCAATGAAACGAGTATCTAATAACTGAGGGTCTTCAAGGTCTCTTGGTTTTACATTGAATCTCCGCCACACCCCGGATGGAGGCTCAATTTTTTTGTAGTCAAAAAATGGAACTCGATACCTTTCTTGACTTTATCCTCCAATATGGGCATGGTGTGGGATACCATTTGATCCAGCATAATGTGGGTGTAATCCTCTGCTTCACCTAACGTCATCTCCAACCTGTGAAGAACAGTCATAATATCATGCTCATAACTACACTCCCTTTGCTCTCCTATCGTGAGACCAGTTCAATGGGTAGTGCTTAGAGAGTATGTTTTGTGAAATATTCTCTGTGATCAAATAGGAACTGGTACCCCCGGTCTACGGTTGAAAGAAAAGAAAAACAACTGTATAGAATGTGGAGCCTGTACAAGAAATTTCCTTATGGGGCTAAATGTACAGGAAATGGTTGCTTCAGATAATATGTTTCAGAACGAGTGTATCCACTGCGCAAACTGTATAGATGTCTACCCAGAAACGTCATCCAGTTTAACTGGATAACCTAGAGGTATGTCTAACCAGACGCAATACACTTATCTGATATAATTAAAGGATAAGAAATTTGAACCAGTCCAGGTAAACTCCTTTTATGAACCTCATACAGTTCTTAACAGGTTTATTGGTGGCGGGGGAGAGTATTATACTGTACTTTGTGATGAAGTATAAGAGTTCACCATGGCTGACTCCTATGAACAGGGCTTACGTGGTTATTGATATAATCACTGGGTTAACTTTACTGGCATCCGGTTTGAAATGGATTCCAGTCCAGAGTATCATACTACTGACATCCGCTTTGATCCACATATACAGAGATTATGAGGTATACCGGGGCATGGAGAACAGGTACGCCTTCAATACGCCTCTATTAGTTGTATTAAATATCAGGTTATTAGCCTTGTTTTACGTTATACAGAACAATTAAAACATACAAAATGGCGCTATGATTATGGCTAACTGCGAGAAAGTCAATTTATTTAAACTACAGGGCCAGTACCTGCGCTTTATAGTCGAAAACCACACTGAACTCAACATACTAGAACACATTGAGGACTGTGAGGCTTGCAGAGAAGAGATACTGGACGCGGTGAAGAATGACGCACCATCACCTGATTACGGGAACCTCTTCCAGCGTGATTTCGATGACTCCACAGTACCCCAATACAGTGACTATGAGAACCCACTTAACTTTATCGACGCGAGGATATATTGGAGAAAACGCCGACTGGTGGAAATCATCAAAAACGCTGAAATGGAGTTAGATGACCTTGAGACTAGACTATAATCTCAGGATCTCTTCTAATTCACTTATTGCGTGCATATAGTCTCCCCACATTCTGCCACACGTTACCCCTCCGTCCACTACAAGAGCGTGTCCATTAACAAAGCTACTATCATCAGAGGCTAGCCAAAGAGCGGCTTTGGCCACATCATCCGGTGTACCGTGTCTCTGGATGGGCTGGGCATTATTGAATGCTTTTTCTATAAGCGAGAGTTTGGACTCTGCTTCATCCACTGGTATTCCTCGCGCCATGGCGATCATGGGAGTGGGTATGAATCCGGGTAAGACGCAGTTAGCTCTAACATTTGACTCACCTAGTTCCATGGCAACGGATTTGGTGAACTGGAGCACCCCTGCCTTTGATGCACTGTAAATATGGTTACCGTAACCGGTTCGTATGGCCGCCGTACTAGCTGTGTTAATGATACTGCCAGAACCCTGTTCACGCATAACCCGTGCCGCGTACTTGGTGCCGAGAAATACTCCACGTAGATTCACTTCAAGCGTCCTGTCAAACATCTCAACTGTAACTGAGTCAAGTTCACCAACGGCTCCGGCTATACCTGCGTTATTAAACATGCAGTCCAATCCTCCAAGGTTTTTAACCGCATACTCCACGCCTTTCCGGACATCTTCACACTTACTGACATCCATGTGAACATACTCAGCCTCGATACTAGACGACAATTCTTCTCCACGCTGGTCTTGGATATCAGCGATTACCACCCTTGCTCCCTCTTTCCTAAATAATCGAGCTGAGGCTTCCCCGATCCCTGAGGCTCCCCCGGTGATTAACGCTACTTTTCCATCAAGTCTATTCATAGTAGAGAACTATTTTTTAGGAGGAAAACGTTTACCCTTCTCAATAACATCCATAGGTTCTCTGGATAAAATAATAGTAGAGTGCAGAAAAAAATTGGAGAATTTAGTCTTCTGGATGTAGTTCTACGACCATCCAGGCTTCACAACATATCCAGCCCGGGTGATGCACAGGTAATGCTGCTCTTGCTGGTCTTCCCTCATAGTCCCCGAATACCTCGATCAAGAGATCAGTCATACCGTTGAGCACCTTGGGTTGATCCATGAATCCCTCAGCGCTGTTAACAAAGCCCAC
>CAZAQI010000164.1:0-3323 GCA_964487465.1 uncultured Candidatus Bathyarchaeia archaeon
TTTCCATGGTGGATAGTAGGCTAGGTACGTCTACTTCTGTTCCTAGTCTTCTAACTTCTTCTGCGTTAGTCACCCATTTAGACACGAGTGGAGGCCAGTAAGCGGCATACCCAACTAACTCCTCTTCTCCAATAATCTGTACTAGATCAAAGGTAACTTCTCTACCTTCCTGTCCCGGTACTTCGTAGAAGGGGTGTTTGTTGTATTTGGTGGGTATGTCGTTGTAGAACTGTGCATATGACTCACTTGCGGATGAGAGGCCGATGTCCCATTCAGCTCTCTGGCTGAACTCTATCTGGAAGGGGCCCTTCATCTTGTTGTCGTCAACACGCTTGACGTCCTTGATCTCCATTACGTTCTTAGAGACTTTATCGAATACTAGCTGTATAGTTAACTCAACTAGTGGTGTACCTAGTGCCATTGGGTCTTTGTCGTATATGGTGGTCTTTAGGAGGTAGATTGCTTTCCTGGGTCCATCATAGATTACTCTAATAGGATCTGTTTCAGCATATCCGTTTGTCCTTCTTCCACCATTGGTGTCTCCTACCGCGCTGGCGTCTTTGGATGATTGGCCGTTTCTCCATTCTCCTTCGATGCCGTCTACTGTTCGGTCAGAGAACAACGCGTAAGCCCATACATTCCTCAGGTATCCTCCTTCCGTGTAGTGGATATCCATTATCCATCCATTACACCAGAGTTCCTTAGGTACAGCCGAGTTAGCGAATACGTCTACATCCTTGTATTTGAGGCCGAGACCCATGTCTCCGTCAATCATCTCACCGTACTTGCTAAAGCCGATGTTGATGCTCTCCTCTTCATACGGATAAAGAATGTAAGTATCCGAGTCTAACAGACCGTTTTCAGACATGTAATCTGGGTTTGTTGATGTCGGTGGGGTTGCTGCGTTTACTAGTGGTATTATTCCTATGGTTGATAGGATTAGAACTCCTATCATTATTAGGGATACAATTTTCTTATTTTTGTTCATTAGTGTTTCCCATCTCATAGGGAGTATCTTTTTTAGAAAAACGTGATTATTCTTGTTTATTGATGTCTGGTGACACTTTCCCTCAGTAAGAGTGAGTGTTAGTAATCAAGTTATGTATTTAGTATAGTTATTTAATGCTTGACAATGTTTTTTCCAGGTAAATTTTTTATGTACATATTTTGATGCTTTTTTACCTAGATTATATCTTAGTTCATTGTTTTCTAGAAGTGAAACATGGTGTTTCGCCATATCTTCTATATCATAAGGTTTTATTCTGTATCCTGTGACCCCGTTTATTACTGTCTCTTTAGGTCCTGCATTATCCCATACTATTGAAGGGGTCCCACATGCCCCGCTTTCAAGAGGCCCTAAGCCAAAATCTTCTTCAGGAGAAGTATAAGCGTAAGTGTACGCGTTTTCATATAACTCAATTAGTTTCTCTGTAGGTATGTTTCCTGTAAATATGACATCATTATCTAAGTCTAGTTCTTCTCTAAGTTTCAACAGTTCACTTGTGTGACGTGTATACTCCCCTGTAATTACACATTTAACGTCGTCACAATATTCTTTAACTTGTTTAAGACATCTTAGTACATAGTCGATTCTTTTCTGTGGATAGTGTCGATTCGTGCTTAGTATAATTTTTTTATCTCGTGTAGGTTTGTACTCAAATTTTTCAATATCTACTCCAGGATAACAGACATAGGAGGTTACCCCATAATAATCATGTATTTGTTGTTTAATCCAGTTAGAGTTGGTTAAAACGAGATTTGCGGAGTTTATTGATATCTTGTCTAGTTTTTTTAATGCAAAGTTTCCCTTATGGAGTATTCCTAGGAGAGCGATATCATCATTGGTTTGCCAACCTGATTCAATATCAATCGTTCTAGGTTTGAAAAACCGATTTACTTGGTGAAGATATGCAATATAAGGCGTACCAAACTTCTTTCTTATACAATATGCTATCCAGTTACTTGGCTGGGCATGAGCAATTAAAACATCGTTTTTTTGTAATTCTTTGTACGGTATTTTGAAACTTGAAGTTAGCATACCTATAGCGCTCCTATATGGTAAGTCTTCAGGGGCCCATTGGTTGAATTCAACTATGTTTAGACCTTTTTGTAGTTCAGGAAAGCATTCTTTTGAAACAGTGGGTGCGTAGACAATAACTTCGTGTCCAATTTTTTGAAGTTCTTGGGCTTGATTTAAGACTGTTCTCTCTCCTCCGCCGCTGTAGAAAAAGCCCATATGAATGATGCCGATTCTTATTCTTTATCGCCATGTTGTTAATGGTCTAAGGGTACAGGATTTTACTGTTCTCGTTGTTTAATTAGTAAGGTTACTATTATGGTGTCACCGGACACTACCAAAGATATTGACTTAAAGCTAAACTAGTTTCCATGATTCATTAGAGCCGTGTACGACGCATGTGGCCACCACTAATCTCTTTAATTACTCCTACATATAATG
The DNA here is from genome assembly GCA_964487465.1 of uncultured Candidatus Bathyarchaeia archaeon. Lineage (GTDB taxonomy): Archaea > Thermoproteota > Bathyarchaeia > TCS64 > TCS64 > RBG-16-57-9. The sequence continues at coordinate 2,459 of CAZAQI010000164.1, forward strand.
AAGGAAAGAATTTACCAGAGAACATTAAACGTATACAAAAAAGTCTAAAGAATTACTTTTTTGAGATCATAATTGTTGATGATAATAGTTCAGATGGTTGTGGAAAGATAGCTGACAAATATGCAGAAAATTATTCAAATATTAAAGTCATGCATAGAGATTCTAAAAAAGGGTTAGGCACAGCCTACAAAGAAGGTTTTGAGTTAACAAAAGGAGAATTGATAATCTCAATGGATAGTGATCTAAGTCACGACGCATCATTTTTACCTCAATTAATTGAAGCAGCTAAAGAGTCGGATATTGTCATAGGCAGTAGACTCTGTAACGGAGGATCTATTGAAGGACGAGAATTTCATAGAGATTTTCTAACTTATTTCTCTAATACGGTGATTAAATTATTTACTAGAAGCCATGTTAATGATTGGACAAGCGGCTTTCGTGTATATCGTAGAGAGACTTGGATGGAGTTAATGCCAGATGTTCACTGTAACAAATGGGATTTTCAATTTGAGAGCCTTTTTAAGGCTATGAAAATGGGGTTTAGTGTCAGAGAGGTTCCAATTACGTTTTATGAGCGTTCTGAAGGCACATCTAAATTTGGTTTGTCAGATATGTTCTTGTTCATAAAATCGTTCTTTAGTGTAGTAACTAATAGAAAATAGGTTAAAAAATTAGAAGCGTTTTTTACCCATATAGGTTACAACTATTAACGTAATTGTTCCAAGGATTATTACTAATCTTTGGGTGTCTGTAACTATTGGGTATATCTCTCCGCCTACAAGACCTGGTTGAAAGGCTTCCTCTAGTATGGCACATTGTGAATCATCGTGATCCTCAACAATATTACCTAGTGTGTCTCTTCCTG
>CAZAQI010000165.1:0-3291 GCA_964487465.1 uncultured Candidatus Bathyarchaeia archaeon
CTGGTGGATGGGCGCCAGACCGCCTGAGAACCAAGGAAAACATAGTCAACCTGGTCAAAGAAGCTGATAAAAAAAGCCTCGTGATTGGCGCTATATGTCACGCAGCCCAGTTACTGGTTGAAGCCGACATCGTTGACGGAAAGAACTTGACCTGTTATACAAGTGTCTCAACTGATGTAAAGAACGCTGGGGGAAACTACCATGACAAGTCTCTTGTCGTTGACGGTAACCTTGTAACCTGTAGATATCCTGCTGATATCCCCAAGTGGATGCCAGCGGTGATCAAAGAAGCAGAAAACAAGTAATCCTCCATTTATTTTTGCTCTACAATATAAGGACGTCCTTCAAATCATTATTCCATGAAGATCCGTCAACCCGTGTTTCTCCTAGCATTGGCTTTGATAATAATCTATGCAGCATTCTACGCTACCACTAGTAACGCGGAGAACATTGGTTTGATAAGAACCATATACTCAGCCAATTTCAGGGCCGTAAACCCGTTGATTTTCTCAATATTTAACCTATTAGGCGTATGGCCTATGATTTACGCTGTATTGGTGCTTGAAGAGGGAGAGGCTCAAAGTTTCCCTGTTTGGCCATTTATCTTGTTAAGCTTCTTTATGGGTGGGTTTGTCTACCTTGTCTACTATAGCCTAAGGTCTCCTGAATATACAGAGAGACCTAAAACAAGAACCCAGAAGCAGATAGAGAAGCAACGAAACATGATATTGTTACTTCTCGTGGGGGTGTCTCTAGTATTCTATGGGTTAATCTATGGGGATTGGACCGGTTATATAGATAGTTTCCAAACCAACGGTTTGGTTCATATAATGAGCATAGATTTTGTGTTAATCTCCCTAATGTTCCCTGTTTTAATCAAGAATGATATGATAAGACGAGACCAATATTCCCCCATAATGCTTGGTGTTTACTCCGTGTTAGGTGTCGTTGGGGCCTTAATCTACCTCAACCGACGCATAGAAACCACGTAAATTAAGGGGAGCTTATTAAAAACCTACATCATATTTTCTAATATGGATAAAGGAGATACTCAGACCTCAATCATGCGTAGAGTAGCAAAGTTTCTCATCGGGTTAATATTCGTGATAGCTTCACGACTTGTTATTGGTTTCCTTTTTGGTTTACTATACTATTGATAAACTAATTCATTCGTGAGAAATTGTACTCTCGTCTAGTCGCTAAGGTTCAAAAAGGGTCTATCCTTGAATTAAGCATGAAGAATAACCAAAACCGGATCTTAATTGCGTTCATAATTGTAGCTGTATTATTCGGAGGAGTTTACTATGTGGGTCAACAGGAGGTTAAGGACGCTGTAGAACAGCTTGAAATGGATATCAGTGATTTTTCCATAGATAGCCTTTCAGTTATTCCACCAGAGGCTGAAATCACCTTAACCTATACCGTATTCAATCCAAGTGATACCCGACTTGAGATAGCTATAGATGGCTTGGTGTATTATGGGGATATAGTAATAACTCCTGTAATAGTTGAAGAGCAGATGATTCCAGCCAATGGTAGCGAAACTATTGGTGCTCAGATAACTCTCAATAGTACTCTCCTAGAGTCGATAGGAAACCCGGAGAATCAAGGTAATTATAGTCTAAACGGTACTCTAACCGCTACAGGCCAATATATGGGAGTGTTACCTGTTACAGTCAAGTTAAAACTCAGTGAACTAAAAACCCCATAACCATCATTTATTGATATCTAGAATATTATAACTACCAGATCACCATTACAGGGGCACATCCCACGCTTAATCCGAGACAATATGGGCGACACTGAATACTCCCTAAAATAGTGGCTTGTATAGTTCACGTGCCCATGCCATGGGTCTCCTAGTCATATGCTCCAGTATCAGGGGTTTTACGTCTTGAATCATTGTGTATCACGTGGTATCATTTTTATCGCATCTTGAGGACAACCAGAGGCACAAAGACCGCATCCAAAACACTTCTCTGGGTCAAACACAAGTTTTTCATCTTTCAATCTGCGTGCTTGGAGGACGCAGCGAGGAACACAGTCTCCGCAGTTATCACATTTCTCGACATCATCGAAGGCAACCTGTTTTGAGGTGAGGACCTCTGCATGAATACCATACCTTAGCAAGCCACCCAATGTGTGACAACAACAGCTGCAACAACTACAGAGTAATCCGGGTTTGTTTTCTCCCTTCATCACATACGACATATGGACCAACCCTGCCTCATGGCTCCTCTTTAAAACATCAAGAGCTTCTTCGACTGTTATCTCTCTACCATTTGATTTTTTCAGAGCATATTCTACTTCCTTATCCAGGCTCAGGCAAACATCTCTTGGGGCGTCACAGTTATTGTTCTCTGTCCTGCACCCACAGTCCTGAACAGCTATCCTGTTGGCGGCTCGTAGTATTTTCTCGACTTCTGAGAGATCAAATACTCTGTGCTCAGTCTCAATAGCTGTGTTTACTGGTATTGTAACTGATTTCTCTATGTCTGCAGCGATTCTTGTTAGTTGTTTTCTTGTGTAGAATCGTCCATTGTTTGGCTGAGCCATATCTTTTCTCCTCTCTGGATGAATTTAAGACTTAAACAAAATTATCTTAAAATTATCAATAAGTCTTTATAAATCAGAACTTGTTGACAGGTTGTCCTTAACATATCAAGATACTATAATTCAAATTATTGATTGTGACCTCTATGTTCTGGATGTTTTAACAACTATACCCTGTTTACCTGTTTTATTAAGTATAATAATAGTGTCAAACTAATAAAAAGGATAAACCCCACTTACCTCTTTGTTATAGAGTAGGTAATTCCACCTTATTTCTACGTGTTACTGTTAGCTAGATATGATTCCTATGGTTTCTAATTGGTTGATTAAATTATCGTAGTCTCGCTCATCATGATCAAAATGTATTACATCTATACCCATTTCTTTTGAGGCCATTAGGTTCTTGGGGTTGTTATCAATAAAAACAGCCTCCTCTGGAGAGACTTCCGCATCTCTGCATGCTTTTAAGAATAATTCCTTACTTGTTTTGATCATTCCATGAGACGCTGAGACACAAATCACATCAAATAACTCAGTGAATTTATGCAGTTCCGAGATCATTTTTATACGGTCATTTTTATTGTCAGTGATTATCCCTACTTTATATCCCATGGATTTTATTCTCCTGGCTAACGAGATAATATTAGAGTCTAGTTCTGTGTTGAGGAAGCTATCTGTTAGTATTTTGTAGGGTATTTTCCGGTTTAATGATTCGCAAAGCCTATTCCAAATTTGTTT
>CAZAQI010000166.1:0-3288 GCA_964487465.1 uncultured Candidatus Bathyarchaeia archaeon
TCTCACCATTTTCTGATTATAACTGAACTCTATAAGATAAGGAGTTAAAAACATAGTCAAACTCGCAACCACGCCAATAATAGCAAACAACGGAGTAGACAACACACCTAGATCACTTCCAACCTTCACAACAATAAACGCGAACTCACCAATCTGAGCCATACCCAACCCAGCCCGAATACTCGTAGTCCAACCAAACCCTGAGAACTTTGTACCCAGACTAATCCCAACAATCTTACCAATAACTAAAAAAAGAGAGATCCCAAACACAGGCAAAATATAGGTCCCAAGCTTCGAAATATTCATCAAAGTACCCACAGACACGAAAAAGATAGCACCAAAAACATTACGAAGAGCTAACGTCTCCCTGATTAAACTACTAGCACCCACCCAACTAGCAAGCACCATACCAGCCATTAATGCCCCCACCGCAACGCTGAACCCCAACAAATAAGCTGCCACCGAGTACGTGAAACACACACCAACCGTCATAATTACGCGAATCTCTTTATTCTCTCTGCTGATCCCACTGATGAAAGGCAATACTATTTTTCTACCGATCAAGACAGAGCCTCCTAAGAAGAGAATTAGCTTTACTATCAAAATAGATATGCTAGTAATTGAGACTATGCCTATAGTGTAGAAGGACTGTAACCCAGCGAGAATCAATACAACGATTAAATCCTCCAGCATAAGAACTCCAAACATAATATTACAGCTTTCTTCACCCAGCTTTTCCATATCTGTCACACATTTCGCTATAATGGCTGTGCTACTGTTGGTAAGAGCTAAGCCAAGAAATAATGAATCAACTAGAGGCCAACCAAGTACTCTTCCCACTGCAAAACTGCCTAAGGTCATGGATATGATTTTTACCGTGGTTACGATGAGGCTTACTTCTCCGAGAATGAATAGTTTTTCAATTGGGAAGGATAACCCTATGCCGAATAATAGTAAGATTAAGCCTAGTTCAGCGAGTGCACTGAATATTTCTGGTTTGGAGAGATAGCTGAATGGGGGCGTGTATGGTCCGATGATTATGCCTGTTAATATGTATCCGAGTACTATAGGTTGTTTTAGTTTGTGGAAGATGTAACCGGAGAATGAGGCGATTAGTAGGACTATTGCTAGGTCCAGAATTACTTTCTCAGCTAACATCACAACCTAGGAAAATACCTCGTATATAAGCAATTATCCAAATCCATCTACACTTTCATGTAACAAGCATATTTATTGGAGTCCGTAATTTGATCTCCCTCTATTTTTGTTCCTTGATTTTTTTGAGGAAGTACCGTATTGGGTCTGGGTTTGTCACTGGGTCTGGTTGCTGTTCTCCTAGCATTACTCTGTCTCCTCTATGATATCTACTCCGTATCTCTCCACATATCGCATAGCGGTTGCTACTTCCTTCAAGTCAAGGCGCTGTTTAACTGCGTATAAAGATGCTATCTGGTTACTCTGGGCTCGTACTACTTTTGCTCCCTGTGTTTCCCGGTATAGGTGAGTCCAGGTCCCTGGTCCATGAAGGGTTACCCTTTGCCATATTGATTCACGGTTAAGATGAGACTCTGGGTAGAGTATCACTTGCCCGGTTAGGTTGCTCAACGTGGTTGTGGGGAAAAAATACCTGCATTCAGGGTGCATCTCCTGCATATAGTCAAGGTACCTTGTTATCGGCTGTGTGTATGGGTCGCTGATGCTTACGGCTTTGCGTCTCCGTAGGTCTCTATGTGAGGCGTTCCTTTTCTTGCACACGGTGAACGTGATCTGTAGGAGACCTTCTGCGATTTTGATGTCATCGAGTTCTAGCTGGGCGACTTCTTGAGCTCGTTTACCTGTAAGCCATAGAATACATAGGATAGCCTTGTCTCTGAGCCTATAGTATGGATGTGTGTCATGGTTCTGTGCGTGTTCTAGTGCCTGGTCGAATTCATCACGGGTTATTACTTGTTTCCGTAGTTTCTTAGCTCCTAGTACGTTGGTCAATTCATCATCTCCTCTATGAGTTTCAAGCTGTCTCTCAGTTTGTTAGCGTGTTTCATAACCGTAGTATGGTTGAATCCTACTCGTCTTCCTATGCTGCGGTAGCTCTCCGGTGGGTCCTGAGCCCGCGCTAAGGCGATATAGATATCCTCTTTGGTGAATTTTTTATCATGGTCTTGTTTAGGTGGCTTTACTTCTCCGCTTACCTGGTACTTGATGGCTGGGCGCTTGATATCCGGGTACGTGATTTTATCAAAGTTATTCTTATAGTCAAAAACGTAGACGTACTGGGGGTCCATCGTGGTGAGGTCACGTAGGACTCGCCAGAATGCCTGGTTTTCTACTGTAACCATGTTATCATTCAGGAAGCTATAGATGTCGCTGCCGTATGATTGCTTGATGAAGATGTAGCTGAACTGTGATCTTACGTTGATACCGATCTGGTTGAATCTATGAGTACTGGCTATCAGGGTGACTCTGTGTTTCCGTAGTTTCCTTATGTTATACTCTAAGATGTTTTTCACGTTAGCGTGTTCTTTGGTGAGGCCTCGGCCTTGGGGCTGCACAAGGTCGTTAAGTTCATCGAAACTCGTCACCAATGGTTCTTTACTGTCTCGTGGGGTCTGCATGCACCTGTAGATGAGTTCTTTGAATAGTTTGTTGAAGAATACTGCGCTTGGCCCTGGGTCCAGGCAATAGGCGTCGTAGACTATGGTGTGAAACCTGTATGGTGAATGGTAGGCTTCATCCAGTATCTCATCGGGTTCTTTGAAGTGTGTTATCTCGTGGGGGTATTCGGTGTCTATTGTTAGGCTGCAGCCTTCGGGTATCCAGACTTTGATAGGGATATCGGGTAATAGGTATAGGAACTCGAGGCCTCCATCGTCACGCATGAGGATCCTGTGGCCTTCTCTGTATAGTGTTTGTAGTAGTGTGTATAGGAAAGTGGTTTTTCCGGCTCCTGTTCGTCCTTGTAGGAGTGCGTGGTAGCCTCCTTGTAGGAATCTGGTCCAGTCCACGTAGCTCTGGGTGATTATTTCAGTTTTTTTCTGGGTTCCGAATAGGTCGGGTGATACTAGGTAGGGTTCAGGTATAGCCATGTTATTTCTCCTCATATTGACTAAGGGTTTTCTTCGTGCTTAGGGTGGGGTATTTGGGGGTGAAACCCCTTGTTAGAATCTGCTTGTATTTATGGGGTAGGTTGGGGTAGAGGGTTCCGTGTATCTTCGGTGTTTCTATGGGCTGAGGCTTCATTTTAGGCTCCTAGCATTGGTGCTACCATGTGTCTGATGGTGGTGTCGGGGT
>CAZAQI010000167.1:0-3212 GCA_964487465.1 uncultured Candidatus Bathyarchaeia archaeon
AGGCGAGCGGCACGACCGCCGGCTGGCGCAGGAGCCATGCGAAGGTCAGCGCGACGTTCATTTACGAATTCTTCAAAGTTTGAATCATTTATATCGACAGGTTTGCTCACTTTATTTCACTTCTCGATTGTGGTTTACAAAATATAAAGGTATTTAAAGATGTTCACCATCATTGAACATAATGAGTCTTATAGATATACAAAACATACTCAACTCAGAGAAAATATCCCCCCAAGAACTGATAAAATGTGCACTAGGAATAAAACGCACGGAGATACAAGCATACTGTATTCTAGTAAACAAAGGCCCAATAACAATCCAAGAAGCCACCAAATACTTGGGAAAAAGCAGATCCACAGCCCAGCGACAGCTACAAAACCTAGTGGAAAAAGGATTAGCAACAAGAGAAGAAGAGTTAATTGGCTTAGGAGGCTACAAATATGTATACAAACCTGTGCCACCGGAACGGCTTAAAGAGACTATATCAAAAAACCTTGAGACCTGGTATGAGAGGATGCAAAGCGAGCTTGAGAGATTTCCTGAAAGAATATCCGAGATGGACTGCGCACTCATCCTAGGCGATGAGGATTAAGCCCTCGTTAGGTATTTCTCATACTCCCATGGGGTTATCTTGGGTCTGCTAGCGGCCCACTCTACACCGGTATAATCCATGTATTCTTCAAATTCTTTCTCTTTAAGCTCGACCAAGTTATCGAACATGAATTCTCCGAGAATCTTTTTCATGGATGGATCTTCTTTGAAATACTCGACTGCTTCTCCCAGATGTTCCGGTAAATAGGTTACTCCGTAATCTTTGAGTTGTTTCTTATTGAGTTCGTAGATGTTTTCTTGGATGTTTGCTGGTGGGTCAATTTTATTTTCTATGCCTTCCCATCCCGCTTTGAGCATTATTGTTGATGCTAGATATGGGTTGCAGCTGGGATCCGGGTGTCTGTATTCTATTCGGGTTACCTTGTTCTTGTCACCGGGAGCTAGTGGGACTCTTACTATGGCGCTTCTGTTGGCGTATCCCCAGGCGACATATGTTGGCGCCTCGTAGTGGGGTACCAGTCTCTTGTAGCTGTTCACCAGTGGGGTTACTATCAGGCTCATAGCACTAGCGTGTTTCAGTAATCCGCCAATATAATGTATAGCTATCTTGCTTAATCCATGCTTGGACTCGGGGTCATTGAAAATGTTGTTTCCCGTTTCAAGTTCGATGATGCTCTGATGTATGTGGCATCCACTACCATTAACTCCCCAGAATGGTTTAGGCATGAAGGTGGCTGTTGTCCCATGTTTTTGTGCTATTGTCTTCACTGCAAGCTTGTAGAGTATAACGTTATCCGCTGTCTTCAAGGCATCGCTGTATCTGAAGTTGATCTCTTGTTGACCCTGTGCTACCTCATGGTGCACCCTGTCTATCTGGAAACCCGCTGCCTCAAGGCACATTAGAGTCTCAAGTTTTACATCCTCGGTGGGGTCCAAGGGGGGTGCATCAAAGTAGCCGCCCTTACCGAATGGGGTTGCTGTTCCACCATTATCGGTTACATACATGTACTCAAGCTCAGGACCTGTGTTGAATCCGTATCCCTTCCTCTCTAATTCATCGACAGTTCTCTTCAAATGTCCTCTAGGGTCACCTTCGAAAGGTGTGCCATCCGGGTTGCTCACGTAGCAGAACATGAGGGCGATTCCCGGGGTCTCCCACATTGGTACTAGGAATGTTGATGGATCAGGGTGTAGGTTTAGGTCGCTATTGTTAACATCTGCGAAGCCTGGTATGCTGCTTCCGTCGAAAGCTGTTCCGTGTTCCAGGCTTTCTCTTACTTGGTATTCTGGTATGAGCATGGCTCTCGGGTTGCCGTGGGGGTCTACCACGATTAGTCTGACGTATTTTATGTCATATTTTTTGATTTTGTCCATTATTGTCTGAACGGATTCTCCGTTGGTCAGTTCGCTGGAAACCATAATAACCCGCACAAAACACATTCACACATATATATCTTATCCCTGAAAAACTAAACATATGTATAGTAAAAAAACATTAATCTATACATATGTTTAGCTACTTTAACATATTCGTATTAATTTTAACGATAATTCACTATGTTCAGGTATCATTCATGAAGACAGCCGCGCGGGAGCGAAACATATGTTAATCATAAAGCAAAATATCTAAACATATCTGAACCATATGGATAAATTCATATACATGTGTTTAATACAAGTCTAGATCAATAAAATGTTTGCACTCGATGATATAGATAAAAAACTACTAGCAGAGCTACTTAAAAATAGTAATAGGAGCAATCGGGAGATAGCCAAAGCAATAGGGGTATCAGCCGCTACGGTAATCAACCACATCCAGCGCCTAGAATCTGCAGGAGTAATCACAGACTACACTGTTATGCTGGACTTTGAGCGACTCGGCTTTGAACTGACTGTAATCATGGAGGTAACCGTGAGCAGTGGTAAACTCCTTGAGACTCAAGCAGAGATCGCTAAGCTACCCTATGTCTGTGGTGTCTACGATGTCACTGGAGAGATTGATAGCGTGGTTATTGCCAAGTTTAGAAATAGACGAGAGTTAAGCGAATTCCCCAAGGACCTACTGGGAATGGAATATGTTGAGCGTACTAATACTCATGTAGTACTCAACACGGTAAAAGAAGACTTCAGAATGTTAAACAACCTCTAATAAACACCTTATTTTCCTTTTTTCATCTCATACCTATTTTGGAAAAAATGAGGATATAGTCATCGTGTTCTTAGCGTTTCCTAAGTGGTTCACCAGGTAAACGACCAGTGTGCTCTTTATTTTCTATTACAATTTTCCCATTCACCAAAACGTATGGTATTCCATCCGGGTATTTCTGTGGATCAGTGAATGTGGAGACATCTCTAACAGTATCAGGGTTGAACACCGTAATATCAGCTTTGTATCCTTCCCTGATATACCCCCTGTCCCTGAGTCCTAGTTTCTGAGCTGGTGCACCTGTCATCTTTCGAACTGCTTCCTGTAACGGTAATACTTTCTCGTCTCTAGCGTAATGGCCTAGTACCCGGGGGAATGTGCCGTATAGTCTCGGGTGGGGTACATTGTCCTCCCATATGCCCTCGGGGGCTATGGCTGAGCCGTCACTTCCAATCATCCCGTATGGGCTTTTCATAACCCGTTTAACGTCTTCCTCATTCATGCCGAACATGAC
>CAZAQI010000168.1:0-3193 GCA_964487465.1 uncultured Candidatus Bathyarchaeia archaeon
GGCCTAGGCAGCGGCATGGGTCTCGGTGTCTCAGGTGTAGGCTTCGCAAGTGGTTTTCTCATCTTTCTACCGAAAACCCTAGGGAGCCTAGCAGGGGGGTTCATCTATAAACTAAACCCACAGTTACCTTGGCTGCTTCAAGTAATCATGCTCTCAATGGGATTACTCTACGTGTACCTGAGGCTTCACAACCCGGAGAACCCATACGAGTAGTAACAAATTGTGACCACAATTATTGACTATGAATAGTGAGTCTGCTTTAAAAAGAAAAAACAGGTTCCAAATCATGATAAAGTATGGATTACAGTGAGATACCCCGTACACGAATATCCGGGTCCAGCAGAATGAACATCCCCGAATATGGGACAATCAAGATATCAGGCTCAGGTAGCATAAGCCCAGAGAAGATATCAACCAGCGGAAACAGCCACATACCAGGTGGATTAAAAATCGGTTCACTGAAAACAAGCGGCTCTACCAGAATTGAAGGAGATATAACCGCTGACACAATAAATCTCAGAGGATCAGCCTACATAGAGGGAGGAGTAAAAACAGAGGAAATAACCAAATCAGGCAGCCTCAGAGTCGAGAAAAACCTTGAAACAAAATACGGCAAATTCTCAGGGTCCACAAAGATCAGGGGCGCCGGATACATTGAAAGAGAACTAGAAGCCAGCGGCACAACGAGCTTCGGTGATGAACTGGTCTCCGAGGAAAGGATCCTATACAGCGGCGTATTACAGGTTAATGGACGGGTGAAAGCAAAGTCATTCGAGGCTAGGCTCAGCAACGACGAGAGCTACATCAGAGACTGGTTAGAAGCAAACTATATCAACATCCAAGTTAGCCACAGCGACTGGAGAAGCAGGGGAAGACTAGTGACACGAGATATCACTGGCAAGGACATAACCCTGGAAAACGTGGAATGCGATAACGTCACCGGAGAAAACATCACAATACTACCCGGTTGCCACATAAGAGGCAAAGTTCAGTATAGCGAGAACATAAAAGTAGACCCAACAAGTAAACTAGATAACAAACCCTTGAAAACCGAGTAGAAAAAGATGACCCAGCCCGAGGAGACCCTGAGCCTACTGGAGCGGCTCAGAGAAGAGTTCAGTTTCATCAAAGGCAACTTTCTCATTATGATTCTAAGCTGGCTAATATTGGATTTCTTCACCGAGTTACCTGGAACCTACTACGCATTATACATCGAGGCACTGGGCGCCACAGCGACAGGTATCGGTTTAATCGGCTCAGTGCAGATGCTGACCGCGGCTCTGGTTCAGATACCCGGCGGTTACCTAACGGACAAGTATGGTCGTAAATGGCTTATCTCCACCATGACTTTTATCGCCGCCTTTGCGCGACTCTTCTACGTATACGCCCCCACATGGGAGTGGATAATCCTAGGCGCCTTCACAGCTGGGTTATGTAGCATCTATCAACCAGCCCTGAACGCAATCGTGGCTGATTCCCTCCCCAAGGAAAAAAGAGGCATGGGATTCAGTATCATCAACCTCATAACAAGCGCATCCACCACGCCAGCTCCCCTCGTGGCAGGATATCTGTTCACCCTATACGGACTCATGTCCAGCATGAGGCTCATCTACAAACTAGTAATTCTGGGGTTCCTAGCCGCTGCACTGCTTAGAACCAGACTCACCGAGACCGTTGAGAACCCGGAGAAGATAAACATCCACGAATTGGTCAATTCCTACCCAATTAGCATACGTGAAAGCATAAATGTTTGGAAGCTTGTACCGCGCGCCGCGTTCATCCTGTTTATTGTAACTATTTTTATGAATTTTACCTCCGGTCTATTCCAGCCCATACTTACCCTCTACATTGTGAAAGATCTAGGCATCAGCGAGGTCCAGTTAAGCTACATCATGACGGCGTTGCCTGTCTCAATGATCCTGATGGCCCTGCCCGCTGGAAAGGCAATAGATGTAGTCGGTAAGAAGAAGCCCATAATGGTGTCGTTCATACTCTGGGCATTAGCCATATTATTACTGGTATACGGGAACTTTACGCGTCTAATCATAGCCATCTCCATGTGGGGTTTACTCATGGTGTTCGCTAACAGCGCAATAAGCAGCCTTGAGGCTGGGCTGGTGCCAAAAGAACACAGAGGAAAAGTAAACGGCAGTAAAGGCTTTTTCAGGTTAATCGCGGCAGCTCTAGGCCAACTAACCGGAGGCTGGTTATATGACTCGGTTAACCATAAGGTTCCTTTCCTCATACAAATAGGATTAGTGATGATACCCTTGGTGATGGTCTACCTCTGGATCGATGAGGATGAGGAAATGATACACTAGAAAACATTACTACTGCTCATAAAACCGGGTATATCCGCCACCGAGTCCAGAACCGCGTCAGGATTAACTGAATGCAACTGTTCCCTGCTCTGGGTACCCGTGAGAACACCGATGGTGTATACGCCAGCGTTAAGTCCCTCCTCGATTCCCTTCATGGTGTCATCCACTTTCAATACATTTCCCGGGTTAGAGATATCATATTTTTTCATAGCGTACAGTATCATGGCTGGGTCGGGTCTGCTTATCCCCACCTGTTCACTGCACACCCAGTCATCTATTAAACCCTGTTCAAGCCACCCGAGATGCCTAACCATGGGCTCAGCTATCTCAGCTGGGAAACCGGTTGAAGAAACAATCCTTACTCTATGTTCCTGAAGATAATTAAAAGTCTCAGATACGCCCTCAACATCTCTTACCTTGTTACAGTTCTCCTTGAGGGTGGAGACGAATTCCTCATAGATCTCCGGTGCTTGGTCTCCCCCGAACTCCTTGATAACCGTAAGCTTATCCCTGCCTCTCTGAAGATTCAAGACCTCCATTGGTACCTCTATACCGAAACATCTGAAAGCGTCATCATAGCTCTTCAAGACAAGGGGAACCCCATGGACACGGTCATTCACCGTGGTTCCAGCCATATCGAATACAGCTAGCTTGAGCCCTATCACTTTACAATCGTTCCATTACTTCGTCAAGTTTCTTCCTGCTAGTGTTCTCTGTGAAGCCGCCTTTATCCGGGTACCCGATTGGTGTAACGGCTACCACGTATTCTTTTTCCGGTAACCCTAGGGCTTCCTTGACTTTTTCATTGCTAAAGTCACCGATCCAACATGTGCCCAGTCCCTCTGCTCTAGCCGCCAGTATTAGGTGGGTCA
>CAZAQI010000169.1:0-3088 GCA_964487465.1 uncultured Candidatus Bathyarchaeia archaeon
AGATGACGCTCTGGCTTTTCTATTAGCCTTCAACAACCCCAGTCTCAAGGTGGAGGCTATTACCACAGTGGCGGGAAATGTTAGCCACGAGAAAGGGCATAAGAACGCCAAGAAACTACTGGAGTTCATAGGAGCAACCAATACTCCGGTCTGCCCCGGAGCAACGAAACCCCTCATCAGAGAGATGAGTCACGCCGAGGAGTTTCACGGAAAAACCGGACTGGGGAACGCTGTGCTCCCCGAGCCCACACTCCCATCTGATCCCAGGAACGCCATAAAGGCAATACTCCAGAAATCAGAAGAACTGGGCCAGGAACTCACCCTTGTAGCCATCGGTCCATTGACTAACATAGCTTCAGCCATACTTGCGGATCCAGAGATACCCGAAAAGGTAGATAAACTGGTAATAATGGGTGGAGCGTACAATCTAACACCATACGGTTTGGGTAACGCCAACGCCGTAGCAGAGTTCAACATATGGCACGATCCCGAGGCAGCCAAGATAGTATTCAATAGTGGTATAGCGGTTGTCGCTGCTGGGTTGGACACCACTACTCACCCTGATTACCGTATGAGTGTGAAGATGTTTAATGAGATCGAGAAGAAAAAAGATCGCAGATCTAGGCTGGTAATTGATCTCTGTAAATCTTTGGTGGAGAAATTCAATGGATTCAGCCTCCACGATCCACAGGCATTAGCCTATGTCATTGATCCAAGTATTTTCCGCACCGAGGACTATCAGGTAGACGTGGAGACAGTTGGAGAATTAACACGTGGTATGACCGTGGTGGAGCGAAGATACTACCGTAGAGTCAAGGAAGACGCCAATACATCCATAATCGTTGAGGCGGACGCTGAAAGATTCCTAAACCTAGTAATGGATAGTTTGACAGGTGAGTAGACTTGGTTGATTTGATCTGCTGCGGCGCCATAAACTGGGATATCAACCTATTCATGGAGCGCCTCCCTAGAACTGGGGAAGAGGTGACGGTTAAAGATATTCAAAGGGTATCCGGTGGAACCGCCGCCAATGTATCAGTGGCCGCTGCCCGGATATTGGGGAACGGGCGCGTCGCCTTCATCGGCGCACTGGGTGAAGACGCTATAGCCGAGAAACAGATCCAAGTACTGAAAGAAGAGGGTGTGGACCCTAGCGGAATATTACTGATCCCTGACGAGGAGTCGGGCCAAGCCTATATCAGTATAGATGAGGAAGGTGAGAACGAGATTCACACCTACTTTGGATCCAACCTACATCTAACCGGGGATCACATGCAGGACCCTGAGCGCATTAATCTTATCAGGGAAGCAAAAATGTGTATCATAATGGATCCACCGCTGGAGGCAGCGGAGAGACTGGCTGAGATCTGTAAAGATAACGGGGTGCAGGTGATATGGGACCCGGGGGTCTACGCTGAGGAAGGACTGGAAGAGTTAATGCCCACTCTGGTTAACGTAGACTACTTCATTTTGAATCATATTGAGTACGAGAACCTCCTAGGCACAAGCGATCCGAAAAAAGTGGCCAAGAAGCTAAGCAGTCACGTAAAAGACGTCACAGCTATCATCAAGCATGGATCCGAGGGCTGCATATTATTAGATGAGAAAGGGGATACAGTCATACACATGGAGGCAGTTCCGTTACACGAACTAGGGTTAAAAGTGGTTAACACGGTAGGTTGTGGAGATGCTTTCATTGGGGGATTTGCCTCAGCTTTGGTGGAGGAGAAACCCCATGTGGAGGCGCTGCGTCAGGCTAGCGCTGCTGGAAGCTATAAAGCGACACAACTGGAGACTCGGGGAGGACCCACACGGGATGAGCTCCAGAGACTCATAGATAAGTGGCAGAAGACCGAGTCATCAAAGAAGTGAAATAGTTTATCTCTGAATTTCTATCCATGTATAAGAAGATAGGTATTCTTGGTGGACTCACACCTGAGTCCACAGTAACGTATTACATGCACATAGTACACAGATACCATGAACTCCACGGAGACCATGGATATCCAGAGACTATAATCTACGGTGCTAGTTTCCAGCAATTTGAGGACTGGATGAACGAGGAAGACTGGGATAGCATCGAGAAAGAGTTGCTGAAGGGTTTGAAGGTGTTAAAAAGAGCTGGAGCCGATTTCGCGGTAATAGCTACAAATACGATGCATATCCTGTTTGATGAACTCCAGAAGCAGATCGATATGCCGTTGATAAGCATCGTTGAAGCCACGGCTGAAGCAATCAAGGATGAGGGTTTCAACAAGGTGGGGCTCATAGGCACCCAGTTCAGTATGACCAAGCCATTCTACCGTGAGGGGTTGAAGAAACATGGAATCGATGTTGTTATCCCCAGCAAAGAGGATCGAGACTATATTGTGAAGGTGATATTTGAGGAACTATCCATCGGTAAACTCATCGAGGAGTCTAGACAAGGCTATCTGGAGATCATTGATAAGCTAGTGGCTGAAGGCGCTGAAGGGATCGTTTTGGGTTGTACAGAGATCCCCTTACTCATTCGTCAGGAAGACACCGAGGTCAAAGTATTTGATACAGCTACTGTACACGCCGAGAAGGCGCTACAGTACGCCACCCAATAACCTTTTTTCTTGATCAAGGTTATAAAACCCCGATACTGTCTCTTTCTGTCATGAAAGCATATCACTACACAGATATAGAGAACGAGGATGTACCTGCTCCAGCTGAGAAAGTTAAGATCAGATGGCTTATAAACGAGAAACAGGGAGCCCCCAACTTTGCCATGAGGAGATTCGAGGTAGAGCCCGGTGGAGCAACTCCCTATCATACCCATGACTGGGAGCACGAGGTATATGTACTGGAGGGAGACGCGGTGGCTGTCTCAAAAGACGGAGAGACGCCGATTGGACCCGGCAGCGTCATACTGGTTGAGCCTAATGAAGAACATAACTTCCGAAACACTGGAAAAGAGACCTTCGTATTCCTCTGCATGATCCCGTTGCAAGGGTAAATACATATCACCAGTCTATATCATGCATCCAATTTCTTTATACAACTTTCCTAGGGTTCACTGTTCGGGAACATGCTTCGGTTACATAGATATAGAATAACGGTACGT
>CAZAQI010000170.1:0-3026 GCA_964487465.1 uncultured Candidatus Bathyarchaeia archaeon
TTCATAGCTTATCTAGATGCGTCTACGTGTGATAGTTTTTTTTATATTAGTTTGCCTTGCCATATGTTTTTGAGTGTTTTTACTACGTTATAGTCTGAGCTGTAGACTTGGCACCAGTCTTCTTTGTTCCTGATTGCTCTGCCGCATTGTTGGAGTAATTCTCTGTTTGCTATGTCTCGATAATAGCGCCAGAATTTCCGGTCTCCTACTTGTTTTCTTAGTGTTTTGAGGAATCTGTCTCCTAGGCTTGGGTAGGGGTGTTTGAGTAGGATTATGCTGCGGCACTGGTTGTCTTTGAGGTCTACGCCTCGGTCCATTCTTGTGGAGAACTTTACTTCGGGGTGTTCTGGTCTGGTCCAGTAATTTGCATGGGTTTCTGTTTTATGTCTTTTATAGCGGTCCGGTAGGTATCGGAAGGCGTGTACGAGTACGTAGCATGGTTTTGCTGCTACCCGTAGCTGGGTTTCTAGTATTTGGTGGTATTTTTGTCTGGTTTCACGGTTTTTCCATGTTTTGTAGGTTATGTTTGGCAGCCAGCCGTCTTTTGGTGTCATCAGGTATAGGGTTCCTGGGTTGGTTTTCTGTGCCTCCACGATTTCTGGTTGTATGTTGAATATGTCTCGATAGTTTATGGGGGTGTGGTGTGTTGCGCTCATTAAGATGATTTTTCCGCTTCTTTCCAGTAACTCGTTTAATGTAATGTCGAGTCTAGGGATATAGAACTTGAACCCGGTTGAGGCCCTGTTTTTCACTGCTATGGCGTATACGTATTCAGCGAGACTTAGTAATACCCCTAGTTTCATGTTGAGGTTGGTTAATCTGGGGGATGAGCTTGTCTCAGATGCCTTGAAGACACCTTTTATCATGCTCTCCAAGTCACTGGATTTTACTAGTTCGAATTCTTCCTGGTTCTTGTATCTTTCATAATATTGATTTAACTCGATTTCAAGCTGGGTGGTTTCCTGGTCATCGAATACTTTTTCCCGGTTTAGTAGAGAAGTTGTACGGTTTGTGAATGATAGTTCATATGTTAATCCGTCGAGGAAGGCGTCGGCTTCGTCGATGATCTCTACGGGGACTTTTGGTTTTCTGGCTATCCAGGTCTCGGCTTCCCATTTTGCGCTGTTCATTATTATCGCGCCATCTGGGATAAAATGGCGGAACTGTTTGTAGTAGGGGCAGGGTTGTTTTGTCTCGTAATATCCACGTACCCCGCTGATGCTCTGGTATTTGTGTATCGTTTTGTTATGGGTGTTGAAGGCTTCTGGTAAGTTTTTTGGGTCGTATATAGGTGACCAGTGAGGACAGTTTTGCGCTATCCCTGCGCGTGTTTCAGGTTCTATGAGGTGGCGTGTGCATGGTAGTCTCTCGTGATCACATTTCACATGTTTCTGGTTGATGCTAGGGGGTGGGTTGGGGCACCGGAAATTGCTTCTTCCCCGTAGATTGTTGACGTTCATGGCTTCTCCGTTTCTAGCGGTTACTTTGTATCCTGTTTCTCCGCAGTAGTTGTCTACGTATTGGTCTTCAAGGTTTTTTGTGGGTACTGATATGATGCCTTTATGGTGTTCGGAGATTACATGTAAAGCGATGACGCTTTTCCCGGTTCCCACGGCTCCATGAAGCTGTACTATGTCATATTCATCAAGGGCTTCAAGAACATCGTTGATGACGTCTAACTGGTTTCGCCCATCACTATAATCTAATGGGGGGATTGTCTGGTTGAGGTGTGTTTTGAATCTCCAATCCATCAGGTAACGATACTTCTGATACGGTATACAGTATAAGACTTCTATCTCGGATAAAACCTGCTTGGATATGATGGTTTAAGGAAAAAATTTATCGAAATTAATTGGTTATTCAGGGTCACATGGTTATCGATGGTATAGTAATCCGAAGAGGAAACCAATAACCAGACGTGAAGCTATCGCCAATATTAACCCGATGAGAAACTTGGCTATTCTACGTATGGTTGAAGGCTGGGGGTCTCCTTTTTCCATAGTAGTAATATTGTGTGGGGTTTTAATAAGCTCGTCTAGTGCCCTGTTTCTATGCGTCGGTTGAGGTAGATTAATGCACCAAGGACACCTAGCACGGAGTAAACGCCAAGTGCTAGGGATGAGTATTGGTTTCGTCTTATCATATCATCCTTGATTAAGGCAGGAAACATTAGGGAGATTAACATAAAATCTATGCTCATTATATGAACCAAGCCATTGGTTTGGAAGCTTTGTAAATATCTGATCCAATCCCCATAGATTAACCCATAGAATACTAGAGATAACCCAACTATGAGCAATAATATCATGTTTCTTTGCTTCTCTATTTGTTTCTGTATCCCTGTTTGGTTTCTCTGAGTATAGACGGGGGACCTTAGGCTATAGTAGACAAGGTAGACAAACCCACCCATAAAGAAACTTAGCAGGATAAAGGGCCAAACAGGGAAACTTTGAGCTTCTGCTTCTTCAAGCACTAGTACAGCGTAAATCATAGGCCATACGCCTAATAGGTTAAATGTTGAAAAAATCAAAGGGTTTACGGCCCTGAAATCACTTGAGTACATGGTTCTTATCAAGTTAATGTTCTCCGCGTTGCTAGCGGGAGCGTATAATGTGGCGTAGAGTATTATCAAAGCCAATGCTAGGAGAAACACGGGTTGACGGATCTTCATGGAATAATGATTTGAAGGATGCCTTATATTGTAAGCAAAAATAAAGGTGGTTACTTGTTTTCGGCTTCTTTGATCACGGCTGGCATCCAGCCGGGGATATCAGCAGGGTATCTGCATGTCACAAGGTTACCGTCAACGACCAGAGACTTGTCATGATAGTTTCCCCCAGCGTTCTTTACGTCAGTGGAGACACTTGTATAACAGGTCAAGTTTCTGCCGTTAACGATGTCGGCTTCAATCAGTAATTGGGCTGCGTGGCAGATAGCGCCAATGACGAGGCCTTTTTTGTTAGCTTCTTTTACCAGGTTGACTATGTTTTCCTTGGTTCTCAGGCGGTCTGGCGCCCATCCACCAG
>CAZAQI010000171.1:0-2981 GCA_964487465.1 uncultured Candidatus Bathyarchaeia archaeon
ATGAAGGGTCAAGGCAAAGAATTCATGGAGAAAACAAAGTACAGGTATCTTGAAAAATCTGATCAGTCAAAAGGATTACCTCAACCATCATTAACGTTACCTGCCTCTAATGAAGGAGAAATAATCGAACTCCCGGATCCAATGAGTGTTGATGTAAAATCTATTGATCTAAGTGCGGCTATTAATCAAAGGCAGAGCGTTCGATCATTTAGTGAAGAATCTCTTAGTTTAGAAGAGTTGAGTTATGTTCTTTGGTCTACTCAGGGGGTTAAAGCCGTTACACCTCGTCCTGCTACACTTAGAACTGTACCAAGTGCTGGTGCCAGACATTGTTTTGAGGCATATGTCCTAGTAAATAATGTGGAGGGTATATCGCCCGGACTTTACCGATTCCTATCTACTGAACATAAACTACAGGTTGTAAAACGGGGCTTAGAAATAGGTGAGAAGATCACTGAAGCATGTCTAAATCAGAGATTTATCTTAGATTCAGCTATCGCGTTGATTCTTACAGCTGTCAAATATCGTATGATGTGGCGTTATACTGAGCGAGGTTACAGGTACATGCATCTAGACGCTGGCCATGTAATGCAGAATCTGTATCTCTGTGCTGAAGCCATCGACTCAGGAGTATGTGCAATCGCGGCCTTTGAGGATGACAAGATAAACAAGTCACTTGGATTAGATGGGGTAGAACGATTCACAATATATCTTGGTGTGTTAGGAAAGAAGAAATAACCTTCCATTTTTATAATCCGCTTCATAGAGAAATATTGATATTCTATGACAGATGAGATGATAAAGTTCTTTGAGAACCAGATTGATCTTGAGAAAAAAATAGTCGAATCAGCCCAAGATGCGATTAATGAAATCGAGAATGAAGCAGTAAGTACTGCCCTGAGGGGGATAAGCTTGGATTCGTCAAAGCATGCTGAGATGTATAGGTCTGCGATCAACCTGTTATCAGCGACAACAGTAGCTTTAAACGAGGAACAACTTGATCTCCAGAAAAAAGTAATTTCTGACCATATCAAAATGGAGGAAGCAGTAATCAAGGAACTTGAAAAACGGATGGATGATGTTGAGAATGAGAAAGTGAAGCTTCTCTTAAAAGCGATACTGGCTGATGAACATAGACATCATAAATTGCTGGAAAACCTCTATGAGATACTGATTCGTGGTGAGACGATTACTGAGGGAGACTGGTGGGACGCCATTTGGGGCGATGTTCCAGGGCTCTGGACCTAGTATCTCCCCTTCCGTTTTTGTAAAACATCGTCAAAAATAGGGGGTATAATTACCGACTTTGTACGTTTTTAACTCTAACTAATCCTCAATTTTATTAATCTGTATGACTTTTTAAAGAGATTCATTTCATCGTGGTGAATACATGTACAAAATATTAAGAAAAGAAGAACTCACACCCAACGTAAAGTATTTCGAGGTACATGCACCTGCTGTGGCTCATAAATCGAAACCAGGCCAATTTGTTATTGTCAGAGCAAAGGAGACTGGTGAACGCTTACCCATTACTGTAGCGGATACTGATCCAGAGAAGGGTACTGTAGGTGTTTACTTTGCAGAGGTTGGAAAAAGTAGCTCGGAACTTGGAAAATTAGAAACAGGAGACGAGATACTCAATTTTGCTGGTCCTCTAGGCAACTCGGTTAAAGTGAGAAACTATGGCAACATACTATGTGTAGGTGGAGGGGTTTTTGTAGGTGCAATGCTGTATCAGATAGAAGCCTTTAAAGAAGCTGGAAATTCGGTGACGGCGGTATTTGGCTTTAGAAATAAGGATCATGTTATGCTAGAAGAAAAGGTAAGACAAGTGGCTGACGAGGTGTACATCTCAACTGATGATGGTTCTTATGGATATGAAGGGATGAAAATAGTTGATAAACTACTTCAAGAAAACAAATATGATCATGTGTTCACTATAGGACCAACGAGTTTACAGAAACGTCTAAGTGAAAAAACAAAACTTTACGAGATACCTACAACAGTTAATCTTTTCCCCATAATGGTAGATGGTATGGGAATGTGTGGAGCCTGCAGGGTTACTGTTGGAGGTAGTACACTATTCAGTTGTGTAGATGGGCCGGAGTTTGATGGTCATAAGGTAGACTTTGATGAGTTAATCATGAGGATGAGGGTCTATAATCCCCAAGAAAAGATAGCTATGGTCGTAAGAAACCTTGAGGAGGAAGAATAATGGCATTTGATAAACCCGCTACTAATATGCCGAAACAGTCACCAGATGAGCGTATTCATAACTTTGAAGAAGTAGCCCAAGGATACACTAAAGAGCTGGCACTTGAAGAGGCTGCAAGATGTTTAAACTGTAAGAATCCACAGTGTAGAAAAGGCTGCCCTGTTAACATCGATATACCTTCTTTCATCAATTTAATAAAAGAAGAAAAGTTTACTGAAGCTGCTAAGAATGTTAAGGAGTTCAACGCCTTACCCGCTATCTGTGGAAGAGTATGTCCTCAGGAAAACCAGTGCCAGAATTTTTGCGTACTGGGTATTAGAGGCGATCCCGTGGAAATCGGGCGTCTTGAAAGATTCGTGGCGGATCACGAGAGAGATGTAGGTGTTGATCTACCTAAACAGATTGAAGACACAGTGCACAGGGTAGCTGTAGTGGGAGCTGGTCCAGCTGGATTGACAGTAGCCGCTGAGCTTAGAAAAATGGGTCACACAGTGGAGATGTTTGAGGCTTTGCATGTGGCTGGCGGGGTGTTAATGTATGGTATTCCACAGTTCAGGTTACCCAAGGAAATTGTTCAGGCTGAGGTCGACTATATTAAGCGCTTAGGAGTAAAAATACACCTTGACAGCATGATTGGGAAACTCTATACTGTTGAGGAGTTATTCGATAAAGGCTTTGAATCTGTTTTTATAGGGAGCGGTGCGGGTCTACCTCGATTTTTAAACCTACCTGGAGAAAACTTGGGTGGAATCTATAGCGCTAACGA
>CAZAQI010000172.1:0-2963 GCA_964487465.1 uncultured Candidatus Bathyarchaeia archaeon
TTTGAAGTAAGTTAAGTAATGTATGCCCTTCGCCACTGAAATCGAACTCGATGTATCCTTCTTCTTGTTTAGTAATGTTTACCTTCATAGGAGATCCACCTTACCATAATCGCTCGCGGTTTTTCTTCTCTCATATCGTCCACAATCGGGGCATATCAACTTTCCTTGTTGCTTCTCCAAGAGACCTCCACATCGGCTGCAGTAAGCATATATTACTCCATAGTTATTGCCTTTCAGACCTGTCTGATTCAGCCTGTTGACCTCATTAACTATTTTTCCTCTTACGATGTCCCCGTTCTTTATGGCTATGTCTATGTTTTTGACATAGTCTTTACTAATGTCGCTGATATGAATTACCCCGCTAAAGGTGGGGTGTATATGTTTTCCATTGATCATGAAGATATCTATCCACGCATCTTTTCTAGCGACGTGGCCTATCTCCGCATAAACCTCATCATCTTTTCTCGGGATCACTAACTCTCTGGTGGCTTTCTTGATGAATAGCTCTCTCTTATCAGCGTCCAGCTTGGTCTTACCTATCTCAGCTGCCCTGATTTCTCCTTCTTCCAGATATGTTCCGGGGCCGTCAATAAATTCCTCTATTACGGCTAGTCTCTCTCCCGGAAAAACATCTTTTTCCAGTTCTTTTTTTGGCATTTTTTCTTTTTCCTTCGTGTTCTTTGATATATCTCCACGGTTTTGCCCCCCGTGGAAGTTTATTGCTTTGTTTGAGTGTGATATGATCCTATGGGATCCTGTTTCTATCTTATCTGGTTTTTATTAAACATCACGGTTATTCAAGATAGCTGTTACCCCAGAGTGACTCCCATTTCCGAAGCCCTAGAGCAACTTCTATTTCTTTTACCGTGATCATGGGGCGATTTATTCCTTCGATTCCATCTATCGCTATTCTTGGGCAGGCTGTATTAACCAGTATCTCTGGCTCGGAGTAGTTGTTTACATGTTCTGCTCTTATCTCATCTAGGTAGATTATAACTGCTTTTTTTCCCTGTTTTTTGATTTTTTCCTCTAGTCTCTGAGCATCATCTAACTTGTTCTGTCCTGGTTTGGATGATACGAGTATTCCGAATAATCTCGCGTTTTTAGCCATGGTTATAGCAGCCATACGCTTTTTTGCAATTCCCATCAGGTCCTCTTCGGATATGAGTGATACTTTTTCGTTGAATGGGTTTGCGGTTACCACGGGCTTACCGGTGCTCATCACGATTCCAATGGGGTGAAATTTTCCTCCCCCCACGTAGAGGTATGCATCCACCTCTTTCACTATAGATATTGTGGTCACGTAGCTGCATCCTAGAATTTGTCCATTCAAAGGGGTTTTCCCACTACCCTGACCCACCACAACTATGACCTCTTCCTCGGACAATTTTTCCTTTATCTCGTTAATGTGATGAGCATGTTGAGCCGTCGTAGTCAGTCCAACAGCCCTGTATTCTTTGAGCGCAGGTAAAACAGCTTTAACCAGTCGATCCACATCGATATCTATTCTCGCATGAACATAGATCACAGGTACCTCAGAGATCTTAACCATCTCTGTATGACCATAATGAACTATGAGATCAACCCCTAGCTCTCTCGCCTGGTTTAACGCTATATCGCATGCCCCATAACAGGAGTCTCCTGAAAGTAACACGGTGGCATCTGTTGCTCTCTCAATTGCCTCTACTAGCTGAAAAGCGAAGGGGCGCATTCCATCTGGAAGCTGTAAAAGTATTTTCTGAGCACCTCGTTCCATTATCTCTGAGGTCACCCGATCTAGTTCTAGGTCATACAACGATATTCATCCATGAATACAAGGTACGGGGTAAAAATGGTTCCCTAGTTTAAAATTAGTTCTGGGTTACGATAATCCTGCATGGACTCGGGAACTTTGCTGAAGCCCTCTTGAGCGCTGTCTTAGCGTGCTCAATACCGTCCTGATCAACCTCTGCTACTATAATAGGTTGATTTCTCTTAACCCTAGCCGCTACAAAGGTTGGTTTACCATAGGCTTTTTTCATGCCTTCTTGGAATCTGTCTGCCTGAGCCACGTTCACCCTTTTATGCTCTCTCACCACCTGATGCGGGTAGGGAACTACCTTCATCATGAAGTTATCTCTGCCGACAAATTTTTCCATTACCCTGTTTGCAGCGATGCGTCCGGCCTCAAGTGCGTTATGCCTGATCTGGACTTCTTTTAGATTGATTAACTCTACCCTATGGGAGTAATCCTTTCCCGTGTTCCCCATGGTGAATTTAACTATCTTTGAACCTGGAATACCCCCCATGTATTGGCGTCTAGTGTACGCCATGTTTTTTTTGTACTTGAAGTCGGCAGCCTTCATTTTTAGTCTATCCTTCTAGCCAACAGGATTCTTAAAAACATAGTGTAAATAATGCCTTGAAAAATTGGGATAAACCGTAAAAATGGTGTTGATTCAGTGTTTAGACTGGGCGTGTGAATATGTTGTATTTCTCGTCTTCGCTTAGTTCTTTCATAACCCTTCTGATTATTAGCTTTACAGGGTCACTGAGACTAGTACGTTCCTTGATATCTTCGAAGCTTTCAAAGGGGTAACGTTCCCTTAATTCCAATATCTGGAACATTAATCGTTTACCGATTCCCGGTATCAGTTCAAGGCTGTGCATGCGCGGTGTTAGACTTGGTGTATCATTGAAGAATTCTACAAATCTCTCTTCGTTCTCCTTGACTATTATCTCAATTACTGCGGGTAGCTCCGCTTTAGCTGAGCTTGATAAGTCCCTATAGGATATTCTACCCAGTATGTGACCTACTTTAGCCCTGTCTCCTTTTCCCACAAATATCCTATCCCTGATATTGTACTCTACATCAGGATTTGGGGCTGCCTCCAAGAGAGTAAAGTATTCTTCCCCGATTAACTGCAGTGCGCCCTGAGCGCTGTGTGTTGTACGAGGAGCCCCTGCCCTACCATGTGGTAAAT
>CAZAQI010000173.1:0-2946 GCA_964487465.1 uncultured Candidatus Bathyarchaeia archaeon
AGAAAGAGAAACAAAAACAAACAAAGTACTATGCCCAGGAAGAACCAGATTCGATGAAATAGAAACCAACATCACACAACAACATAACGTATATGTGAAAGAGACACACCACAAAAAAATAGAGGACATAACTACCGAATACTCCCCCACAAATAAACAATGGAAGGAAACACTAAATAATTTTAATAAATCCAACCCCAACGAAACTGAAACAAAAAAATTCTACCAAATTAATAAAAAAATAAAACCTGAATAAATTCTTCAAAACAACACCTGGAAATACCCTTCTTAGACTCAAAGAATATTACAGGTAAAGTCTCTTTCCTTTATTATGACACGGGAAACCCTGGTTGTGTTTGATGCTGAGGGGGTAATAATACCTAAGGGGGTTTTTCTCTACAAGATCATACAAAAACATAGACCAGGACAAATACTAAACCTGGCCATACATGGAGTCAAGTACCTACTCGGATTATCCCAGATCAAACCATCAATAACCCAAATCTACAGCATACTCAAAGACCTACCACCCGATATAATAAACAACATAATAGAGGATATTCCGCTTAAACCCGGAGCCCAAGAACTATTAAAAGAACTCAAACAACATGGATATAAAACCGCGTTAATCACCTCAGGCATTCCACAACAAGCTCTCGAATCACTCAAAAACAAACTAGACATCGACTACATCATCGGCCCCACACTCACAACCGAAAACGGCCTACTAACCGGCAAAGTCAAGGGAACAGTCCTGGAAAAAGACGGAAAAGCAAAAGCACTATCAACGCTACTACTGGAGCAAAACATGCAAGACTACAAGGTTATATCAATAGCTGATGACAGGAACAATATCCCCTTATTCAAAAACAGTGATACAAGTATAGGATATAACCCGGATTTCCTACTAGGGCTACACTCCGACCACGTCGTCACCGGTGGACTCTGGCGGATACTGCCAATCATAACCGACACACCCCCACCCAGAGTAAACCCAGGGAAAAGTACGATTCTACGAAAAATTGTTCACGCATCAAGCATACTCATACCATTAATCCTACTAGAACACCTAGGCACATATCCAGTAGTAGCCTTACTACTATTAGCAATGACCCTGTACACGGTCTCAGAGGCAACTAGAATACTCGGAGACAGCCTCCCATTCTTTACATGGTTCACCCATCTAAACACCACAGACACAGAAGCCTCAGAATTCGTTGACGCCCCACTATTCTATGCACTCGGAATAATCCTAACCCTACTCATATTTCCACGGGAAACCGCCTCAGCTGCCATAGCGATCCTAGCGCTAGGAGACAGCGTAGCAGCGTTAACCGGATCACTAACAGGAAAACACAAGCTAGCCTTCAGTAAAGATAAGACCATAGAGGGATCATTAGCCGGCTTCATAGTAGCATACATCGCGGCAAACTATTTCCTATCACCAACCAGGGCACTAGTCGCCGCCCTCTCAGGCACCCTAGCCGAGGCCCTGCCCACGCCGTTCAACGATAACCTCGTAATCCCACTCCTAGTAGGATTAGCGTTAACCATCTTCTAGGCCACAGTCTGGGTTATCTCGGATACTGTTTCCTCTCCTCACACATAGTCTTCTCCCCAGATACGCCGCAATGACTTGACCCTCGCCGAGCCCACCATGGAGCTAACCAACAACGCCTACAAACACAACATCACCATATACAAGTCCAGCAATCATCATCAACTCTTCTGGATTTAATTAATGAACTTATAATATAATCACAACACCTACCCTAGAAACAGAAGACAAGAAACCAAACATATTACCATAAATCACACGATGCAAGACCCAACTACACCGAGAGGGGTAAAACAGTTTTATCCCTAACACCACATAACATATAGCATGGATAAATGGAAGTACCTCAAAGAAGTAAAGAAAGAAAAGTTCGATGAATTCTCAAAAAAATATACGCAGAAACACCCCAACCAGCTATGCAGATACGGCACAGCAACATCAAACAACCCAGGCATGGTCGCCGTATACACCAGAGAAAAAACCAGCAAAACCAAATAAACTCAAACCTAACACCCATACCTAACCCAGACAAACCTATGGAAGGAGCCCCAGCAGTCAAAGTAACAGAAATATTAATCAAAAAATGGTGAGCAGAACTCTATAGAACCAAAGAAGTAGACATATCTCAGAAAACTGGTTACAGAAGATATTCACCAAAAAATACAACATGCCCTAATCGGAGGCTAGGCGATATACAAGACCGTAAACACAACGTTACAGCAGATAGAGGCTGACCCTCGTTAGGATCTAAAGTTTTATAGAATTTAGAGAACTTAAAACATAAACCCGATGAATGAAACAACTAATCGTTAACACTCATTAAACCCTTAGTAACCACTTAATATAAACAAATAAGTACTAAGAAAATTGTCACACCGGAATTAACCTTCAACCCAAAGAGCGAGATTGGCAAGAGCTATTTTTATATTACTCTGAAACCCTTTTCAATATCTCTACCGGTGGTGGTTAATTGTCTGAGCCAAAAACTAGAACGTTTAGGATTGAAAAAGAATATGATGATGTGCTCATACAGGATGCAGAGGAACGAGGCACTAGCGTTAACGCGTTAATGAACCTTATACTAGATAAATATACAATAGCAGACAGATACTTTGACACGTCACAATTAATAATAATCTCACCAGAAACCATGAATAACATCCTAGAACACCTATCCCTAGAAGAAGCCTATCAAGCCGGAGTTAAATCAGGGATAAACACACCGAGAGAAAGGTTATTAATGAGGGGAAAAACCGTAAAAAGGAAAAATATAATCTGGTTCATAGAGCATATACTCGGAGAGGTAAACGGCTGGTTCGCATGTACTTTACATGAAAGAAAAGATCACACCATGTTTCTATTACAACAAAACTATGGCATAAAATGGA
>CAZAQI010000174.1:0-2870 GCA_964487465.1 uncultured Candidatus Bathyarchaeia archaeon
CGTTTAATCAAACCTATAATTATACCAGCCCAAGTTTTCGGTTCAACACCACCAAAAACCATGTAAATGAAGAAATCCATGTTACGGATACAAACGGAGATTCATGGACCTTCACAGAAGATACAGAGGTAAACTATACACGAAACTTCACCTCTGCCGGGAAATTTAACAACACAGCAATAATCACGGAAACAGGCCAAACAGCTAACTCCACAGTAACAGTAAACATATACGAATTATTAGTATCAAAGACAGTTAAACCGGAGTATACACGCACATATAACTGGGAGATAGAAAAAGAAGCAGACCCAAATTCAGTGAATCTACTTGTTAATGAAACTGTGTCTATAAACTACACTATTAACGCTTATATGTTCGATGAGATTGACAGCAACTGGCAAGTCACAGGAAATATTAGTATCTATAACCCTGCCCCAATCGCTGTTAATATCACAAGTATATCGGACGAAATACCAGGATATATCCTATCCCTAGTTGGATCACCCGGATTACCTTATACCATGGAATCCGGAGAAACCTTGAATGCTAGTTATACGGTATTGCTACCGGATGATGAGACTAAAAACAATACCGCTACAATTACAATCCAAAATACGCCCAGCGGAACCCACGACTTCCTCGGCACTGCCCTAGTTAACTTCACCACAGCAACGGTCAATGAAATAGATGAAACCGTCTCCGTATCTGACACATATCAAGGAGTCTTAGGTACTGTAAATCAAGTAGACGCGCCAGAGGTTTTCACCTATAATAGAACCATTTCATACAATAACCCAGGAACCTACAAGGTTAATAACACAGTAATCTTGGTGACCAATGACAATCAAATAAATGTAATGGATGATGCCCAAGTACATATATTTGTGACCCAAGAAACAGGAATTCCCTCGGTTTCTATCAATAAGACTCATATCTATCCGGATTCACCGAAAACAGGGGATCAAATAGTCTTCCAGATTAACATCACAAATACAGGGACATCCACTCTTGAGAATATATCCTTGACTGATTATTATGATCCAACCGTTCTAAATTACTTGAACTCCACTATCGCGCCGAGTACTATCACATCAAATAGCCTCATATGGGCAGACATATTGAAGGCACCACCACTGGGTTTGAATGAAACTCTTATCCCAGACGCAAGTCTTCTATTCAATATAACCTTCACTGCAATCAACTACACATCACCAAGTGATACAAACAACACTATATATGTAACAGCAGCAACGGATGTATCAGATCGTGGTGTGGAAGTCCTTCCATATGACTGTGCTACTATAGCGATTGATCCAAGTCAAGCGGAGATAAGCGTAGTGAAATCCTTGGAACCGGCGTACTTGAACGTGAAGCTTGGAGAAATAGTTGATTACAGGATTGAGGTGACAAACACAGGGGATCTGGGCCTAGTTGAGATAAACCTGACAGACACTTATGATCCCACTTACTTATATTTCCTTAACTCAAGCATAACCCCTTCTTTTCAGGAAGCCGGTAGGATTGAATGGTGGGATATACTTGGGGGCCAGATCTTAGGCCCTGACGAGTCCTTTGATGTAGTCTTAACTTTTCAAACAATCGAGACAACCGTTAATGATGACCTAGTTTATGATACTGTAAACAGGGTAAATGTAACAGCACTAGATGGGGAAATTGTATGGAGCGTAGATGAGACTCCATTAAGGATCTATGAAGATGATGAACCACCTTGTACAATAACGGTAGGAGGCTACCTAACCCTAGAAACAGAGAACCAGGTAAAAGAAACACTAGGGATAGGGGGCTTTTTTGCTTTAATATACAATTACCTCCAGTTCCTAGGTAATATTCTTTCTAATCCTTAACATATTTCTCAGTTTGTTGGGTGTTTAGAGTTTGTCTAGTTTTTCTCGGAATACTTTTTTCAGGTATTCTCGGGTTCCTTTTTCGCCCATGGGGGAGGAGTATATGCCGTGGTGTCCGCCTTTCCCGGTTTCCAATCTTTTCTCAAGTAACCCGTTTCTGGTTGCCTCTTCTAGAAAGTTGATGATGCTTGCTCTGCTTATCCTATTTTCTCCTACGGTCATCCATACGTCTCTGCTATTCTTTCCTTCATCTGATTCCCATATGGCTTTGAGGGCGTCTAGTTGATAGTCTTTGAAGAACATGAGCAAGCCTTCTTTGGTTAAATCCATTTTCAGGGTCATCCATTTTTCACCTATTTTATTGTTTCTATACACTTAACTAAGTCTAAAATATAAATTAAACTATAATACAATGAGTATACACCCGATTATTTCCCATTCCCCTGTTGTAATGCTTTCTCCACTACGCTTTCAAAGTCGTCTAGCGATGCATCCATCAATCGTACACCTTTACCCGGTACATAGTCTATGCCAACAAGATGCATAAGCTCCTTGGTAAAGTGTTTAACCCTGGTATATGACAAGGCCTCCACGTCGTATGTGCTTGATATCATAACGTAGAAGTCATATACTGACCTGATTGTGACATAAGCTGTGTCATCGGCGCGGAGGGCCTGAACCACACCTAGTAATATCAGTAATTGTTGCCTACCTAGTGAGCATAGTTCATTCATACTGGGCCCCCAACATGTCTCGCTAACCGCTTTCCTAATATGATCAACCTGCACTCTGTCTGACCGGGACTCATCTGCAATCAGTCCACCTGTATGCAGTAACCCTAGTGCATACCTGCAGTCACCTGTGTAATCTCCATATGTAGCGAGATCACATACATACTCAAGAACCTCTCCGGGTAAAGCGGTAATGTTGAATGCTTCATATACTCGGCTACGCAGTATATCCAGTAACTCTTGCTTACAGTACCCTTTTAACCGGACAACCAGG
>CAZAQI010000175.1:0-2797 GCA_964487465.1 uncultured Candidatus Bathyarchaeia archaeon
TATAATCTAATAATCCTCGGCATAGCATTATATGGGTACAGGATTAAGAAGCAGGTTAACAGAGAACTAAGAGAAAAGAAAAAAGAAGAAACAAAAGCTACTACGGATTGAGCTCCGCTGTCTTCTCATCAATTCTTTCTAATAATTTAACTATGTTTCCTTTTTTTCTTAAAAGAGCTACGTATTCATCAACTTCTAGGAAATCAAAATATGGTCCATATAAACCCATATAAAACTCTGCAAATAGACTTGTTAAGGGTCCACCACTCTCCAATAGGATTTTCCCTAAATATCCTAGGCGATTTTTTACGAGCAACTGGGCTATTTTATCTATTAGTTCGTCTTCCTTTTCTTCTGGAAGATCTTCCCACTGCCTCCATTCATCACTCATTAAGGATGATAAGAAAAGAAGAATATAAAAAATAGGGGTATTTACTCGACTGGCGTATACTTCTCTAGCATACCGTTGCGATCCATTATTACTAGGACCGCGAAGACAATAACCATTGCCGCAATCAGTATAGGTTTTTTCCAAGGAGGTACTGTATAACTCTGCATGAAGCCAACGAAAAGCCCAAGCCTTCCCATGAAGGTTTGAGCGAAGATTGCCCCGAATGCAGTGTATAAAAAGTACTCGCCTATCTTTGCGCTAGTGGCTAATGGGCCACTCAACTCTATAGTGTAGAAGAAGAAGGTCATCATGAAGATGACGCTCAACGCAATTGTCCACCTATAAAGAAGCGTTACCATGTCCCCAGTTAATAGTGGAACTATTGTCGCGGTTATTTGTTGCGTGAATCCGCTGAAGATCAGTGTTCTTAGGCTTAACCCGAACTGGGCTCCAAGAGCTATAGCTATTGGTAGCCTAGCCACGTAATTGTATTTTGGGTGGATTCTGAAGAGGATCATCACGCTCAATAGGAGAGCCAATATGAGAATATAGTCTCCCTTCATGATGTTGACGATTCCTGTTCTCCAGATATATTCAGCGTTTATCACGATGGTTAATCCTGTTCCGAACCCGATGTATGACTCTTCAGCCAAGGAGTAGAGCGGGCTGCTCTTTCCATATAGGGTTGAGAACATACACATGGCTAGGAAGGCGCCTACGATAGTAATGGAGTAATCAATCATTGTTACCATTTTATTCACCTGCCTCCTCTCTGCTTCCTAGAGTAACCATAGTACCCTATGTTTCCAGCTAGGATGAATAGAAGCAGCATGTAGTGTCCAAATGTGAAG
Organism: uncultured Candidatus Bathyarchaeia archaeon; assembly: GCA_964487465.1. Lineage (GTDB taxonomy): Archaea > Thermoproteota > Bathyarchaeia > TCS64 > TCS64 > RBG-16-57-9. Next base: position 1,243 of record CAZAQI010000175.1, read on the forward strand.
GCATCCATGGCAGTCATTCCTGGTCCAGGGTGTCCTGTTAGGAACTCTAATTCTGCACCGCCCCTCATGCTTTGAAGAATTGCTAGATATACTCCGCTATCAACGTAAGGTTTCTGACTGGAAACCATAACTCCGATACAATTCACCGTCATAGGAGTTCCCCTCAGGGCGAAGTGGTTTAGAAGGAATGTTGTCGCTAAACCAGTTGTGAAGTCAGCGATGAGATCCCAGTCCTCATAGGTTTCGATCTCTGAGAGGAATGTGTCATCGATTGGTCTACCTAGCCAGTCCTGTGTAATAGCGCTTTGGAAGTCTTGCGCCATTGAAGCTACGGAGGCTTCATTGGGCATTACATAGCCTAATATTACATAATCTTCCCCGTATTCGTATCCATTTTCTTCAAGTTCTGTTTCAAGTTTGTTGAATACGAGCTCTGGAATTCCTGTTGCCTCTGGATGACCTACTGCTACGCAGATCTTTGCCCCATTATCTATGAATACACGCATGCTGGCGATAATACCTGACTGGATCTCGTTATATCCGCTGAACTCGGTGTTCAGGGTAAAAAGAACTTTATCGCCGTCACCTACGGTATTAATTGCCTCATAGTATTGTACAGTATCTGGGCTAACGCTAATCGGCATCCCGATTGGTCTAAGTAGAGGAATAGTAACAACTAGGAAAAGAGTTAAGTAAACCCATCTTCGGTCGTAAGTTGCCAGAGTCTTCATCAAATCGTTTTCGGACATCTTATAGTTCCTCCTGCCTAATTCCGAGCACACTCGTCTCTTCACCTATAAGCACTCGTACACCAAAGACTATAGCCCCAACAGTTACGCTGATTAAGAACATCCTACCAGCGGCCATGCCGAAAGTATCTCCAAAGAACAGCGCGATAGGTTCAAGCCACGGTGCATAAGACCCCGTTAAAGGTGCTTGATATAGTAATACGATGAAACCGGTTGCAAGTAATAGAGTGGCCTGCGTATTTCTTGCCCTGAAGGCCCTTGCCGCAGTTGAAGCTAGATAAAAGGCTAGTATACCATAGTTCACAGAGCTTAATGGGTTAATAACAGCGTACATTACCCAGTGATATGGGCCTGTTTCTCTGCCGAAAAAGGCAAAGACAACCATTAGTATCATGGTGATTATCATATACGCTTTGAAGTACCAACCTGTTTGTCTTCTCTGAACTATGTTAATTCCTCGTCTTATCTGGCTATTAAGTGCAAGTATCAGTGTTACAGCGTTTACGATAGCGGTTATTGTGATTAGTTTGGTTGAGGCTGCTTCCAGTGCTGGAATTTCAACAAAGTAGGGTATGAAAACCAGAAGGAAGGATAACGCCATTACGATGATTTGTAGTTCTCGATTCTTCAATATTTCTGACATTTCATTTCATCTCCTAGGTTGACAAAAGATTCCTCACAAAATTGCTGCCAAAGCTGCTTAGTACAAGTCCGAGGATTATGCATCCAAGGGCTAGAAACTTGAATATGTCTTGTACGCGTATACTTGCTCTATCTGAAGGCCTATCAGACAGATAGGCACCCGC
>CAZAQI010000176.1:0-2688 GCA_964487465.1 uncultured Candidatus Bathyarchaeia archaeon
GAAAACACCTAACCCGGGACCCAATAACCAGCCATAACGCTCAACCTGTTTATATCTAGTGGTTACTGACTGTAACACGGGTCCGCTGTCCCTCCATTAACTTGGCTACACCGATCCTATGGCATCAACCAGCAGACCCCCACAACAAGTCCTTGAATAAAACAACACCCTTACGTAATACCAATAAACATGTAATACAATGAAATAGTATGACAGCCGGCAACGTAACCAGCAAAGGGCAGATCACAATCCCAGCCCATCTACGCAAAAAACACAAGATCACAGAAAACAGCAAGATAGAAATCATCGAAGAAGACGGAAAACTCGTCATAAAAAAACTCACCACAATATATGACCTAGCAGGCACAGGAACAGGAGACCCCGCCCAACTAAAACAATTGCTAGACCAGATGAGGAAAACAGATGACCAAGACACTCTATGACACCAGATTCTACCTATAGCTATTCACCCAAAAAACCCCCAACAAGCTAAGACAACTCAAAAAAGTACTAAGATTAAACCAACAAGCCCTAGCCTCAACAGTTACAATATACGAACAACACAGAATAGACACACAGAGAAGGAAAAAACGTAGCAAACCTCAGATCCCAGACCATCAAAAGAGACTCCACCCTGATCCCCCCAGGACACCCAAACCGCCACACATGCAGCTCAAATCAATGAAAGAACCAGAACCCCCATGACACAAGCGTAAACATAGCCACCGCACACCAAAACAACGCCCAAATAATCTCAGATGACCCACATTTCAAACAAATAAAAGACACCCATACAAGATGGCCCATCAAATAAACAAATAATCCTTATTCTTACCCAAATTACGACACATCTCCAAGTTGTCTTAGCTGCCATAGAATAGAAGGATGCTTTTGAATAGACTCATGCAGAAAACCCCTATCTTCCAACAAATCAATATCAAAAACAAGATCATCAAAAAACCTATCCACCAGCATTTTCATATCACATGAAAAACCCTCAAAAACAGTCTCCGAGAATTTTATCACCTCATCCTGAACCAAGGCTTCATCAAAGTCATTTTCCGCATATAGAACATTTAGCAAAGATGTATCAAACGGTATACTATGAATAACCGACTCAAAATCAATATTAGTCAACCTTGGAAGACCCCTCATAAGACTATCAACTATAGCAGCGACTCGAAACGTTTCAAAATTAAAGTCTTCACCCATTATCTTATACACATCAAATAAGTCTCTTGGACTCCCCCGGTAAAGCATAGTACACCACTTATTGCTAAACAACTCCTCCTTCACCGGACTCATTACCTTAAACTTGTTACGTGTACCAATATGGTAGAAATCATAATCAACATCCCGCTTTAAAACAGGAAACCGACGCATATACCCGGTCTCAACTTGAATATCATCAGCACGCCCTACATGATTAGCATACCTTACCGTAAATCTTGTTAAAGGATAACTTGGACTAATTCGGATATCATCACCAGTATATCCAAGCTTCCCCAAAATTACCTTTAGATTAGCATCAACTGTATCCCGTTCCTCCCCCCAATCTTCAATATCTTGAATACGATAATTAAAATCGAGGTCAACACTAAGCCTCTCAACAGCGTCAAAGTGAATGAAAGCCAGAGCAGTGCCACCATACAAGGATAATCTCTTTCTCATGAAGGGAACATTTGATATCTCCGCTAAGATATCAGAGATACGGCATACCTTCTCGATCTGAACGGGATTAAAACCAGTCTCTCTGGAAAGCTTCTCGAAATCGTAGCGGTTTATCATTAAATACCTCTCAGATAATCCCAGAAGTTTGCTGGTATGTATAAGCGCCAGTTTTCATCCGCTTTACCGGGTTCACCGTTTACTAGATACCTCATACCGCCTTCAACATGACTCTGGAGCTTTTCCATTGTATCCTGTTCCAAGTGTTGATAAAAAAGCGATCTCCGGCTCAACTCTTCGAGAACTACGCCAACGCGTCTCAACAAAGTCTGATTATTTTTATTTAGAAGCAGTTCAGCTAGCCGGTTAAAATCGATTCCACTTAACCCCCATAGACTCTTCAAGACCTCCTCCCATCCACCGACATAATCAGGTTTATCAATACACTCGATAAACAGTCTCTCCTTGGAGGCTACCCTGATTTCTTCCCCATGGTACTGTTCAAAGACTACACCCGATGAGGTATCCTCGGTTAAATATGGAGTATATTCTGTGTTCTGGTACGTGAACATATCAAACCTGTCTATTGGTTGTACAGCCACATGAACCTGGTTTCTATAGGAGTATGCACAACCGTAGAACGCTAATGCTGCGTGAAACGCAATATAGTAATCTTCACGTATCTTTGAGGCTACAAGGTATCCATCCGCCGTATTATTGCGCTTACCGGGAGTAGTAACATGGTAGAGATTCTGTCTTATACGGTCCACATATTCCTTCTTCAATAGGGGGTACATGTATTTTCTATAAACATAGTCGTTCCCTCTTTCATTCCCTGAGATTTCGGCGACCTGTTTAGAAATCTCCTCGGTGGTCACAATGTTCTTTGCCGCGATATACTCTACGAGTTCTTCAGTAACCACTTTTTTTCACCTCGTTTAACGTAATATACCAATTTATGGGATATTATATTAATAATCATGAAAACACTCTTTTATAAAGATTAACAAAACATCCCCA
>CAZAQI010000177.1:0-2640 GCA_964487465.1 uncultured Candidatus Bathyarchaeia archaeon
CCCGAGAATCCGTGGTGAAAGCGGTAATCGACGGTTTCAAACCATTTGCCCTCTTGAATCTGTTGTTGTGTATCAGCACAGTATATATGGGTTATATTATTATTGAAATTACTAATTATTAGTGATTATACAACTGTTATAGTAAATACTATGACTCATAAATATATATTATTTTATGATAGTTTCTGTTTTGCCCCCCAGTAGATAACGAAGGCAACAAGAATATCAACTGTCCACCATTTAAGCAAACTAGGGAGCCTCGTCCTTTCCCAAAAAGATGGCTCAACATGTTCACCTGTACCCTCAAAGCTCTTTATACCTGGTTTTTCATCATCTAACGATTCTATATCCCCCTCTGGGGGGATAGAATCTACACCAAGGTCACCGTCGCCTCTCTCAAGGGTTGATTGGGGAATCGTATACATAGCTAACTGCTGTGGCAGAGCTGATACAAGAAGATAGCCAACCGCCACGGCTAACACCACATATACGAGAGACTTTTGGGTCATCAAACTATGTAATTCCTCCATTATTAATAATGCTAGAGATTAGAACACTATGTATGAATGTACTTTGACGCTGTTCTACTATTCGAACACTCATTTTGGGCGATCTCTCCATATTCGTATTGTCTCATACCAGAGTATCAGGGAGGGTACCAGCCCCATTACGATGGTTGTAATGTATTCTCTTGTTGGGAAATATGGAGCCTGTATGAGATATGTAATTAACATACTGGTCATCAATACCGCATAGAAGAGATATCGCGGGAGAAGAACCCCTCCAAGGGTTATGAAGTGTTTTAAGACCCCTACTTTAACATCTGTAACAAGTTTATAGTCTCCGTACTCATTCTTCACTAATCCAAGATCCTGTAGTTTGTTAAGATGGTAACTGGATACGCTTGGACTGCTGAACCCGAGTTCTCGCTGGACTTCTCTTACACCTACTGGCTCACCCGGTTGTTTAAGCATATGCATATAAACTAGCAGGGTTTTTCCCTTGAGCTCGGATTCGATTATTTCTTCATCAGTGGACATCGTTTGCTAACCTTAATCGTTAAAGATATTTAAAATAGCGAGAGTAGATATTACTGCTTCCTCGGTTCGAACGGTTTCAACTCCCTGATCTGGTATCGAATTTATTATGTAATCGAATACCTCCCGGGCTTTACGACCTTCACTAGCAATCATATCAATAACGCCTTCCTTGTAGGAGCCAAACACGATCAAGGTCTTCCCCGCTTCTACCCACTTAGACTCCATGTCATTCATAACCGATGAAAACTCATCACCTTTCTTAGACGTAGCTATTGTCATATCCCACTCAGGGCTGTAAACAAGTTCACTAAGACGCCTGTTGCTACCTCTAAGATCATAGCCCCAGTAATATGGTACATTCTTGTTTTTCACGCTTCTTCCGGAAAACTCTGGCTCAGTATCCATTATTTCAACGGTTACTCTGGTTCCTTTCGCCGGTGGTTTTCCACGAACAGTTATCAACTGATCTAAACCAATATCAACCTCGTAATTGAAACCTGAACCGCATACTACTACTCCGGCCCTAAAGTCACCTACATCCACTTCGCTTAGTCTATCATCAGTTGGGTGGTGGGGTGTTCTTAGAGGAGGTAATATTCCCACATATTGGAGTTCGGGGCGGACGTCAAATCTTTCTTTTCTGAGATACTGGGGGGTCTCAAGGTATCCCAGTATGTATTTCATAGTCATACTCTCGTCTGGCTCATCACGGTAAATTATTATCTGGTCCACCCTGTATATGGCTGCGGCTCTACCTAGTTGTCCCAAAACGCTGGTCTTCTCTCTTAGATCCTTGATCTCTGCAACCATGCTGGCTGGTATTGCTATCGCTATTGAGTTGTTTCTTTTCTTCATTATCCATCCCTGTGTTTTACCCAGTTTTTCCACCCCGTCTTCACATACTTTTCCCGGTTCACGAGGTCTTCTTTTACCCAGTTAAGCAAGCCATTAAAGCTTCTCATAGAAGCCACATCACTATATGACCCTACTCCATGTTTTACTAGGCTCTCTATAAATGTGCGTTCAGCCAAGTCCTGTGTTTTACCATCTATTTTTACATTTAATACTTTGTATCCTAGATCTTTTAGTGTCTCTTTAGCGTGCTCAAATATGTACCCCGTACATATATGTATGGGTTCACTATTAGGTACGTCTAGTTTGTCTAATCCTGTTAATATTATCTGGGTAGCATATCTGAGGTAGGCTTTATACTTGAATTCCTCTGACTGGAATAGCTCAAGGGGAATCTCACCTGTATATGTTTCATCAGTCTCAACTCGCCTTAGAGCTATTACCACTCCTCCGATTAAGTCCCCCCAACCTGAGTCGTCTACCTCGATAACCATTTTCGATGGGTAGTTTGATGCCTTGTTTAAAAAGTGTCCTAAGTATCCATACTAGCTTTTAGTAAACCTATTGACGCTGTCGTACTTGGATCGATCCCATAAAGTATCCCAAGATAAGCACTCACATAGTCACCCTGTATCAAGGCTGAAATCATCCGTGCTAAACGGGTTTTTCCCTCTGCTTCAATGGATAAAACCTTTCCAAATGTCTCCTCCATGAGCCTCAAAGATATACCTATTTTCTTTTCAAGACG
>CAZAQI010000178.1:0-2565 GCA_964487465.1 uncultured Candidatus Bathyarchaeia archaeon
ACCGAGAACGCTGGACTTGACATCCTAGACACCATGGTCGCCCTAAGGGCAGCACACGCCAAAGAAGGTGGAATCTACATGGGAGTTAATGTCTTCGACGAAGGCGTCATAGACATGTTAGAACAAGGTGTAGTTGAACCAAAGGTGGTCAAGGAGCAGGCTATAAAGTCTGGAATCGAGGTTGCTTCAATGATCCTAAGGATTGACGACGTGGTTGCAGCAAAATCAGGTGGACCTGGGGGCGGCGGAGGCCCAGAGGGAATGCCTGACGACATGGACATGTAAGTGTCCAAAACCCAACTTTTTTATTGAAAACTTATATCTGAGACATTATTTCCAATAACTCTAACTTGTATTCAATATCCTTACTCTCAAAGTATCCTAAATTGTCTTGTATCGCTTCGATATTGGATGGACCTGAGACAGCGCAGCAGACACCGGGTTGATCAAGTACATATGCCAGACACTTATGAGAAGTTAAGGAACTATGTACATTGAACTCAACCTCTTTACCGCCTCGCATATAGCCAGTAATCTTTTGACACTCTCTCAACTACCTTAGGTAAACTCCATACCCGTTCAACATAGTTAATACCTTCTAAAAACCGGCTTATGCAACAGAATACATCTCATCACTGGATAGGGTCCTTTAAACATTCTACCCCTAACCCGAGTAATCCCGATTCTATATCAGAATCTAATAAACCGCGCTATTCTCAGATAAACCATTAATACATTTTGGGAATACATGTAACTATGAATCTAAAGGAAAAAGCATCCAAGAGAATCGATGAATACAGGTCAAAGATTATAGAGATAAGTGAGAAGATTCACGAGGAACCAGAGCTTGGACATCAGGAGTATAAGGCTTCTGAGTTGCTAGTAGAAGAACTAGAAAATCAGGGATACAATGTGGATTATGGTGTCTCAGGTATGGATACAGCTTTTATTGCTCGAAAAGGAGCCGGGTGCCCCAAGATTGGGGTACTAGCAGAATATGATGCATTACCTGGAATAGGCCACGCTTGTGGTCATAATCTAATCGCTGGATCTGCCCTGGGCGCAGCCATGGGATTATCCAAAATCGTCGAATTGATAGATGGAACAGTCATCATTTATGGTACACCCGCCGAAGAAGGAGTGGTACAAGATGCAGGCGGAAAAGTAATCATGATTGATGAGATAAAGGAAGCTGACGCCGCCTTAATGATTCACCCTGGACCTACTTGGGGTAGTTATAGCACAACTAACGCCCGGGAAAGTTTTCTAGTTGAGTTCCATGGACGTAGTAGCCACGCTGGAGCAGCTCCGGAGAAGGGGATCAACGCACTTGAAGGCATACTACTTACTTTTCAAGGTATTAACGCATTACGCCAACACCTATCATCCGAGGTTAAAATACACGGGATCATTAAACACGGCGGAGATGCCCCCAATACAATACCCGATTACGCTTCAGCACATCTCTATGTACGTGCCCCCACCATGAAGATGCTACAGGAAACCTACGCAAAAGTCAAGAACATAGTAAAGGGGGCAGAACTTCAGACAGGAGCCAAAAGCAATGTAACTAAGGTGGCCAATACATATGCCAATAAGATTCCAAATAAAATATTAAGCGATCTATTCAGGGAGAATATGCTGTTATTAGGTATTGATTATCCCGAGGAAAAGGAGACTAAAACTAGCGGTGCATCAACTGATTTTGGTAACGTCAGTCAGATTATGCCGGCTTTAAGTGCGTATATAAATATTGGAGACGTAGTCCTTCATAGCCCAGATGGCGCAAAGGCAACAGGAACTCCGCGTGCATATGATGTTATGATAATGGGTTCTAAAGGGCTAGCATTCACAGCTATCGACTTGTTAACCAACGCAGATAAACTTGAAAAAGCTAAAGCAGAACACAAAGATCTAGTAAAAACAAAATGATCATGATATGAACGAATGGGAAAGCGTAGATTTACATTTATAAATTTTTGGTGCTGTCTGCTTATTGGTTAACTTTCTCTACGTTATCTTCACCTCGATCAATACTTCCTCCGCCTTATAGAATTTCTCCATCAAAGACGAATACAATTGCTTATCACAGTACCTGACTAGCAATATGTTCAGCATATTCTCGAGACCCGTGGTGCTCCAGTACATCCAACGATTCTTGACACGCTTAGCCACCTCACCCATCAAGCGCTCAATCAAGTTATTCGTATAAGGAACATGATGTCCCTTTACAGCCAGCCGGGCATACGTCACCAGATAATTACCGGACTGCCTGATGAACTTACCCGCACCCTTCAAACCCAGCCCAGTGAGCTCCAGCGCCAGCTCACTAAGCTCACCTAGGGTCCACTCGATCCTCCACCTGAGCCTAATGTAATTCTTATCCATGAGGTGCTTCCGCACGGACTGCCTGAGAACCCGCAGCACCGTCCTGAGCCGGCGTAGTATACGTTTCCTCTTCTCCTTAGGTAACCCAGCCCTCCACAGATGATATCCCACATCCCGGACAGCATGGTTCACACACAGCTGATAACAGAGAACCTTGCCTTTGAGGGAGTTTCTCAT
>CAZAQI010000179.1:0-2528 GCA_964487465.1 uncultured Candidatus Bathyarchaeia archaeon
GACAAAAATGAGTGATAATAAGCTATGCAAATTAATTAACCAGTGGTGATAGCTATCACTATTCCAGTCCACAGGTATCAACCAGTAAACCATGAGCCGGAAAAACAATGCAACGAGAAAAATCACTCGAACATCGTTTGCCCTGAACCATTCAACATATCGCATAATACTATTAAAAATAAGTGACAGTTATATATGTTTTAAGTAAAAATAAAAATACTAGAGCAGAGATTCAAGAGTCGGATCGGTTTTCTGGATCTCCCGGCACTGATCAATAGTCTCGAAGGCGCTGCGAATATGAGGAATAGTGATAGATCCACCAACCACAAGGCTCACGTTCAAAGCCTCATACAATTCCTCATTGGATGCACCCAACTGGATCAAGCGGATGAGATGATATGTGACACAGTCATCACACCTCAAAACCATACTAGTGGTGAGTCCCATAAACTCAAGAGTCTTCTCATCCAATTCACCGGGTTCATAAGCCCTTCCATCCAGCGCCCAGAAACGTTTCAACCCCAAGTGACCACAATTAATTATCCGCTCATTCATCTTCTGCCTGAATTTGTTAAACTCTTCTAACTTATTCATACTCAGAAAAAAACAGGACCAAGGCTATAAGATGTGGCTTCCTATAAGAGGAAATTTATTCCAGAGCTACTATTGATGCCCTACTATGACCCATATTAAGGCTGGAGACGAGATTTACTTGGTGTTGGATCCTCGGAGAACCTATAAAGTCCGGGTTGAGCCCGAAAAACAGTTCCATACCCATAAAGGATTCATTGAACTAGGTGAACTAATAGATCAACCATACGGTATAACCGTCACAAGCAGCCTCGGTGTAAGCTTCTACGTACTCAAACCATTGATCAGAGACAGAGTATTAAAGACAGACCGCCGCACACAAGTGCTTTACCCCAAGGATATCAGCTACATCTTGTACCAGCTTGGAATCGGGCCTGGTGACAGAGTGGTGGAAGCAGGAACAGGAAGCGGAGCCCTTACAATGTCTTTAGCAAACATCATACGCCCTACAGGGAAGGTATACAGTTACGATATTAGTGAGAAACACCAGAATACGGCGTCAAAGAACATTGATAGATCTGGTCTCATGGAGTACGTGGAATTAGATATCCATAACATCACAGAGGGAATCCCTGTAATGGATGTGGAGGCAGTGGTTCTGGATATGGCTACTCCGTGGATGGCAATAGACAGAGCATGGGAATCCCTTGCAGGCAGCGGCGTATTTCTATCCTTCAGCCCCACCATCGAGCAAGTTATAAAGACCACCGAGGAGCTTCAACGCCACCCATTCATAGACATAGAAACAGTTGAATTAATGCTTAGAGAGATAACCGTGGCACCCAATAAGACGAGACCCAAAACAAGAATGATAGGACACACAGGGTATCTTACATCGGCTAGGAAGGTAATAGAACTCCTAGAATAACTTTATCCACCCATAGTAGGATACACTGCTATGGACCTTGTTAGACCCAAGAGACTAGCAGAAGGAGACACCTTACTGATAGTTACACCATCCAGCAGTATGACATCATCAGACGAAGTAATACAAAGAGGTGTACATAACCTCAAAGAAATCGGGTTCAAAGTTAAGATACATCACAGCTGCAAGGGAAACTACAAGGGAACAGCCGGTCCACCAAAGGAACGCGCTATAACCCTGATGGATGCCTTCAAGGACGACGACATAGACGGCATTATGTGTTACTGGGGTGGCTTCAACAGCAACGATATACTGGACTACCTCGACTGGGGGCTAATCAGGGCTAACCCTAAGGTATTCATCGGCTACAGCGACATCACAATATTGAACACGGTACTCCACGAGAAAGCAGGCTTGATAAACTTCCAAGGGCCAGCCTTAATCACGTTCACCCACGAGTTCTTGATGCCTTGGGAGGTACAGATCTTCAAAGACGTGCTCATGAACCCAACAGACACCTATGAGCTCAAGGCTTCACCAAGCTACATCGACGCCCCTTACTTCTACCTGCATCCAGATGAAGCAGTAACAGAGAAACCTAACCCGGGTTGGCACATCATCAAAGAAGGCGCAGCACAGGGACCAATAATCGGAGGGCATCTAGGCACACTACTCACCCTCGCGGGCACAGGATACTGGCCAGACCTAGAAGGTAAACTTCTTTTCCTTGAGGAAGATGAAGAAGGTAACCCAAAGGAAGTTAGAAGACAATTCAGACAACTAGAACAGATGGGTGCACTCGACGAGATCAACGGCTTATTACTTGGAAGAATACCAGAGGTTACTGGTATCAAGAACGATCTATGGATAGGATCCCTTGTTGAGGATATTATCGAGGAATATGAGTATCCAATCGTAGCTAAGATGGACTTTGGTCATACGAATCCTATAGCAACAGTACCTATTGGCGTCATGAGTGAGATATCTACAGAAGAGGCAAAATTAACGTTTTTAGAACCATGTGTTGAATAGATAGAGAGTGTTTTCTAGTTAAAACAATGGATTTTACTCA
>CAZAQI010000180.1:0-2398 GCA_964487465.1 uncultured Candidatus Bathyarchaeia archaeon
GAGATTCTCTTTGTTTATCTGTATGGTTCAATGGTTAAGGGGGTTAAGGGTGTTGGCCGGGATGTGGATGTAGCGTTATACCTTGACCGTGATTTCGCCGAACCCGCGTTGTATCCTGCGCATATTTCAGGAATAATTGAAAACCGAATAACTGAAAACATAATGGTCGATGTACGTGTGCTTAATCATCAGAGCCTCAGGTTCCAGTTCCGGGTGATTAAGGAAGGTATTGTCGTGTTATCTAGGGACGATGAGAAGAGAGTAAACTACGAATCCAAGATTACTCTAGATTATCTAGATGTTAAACCCTATTTGGATTACTATGATTCTATGAGAGTTAGGAGGCTGGCCGGTGAAGGTTGACAGGGAGGTCGTCTATGGTAGATTTGATACTATAGAGAGAAATCTAAGATTTCTAGATCAGTACCAAAATTATAGTTCAGATCATTTCGTATCATCATATAAGGATGTGCAAGCCGCCAAATTCAGTTTATTAGAGATAGTTGAAGCTTGTATCGATATCGCTAATCACATTATTTCGGCTAAGGGATATCCTAAGGTTGAGCAATATAGAATGATGTTCAAGACTCTAGGGGAAGAAGAAGTATTGGATAAAGATCTAGCATCTAGACTGGGAGACATGGCTAGTTTCAGGAATTTACTTGTTCATAGGTATGGCGAGATTGATGATACACGGGTTCTAGGAATAATCAAAGACAATCTTAATGACATTAAGCTGTTTATGAAGCAGATTATAGAGGTTTTAGAACCCGAAGAATATGAGAAGAATTAAATATAATTGCTTATCGGAAATATGTGGTTTATATATCCAAGTAGGTGGGGTGCTGGTTTGTTTATCCCTGTCTCTTATGGATGATTGCTGCTAATTCGATTAGTGTTGCTGCTATGGGGAATCCTGGTATTCCTGTGTTTGACTTGTTCGATGCTTAGAGTATTTGTTTGAATAGTTGTTGTGTTGTGGTGGCTTTTGGGTGTTTTTCGAGTAGCTCCTTGTCTCCTGTTACATGGTGTGTGATCTCTGGTTGTTGTGCGCTGAGTGCTATTGGTATGTCTTTTTTATCGTTTAATAGTTCCATGTTCTGGTTTATTTCCTTTTTTGGTGGGTTCATGGTTACTGTTAGGCACGTGTTTAGGTATCTGAGGAGTTCACTGGTTTCTTTCTGTGTTATCTGGAACTCTGGTCGTTTTAGTACCCGTGTTGTTTCCTGGATCACGTATTCGTTGGTTTGTAGGTTTATGGCTTTGATTCGGCCGAGTTCTAGTAGGGTTGCCTCGTTTCCTTTGAATAGTAGGCCGCTTATTATTGTGTTTGCGTCAAGGAAGGCTTTGATGTTTTTTCCAGGCATTTTCTGCTTCCTCTTCGATTATCTTGTTGAGTTTTTTTCTGGTGATTCCGCTTTTTTTTACGCGTTCCCGTATTTTTTCTAGGGTGTCTTTGTCTTGGTCGAGTTTTTTAATGTAGTAGGTCTCGCCTATCTGTTGGATGATTATGTAGTCGTCTGGGGTTATGCCTAGTTTTTCTCGGATCTCTTTGGGGAGTGTTACTTGGCCGACGCTGGATACCTTGACTACGTAGGCTTCTGTCATGTTTCTCATGTTTTGATTCATTCTGGCTGGATTTAAGAATTTCTTAGATGTGGTTTATCTATGGTCTTCTAGTCTGAGGGGGGTCTGTATGGTTTTTTGTTTACTGTACTGTGTTTTCTTATAGATAGTTACCACGTATAACGAGAATATTTTTCTTAGGCATCAATCGTGTATTCACTTAGATATGAAGTTCAAGTCATTTTGAAGCTGTTTTAGAAGCATATGGAGTGGTGGAGGTGTTGCAAGGGTAAGTCTAGTTAATTCTGTATCGTAGTATGTTTGAAGAGATTCCTGTAGGTCTGAGGGGAACATTTGTTCAATGCTGGAAATGTTGAGGTCTTTTCCTTTGCACTTGTCGTAAAATAGCTGTTTTATGAGTGGACGGTTAATTGAATCTATTTGTAGTAATCGCCATGTATCGTAGTAGTCACGTATTTTTGTTCTTTCTATTAGGGATCTAATTTTTTCGGCTATTATGTTCTCTATTGTATATGTTGTGATGTTGAATACGGGGTAATCATAGTTCTGTGGCATCGTAATACTTGAGTAGGGACCGATTGTTTTTTCTCTTGTGACCTCGATTTTAATTCTATGACGAGTTATTGGTCCGGTTACACCAATTGAGGCTCTTAGAAAATCGTCAAGTAGATAATGATCTCTAAATGTTACTTGAATATCTTTATTTTCTTCGTTTATAATGGTGGGGCCTCATCTCTCAAGGTGTTTATTATCGTTTTCATATCTGTATGCTTAATGGCTGTAAAGTCTAGATCTTCAGAGATCCTCCAGT
>CAZAQI010000181.1:0-2397 GCA_964487465.1 uncultured Candidatus Bathyarchaeia archaeon
AGAACCTTGGAGGGTTATCATCATCCTCTACTGGCTCCCAGTTCACATCCGGGCCTCCAAGCATTAGCAGCGCTCTCTGTAGGGTAACGATCCTTGGCCCGGTTATATTTCTCCAGTTATCTAGGGTAATATCGAATCCTGTAATAGCCTTGGCGAAGTCAAACACTAGACTCTGAGGTACACCATAGTATGTAAAGTTACAAAACACTGCACTATCGGTGAAGACTGCGGCGCTCATGTCATTGTAGCCATCAACTGCTACAGACGTATGATCTCCACCCTGTACACTGGCAGCGTAGCTGATATCATGAGTATAGTCAGCGTCACTACGCGTACCATGAGCACCGATCTCGATCCCCTTAACATGTACAGCGTACTTAAGAAGCTCCTCAGGTTTCCTGCCCTTCATCTCAGCAATCTTATACGCAGCACGATAGGTTCCCTCCGCCAGAACATCGCCTATACCCTCACGATACGCCATCATCCTTAGTATCTTATCAAAGGTCTCAGCGTCTCCCCATTTAGGTGTGAAGCCAAAGTCCTCATCCGATAGGATACCTCTCTGGTGTAGCTCTACTGCGAATGCAGCTGTGTTAGGTCCGTTGATTCCGCTGTGTCCCAACTGGTCAACGAGAGCACTTAGATGTATGTTTGCCTCGGGGTCGAAGATACCAAAGTTGGTTCCACAGTAAGCCTGCAGCTCATAGTCAGGCATATCCGTGATATCTCCCTTCCATGGACCAGTTTTGATGCAGCTAACCTTCATACAGTTAGTAGTACAGTTGAAATCAGCCCACTTTTTCTTTACCCAGAACCTTGTCTCAAACATTGGTCCACCAAAGCTCTTCTCGTCGTGCCATTCCTCCTGCCAATTTCGGATTGGTTCGCTACTAGTCTCGGCGCCGACACTGTAACCCGCGTAACCTGTTCCTTGTCGCCTCATACCTGATCTTGCCATGAGGTGTTCATGTGTACGCTTCCAGAGTAGTTTGGCTGCCTCAGGAGCATCTACTTCGGGTAAGCTTCCCCGGCCTTTGGCTACTACTGCCTTGAGGTTCTTGCTTCCCATCAGGCTACCATAGCCACCATAACCACATGCGTGACAGATCTTAGCCATTACAGCCGCGTTCCTTACTAGGTTCTCGCCTGCTGGGCCAATATAGATCATGCCAGGCTCCTTCCAGAGACCCACATTAGGTTTACGTTTCTTTAGCTCCTCGGTTACTTCCTTGTTCAGCTTGATCAGGGTCTCTTCTCCGTCGAGTCCCCAGAGATGGCTCGCATTCCTAAGTTCAGCGCCGTTATCAGTCATTAATAGATAGACAGGTTTCTCGGCTTTACCCATGAAGGTAACACCATCGTATCCTGCTTGTCTCATCTCATTGGCTAACTCGGTGGCCGCTGTTGACCCCACAGTTCCCATGCTTACAGGACTCTTACCGCTTACACATATCCTACTGCCGGGGTAGATACCCGTCATGGGTCCTGTGAAGACCATGAATGGGCTCTCAGGCGACAGAGGATCCAGTTCAGCCCATTTATCTCCCACCTTATCCCAGAGTACCTTTGCTGCTAATCCTCTACCACCAAAGTACTGGCGGAGCATCTTATCACTATATTCCACCTCATTTATCTTGTCTTTACTTAGATCAATCTCTAGCCATTTTCCCGTGTATCCGCCTGGTGTCATTCTATTACCTCCTCTCCTTTCTCACCGAAAAACTTCACAGCCAAATCCTTCGCAGTCTCCACAGGATCCCTACTATACAGCTTCCTATGTATATTCGGCCCCTCATGTACAATGGTTAAAGCATCGTATCCTGCCTCTGTGCATACCTCAACACACCTAGGTTCACCATCACAGAGGTCGCATATTGTCGCCTTGTTGTCCTTGGGGTGAAGATATGGTACTGTACCGGGGCAGGCCTTAATACATGCCCCGCAGCTAATACAGGCTTCTCTGTCTGTGATTACCGCACCAGTATCAGGGTCACTTGATAACGCATCCACTGGACACGACTCAATACAAGGATGATCCTGACACTGAGCACAAAGATGAGGCACCTCCAAACCCGGGAAGGGCATGAAAACCCTCACCCTGCTAGCCTCAGGCCACATCCAGCCCTCATGATACATACTACACGCAAGCTCACAGAGTCTACATCCACTGCAAGCCGCAAAGTCTCTCGCTATCCAAATCGGTTTACTCAATTGATTCACCAGAAGTTATTATAAAAAATAGTGCGGTAGCTTGGTATAAAAAATATGTGGAATTCGTAAAAAAACTATGAATTGTATAATAAAACATATCGAAGGGTATGAAAAAGTTATTGGCGATACTTAACCATAAATGGCTCAACATCCGCCAAGTCAAGTTTCTTGAGGGTCTCCTTTGTA
>CAZAQI010000182.1:0-2351 GCA_964487465.1 uncultured Candidatus Bathyarchaeia archaeon
GACTTGCAGATACTCCTGCTGTGGATGTTTGCGTCCGCCCTTCGGGGGTACATTGGCTATCGTACCTTCCAATATCTTCAGTAATGCCTGTTGTACTCCTTCACCGGACACATCACGGGTGATAGACACATTTTCCGTGCGACGTGCTATCTTGTCTATCTCATCAATGTAGATGATACCTACTCCGGCACGTTCCACATCATAATCAGCCGCCTGCACCAGTCGCAAGATAATGTTTTCAACGTCTTCACCCACGTACCCCGCCTCCGTAAGCGTCGTCGCATCGGTGATGGCAAAGGGAACGTTAAGTTTTCGGGCCAACGTCTGAGCCAGTAGTGTTTTTCCACATCCGGGAGGTCCATGGAGTAGTACTCCTTTAGGTGGGTCTATCCCTAGTCGTTGGAATATTTCTGGGTGTCGTAGCGGTAGTTCAACCATCTCCCTTATGCGCCTGATCTCCTCTTCAAGTCCTCCTATGTCCTCGTAGGTGGTCCTGCTGGGCATCTCCAACTCGGGCACGGGTTCGCTCATGATGCTAATCTCTGTTGTTGGAGCGATCTTTACGATTCCATTTGGTCTCGTGTTTACGACCATGAATGGTACGCTATGCCCCAGCATCATTATTAGCAAAGTGTCTCCCCGAGTAGCGGGTCTATCCACTAATCTATCTTTCACGAATCTGATAAAGTCATTGTCAACGCTGATACGTATATCGACTGGCGCCAGTTTCACTGATGTAGCATATTCTGCATCGGCTTTATTTACTGTGACAAACTCGTTTATGGCTGCGCTACAGTTTTTCCTGATGAAACCATCTATCCTGATAATACCCTGACCTTGGTCCTCTGGGTATGCTGGCCATGCTTTGGCAGCTGTGGGTTTTTTTCCCTCTATCTGTACGACGTCTCCCACTGTGACGCCCAGGTTTTTCATGGTCTCAGAGTCCATTCTCGCTATACTTCTACCTACGTCTCTCTGCTGTTTTGCTTCTTGTACTTTTAACTGGACGCTAGTCAATTGATGGTCACCTTTATGAATATCACTTTCATGGACACGGTGGTTAATAAAAAGATTATTTCACCAAAATAAAATAGGTCCCTTATAATGGAAAATTAAGGTTATATTATTGTTTTTATGGCGTTTTTATCCAATTATATGACGCCCGTGGATTTTGCTAGTTTTATCGCTAGTTTCTCATTCATATCTATTTTATTTAAAATAGTATATCTATTTGGTCTAATGGATTTTGCGAGTCTCAAAGCTTTAATGATTGTTTTGTCTTGTACTCCAAGTTCCTTAGCGTTAGTTGGGGTACCTATAGTCTTCAAACTATCCCTGATAGCCTCCCATTTTATTCCATGAAGTTTAGCCATCATAATACCTCCTACTCCACATTGTTCACCGTGAAGAGCAGGATTCTCAGCAATCTGATCTAGGGCATGACTGAAGAGATGAGATGAACCGCTGGCGGGTCTGCTACTACCAGCTATACTCATGGCAACACCGCAGCTAACAAGCGCCTCCAGTAGAGTCCTTATTCCTTCCTCTGTTTTCTCTCTAATAATATGTGCTCTCTCCATGACGTGTTGGCTGCTCATAAGGCTCAGGCTGCTCGCGTACCCTCCGTAGTAATCATTATTCTCTCTGTGAGCGAGTCTCCAGTCCCGCACCTCTACGATCTTGCATATTATATCCCCTGATCCCGCGGCCGTAAACCTGTATGGTGATTCTTGGATGATCTTACTATCCATTACCACGGCTATTGGTGAGGCTGTAGCCACGCTATAGGGTCTCTCTGAACCTTTTAATGAAGCAAGGTTACTTGCGATCCCATCGTGGCTGGCTATGGTGGGTACGCTTATGAAAAATCTATTTGTCTCATGTGAGGATACTTTAGCGATATCGATATTTCTTCCACCACCAACACCTAGAATCACCTTGGCTCCCGATTCCATGATCCTTTTCTTAACAGAGTCAACTGTGTCCCTGGTAGCGGAGGATACTTTTACTATCCTTGTAGCGATATTCTCCTCTTCTAGGTGTTTCTCTATTCTTTGGCCCGCTATATTGTATGTGGTATTACCTGTAACCAATAGAGCGCTGTCATAGTTGAATTCTTTACAGATTGAGCTAAGATGATTAATTACGTTATTACCTACTAACACTATTCTAGGTAAGTCGATTCTATGGGTTGAATTTGTACTATGCTCAATCAACTCCCTGCAACACCTTTATTGATGCAGTGTAATCATTTTCTGTATACTAATATCTTTGCTATTTTGAGGAATGTTTTTAAAAAAGTGATGTTTTTAAGGTACTTGGTCTTCCTTCTAAGGATACACCTCTCGTAT
>CAZAQI010000183.1:0-2308 GCA_964487465.1 uncultured Candidatus Bathyarchaeia archaeon
AAGGTGGGGACGGATTATATTCATTGTTAATTGTGCTAGGTGTTTTTACAGTGTTTCTATGGGTTCTAGTTTAACCCGGTTCTCTGTATCTTGGCAAGGGTCTTTCGTAACGCTGTATCATGTTATATGGTCCGAAACCACGGAGACAGGGTAAAGCATCTATGCTATTCTTGAGTAAAGGTTTCACGTAACTAGTGTCAGTATAAGCGTGGATGTTTTATGATTAACAGCAGCTCTAGAGTTCTCTTAGTCTTTCTTTGAATACTTTTCAGGTATCCCCGGGTTCCTTCTTCGCCCCTGGGGGAGGAGTACATGCCGTCAATTTATCGTAAGCACCAACGTAAAGCCGTTAAAGAAAATGGTTGAAAAATGCTGAAAACAGGCCGTGGATACTGACGGACGGACAGCAGCCCAAACAGGCAGCCTGACAACACCACAAATAGATAAATAATGAATATTCAGAATAGAATGTTGAGAAATGCCCAACTAATAGTAGAGCAGAAACAGGAAAAACATCCACAGATGCTGTAACCTTTGATGGAGGATATACCGAGAACGGTTCCTGGATATTAGTAACTTAAAGTTATAGACAAGAACCCATAAATACGGCTCAAAGAAATTGTATAGTATGGCCGAGTGGCTAAAGGTCTACCCCTAGTATCGATTGCAGAACACCCTATGTGTCCGTGAATCAATATGAAAAATCGCAATATTCTCTCAGCCAAACATAAATGCCCAATATGCGGCTCCAGCGACACCATAATAGACGCATCCACTGGAGAAACGATATGCAGAGAATGCGGCTATGTTTATACAGATAAGGTCCTTGACAGAGGCCAAGAATGGAGAGCATTCAACCCTCAAGAACGAGAAGACAGATCTAGAGCAGGCGCGCCTCTGACCTACACTATGTATGATAAGGGCTTGAGCACAGACATAGGGCAAGGGTATAGAGATCACAAAGGAAAAGAACTAGACCCGGAGCAGAGAACACGTTTCTATCGACTTCGAAAGTGGAACAGACGTACAAAGAAAACTTCTCATCACCGTAATTTATCCCAAGCCCTCAAACACGTTTCCAGGCTGGAAGACGAGCTCGGTCTTCCCAAAAACGTAGCGGAAACCAGCAGCCTTCTGTACAGAAAGGTCCTAGCAGAGAACGGGGTTAAAGGTAGAACAATTGAAGGTATTGCCGCCGCATCTATTTACATGGCTTGCCGGATCTGTGGAGTCCCGAAAAACCTAGGTGACATCTCAGTAGCAGTGAATATCTCAAGGAAAAATCTGGCCCGAAACTACAGGTATATATACAAGCTTCTTGACCAGGAGGTACCTAAGATTAGTAAGGGTAAACTTATATCCAAACTGGTTAACCAACTGGGGTTATCCGGGAACGTGGAGAAAACCTCGTTAATATTGCTTGATGTGGTTTCAGAGCTTAGACTAGACTCAGGTAAGAGTCCTTCAGGTATCGCCGCCGCAGTACTGTACATGGGGTGCCTGATATCGGGAGAGAAAAAAACCCAGGAAGAGATAGCATCACGGGGTAACGTGACATCGGTAACTATCCGTAACAGATACAAGGACATCCTGGAAAACATCACACTAGAATGCATGTTATAGAGCCAGTACTCTGGGAGAGAAACTTGGTACAGTTTATTGAGTCCTATTTTTCACCGTATTTATACATTAGATTTATTGAAGCTAATAAAGCAAAGAACAATCCCTAGAAGATAGTTTTGTGAAGGATTCCTTGGACTATAAACTGTTCTTGCTTTATCAATAACCGTAACATATAATGAGCTATTGAGCAATCTTTCTCTGGTTTTAACGTTTTCAGTATGGATCTTCCACCAGATGTGCCGAGAATCAACAGGTATTGCGTTGATAACTTCGTCTTTGGTCTGTACACCTAGGAGACCTAGTCAAAACATATCAGGTTAAACTAATAATCAAAGGATATAACCGATACAAATTAGAGTTTATCTTACATCCTATTTGCTTAGTATCCCTCAATAAATTATTGTCTTATCCGGATGTGACATTATTTACCTATGTGTGTCAATATTCAGGTTGGTTTAAGGTATAACCATGGTAGATTGTATCCAACGTGAAACCCCATCCTTGATATAGCGACAACGACGTATACAGTAATGCCCAAGTGGGAGCGGAAACCAAACCAAGAAGCGAAGAAATGGATTCCCGCAGAACCTTGAAGATGGGCTTTAACGATTTACCGGGCTTTGGCGCGGTGAAAACGTCATCTTCAAAGTGAGAACACTTGGGCACTTTACGTTTTACAGCAACC
>CAZAQI010000184.1:0-2296 GCA_964487465.1 uncultured Candidatus Bathyarchaeia archaeon
TCTTACTCCGCCTATGTGTCCTTGAAGGAAGTCAGGTATATCCCGGTCAGACCATTTTCCCCTTGTACTGAAGTATTTACGTAGGTTATGTAGTCTCAGGGTTACTCGGTTGGTGTCCTCGTCTCGTTCCATTAACCCGGCTTGTTTTACAGCAGTATTCCATACCTTGTTAGCTGTATTATATGTGAAGGGGAACACCTTGTTTCTGCTGTTTTTCCGGTATTTTTCTCGGGTCTCATTTGCTCGTATTGCTTTTGCTGTTGATTCTATGAAATGTTCTCGACTCTCAAGCCAGAGCTTGTAGACCGTGGTTGCTTCAGGTGTGATATATGTCCATCTTTTATGCCCTGTTTTGGTGTTCTTAGCTTTCAGATTAATCCTTGTTAATCCATCATCTTCATCAATGTCGTCAAGCTCTAAATCCAGTGGCTCCCCGGGTCTCAGTCCCCCGCTTAATATGAATAAGGCGTAAGCCTTCATGTGAAGCGATAGATGCTGCAGGATTAGCTTAACCTCTTCTCGTCTAGGTACCTTCTCCTCTGTGACTGGTTGAACTGCTTTCCTACCGTTTAACCTGGTTAGTATAGCTTCAGGTATAGAGATCTGATTAAACTCAAACAAACCGCGAATAGCAAGCATACGAAGCTCAACGGTTTTAGGCGCATACTTCTTTTTTATCGTGTTCTGGAAATTCACATAATCTTTTTCATAATCATGGTCAGACTCAAAATATTCTCTCGATAGGTCATCTAACCGTTCCTCATAGCCCCTGCGTGGAAGTTTCTCACCTGCTACATGGCTGAAGTATTGTTTTAAACCAGTCTTATAGTTCGCTCGGGTGGATTCTGTAGCGAGGCTATCCAGATACTCTGATGCACTCCATATTGATCGAGCCAATTCACTCAAAAACAATCAGCATTATAGAAAATATAAGGTTATCCAAACCTCCGGTGTAAGTAGTTTACTCTATAATATCTATGATTTGAGGTTTAATCTATTTTTTCTTTAAGTTTTCCTAAGATAGCCTCATTGAACTCATCAAAGGATATCGGTCCATTGTATCCTGCGGCTGTGGGATGACCACTCCCCGTTCCATCTAACCCAGTACTGAGTTCTTGAAGAATTTCTCCGAGATGAATGCCTGTTTCATTGTAGAAATGATGAGTAGAACGCAGACTACCACGAAGCCCTTCTAAATTGGATCCTGAAACAATAGCAAGATCAGCGCCAAGTGAAACCAGTGCTCTGGCTCCAGAAGCTTGAAATGAACCTATTTTGCTAATAACAATAAGCCACTCATTTAATAGATGAATTGTTGATCTCTGAGCGGTTTTAATACGTGCAATCTTCTCGGAGATATCCTGCTCTACGTTCAACAAGGATCTAACCTCCGACACATCCCCTATATTACCCAATAGGTTAGATGCTGTTTCAAATGCTCTTCTATCTCCAATTGAGAAAAACTTTGTATCAAACATTAATCCAGCTAGAAGGGCTTTAGATGTCTCTACTGAGGGATTTACACCATAGTTTACAAATAGATTATAAACCAGTTCACATGTAGAGCTGACATTTTCATTATGAATTAACAAGTCCACTAGTTTAACAAGATTAACATCTAATACATGGTGATCGATGAGCGTAATAACAAAATCCTGTTTTAGAATATCAGATTCCCAAGATCCAAGCTGGTTTAATCCACCCGAATCAACAATAACAAGTGAATCAGGTTCTAGTGTAGCCTCCTCAAAAACCTCCAAACCCAGTTCGTTTATTAGTGTTTGTGAAATATTGCTGATATCCTTTGGCATAACGATTTGTACCATGGTTTGTGGTTTGAGATGAGATATCAACTCTTTTATTCCCGCGGCTGCTCCAATGGCATCAGGGTCAGCGTTATGATGCCCAAGAACTATTACTGATTTCCCAATATTTTCAATCAGACTTGGTTTTTGCAACGTAACAACCACATTATTGAGTTAAAGAAAATTTACTTGATTATTGATTGGGGAGACCTAGTTCTTTCTGTAGAGCTTCCTGAATATCGGTCATTTTTTCTCTTGTCTTATCCTCTTGTTTTTTAATAACCTTCATTCTCATGTTGAGAAAATCTTTCCTTTCTTCAAGATCTTCCATAACATCATCTCTAGTCTTCTCAACAAGAACAGCGCCAACTGACTTGTACACCTTTTGATCAGATGAGACATCCTTTAAGGTTTCTAAAGCCTTCTCGGATTCCATCAACTCACCCTCAATACGTTGTTTTTGTTGTAACAACTGTTGCAATGTGTTCTGG
>CAZAQI010000185.1:0-2216 GCA_964487465.1 uncultured Candidatus Bathyarchaeia archaeon
AACTTGGTGAAAAAAAAGATAGAAACCCAGAAACAAAAGATAATAAAAATCCTCTTTTATCTATATTTGATGCCTGAGAGATGTCTGAAAGGTTTCTA
This sequence comes from uncultured Candidatus Bathyarchaeia archaeon, assembly GCA_964487465.1. GTDB lineage: Archaea > Thermoproteota > Bathyarchaeia > TCS64 > TCS64 > RBG-16-57-9. The sequence goes on from CAZAQI010000185.1 coordinate 99, forward strand.
GAGACTCTACATAATCTACAAGCAGTGTATACACTCACTGCTGCGGTACCTTTGATGGTTCTACCTTTTATACAGTCTTTTCTCAAAGCTTCTCTATAAATAGAAGCACTAGTTTCCATTACGCTATTTGGTAGGCCTAATTTGTTACACATTTGAGATATTTGTCTTAAAGCAAGTATTAGGTTACGATCTAACGAATCATTTTTTTTGCTTCTATTATCCCATTTTCTGAGTCTATAAAATGTGTTTCTTCTCTTTGGAGGTAGTTTATTCCCTTTGTGGTCAATGTTTCTAGTACCGATCACAGTGCTTAATCCCTTATCATGCACTCTGAGAGTTAATGGAAGCCCAACGCGGCTTAATTTATCAGCCTCTACCTGGTTGAAAGCTCTCCATTCGGGACTTCTATCTAATAGTTCTTTTCGGTAAACATATCCACAGTCGTTACATACAGTTTCACCAGTGATAAAGTCGTAGAATATGCTATTTGATTTACAAAGTGGACAATAGGGATCGTCTGTGGCTAGTTCAGTCATCCATTACGGATATATTTGAGGCGATAATATTCATTTTTTATCGCTATTTGTTGTTTGTTTGGAAACAGTTAAAATAAGTACTAAAAATAATCCAGCTAATTTAACACTTCTATGTTGGTGTTTTATCTGGCCTTAATAATATTTAACTCGGATTAGGTGTTACCGGGTGACAAATAGTATTTAGAAAGATACGAATTAATTATTTATGAGATAATTGAAAGTAAATAAGATTTTTTCTGGATTAAGTAGTCTAAAAATTGGTGAGAAATTCGTTTTAACGTTTATAGGAAGGGGATAATATTGAGTAAAAAGATAGCAATACTTACATTTGCTATGATATTATTGGGGTTATCTTTCACGCAATTTGCTTATGCTGATGCGGAGACAAGATTTTATGGTCAAGTGACTCTTAGTTCACCTTGGACTTTAACACATTGGGATGATGTCTGGGACTTGACTCAAGGGGACCTTGTTCTTTCATATGTGATAGATATGAGAAACCTTACCCAACCAGGAAATTACTCTACTTTTGAGAGTTGGCAAACATCATACACGCAGGTGGGCTTACGTGGTGAAGGTGCCCCTGATTTTAATCCTGGTCCATGGAATACTTACCAAGGAGGGTGTGGGGGATGGATGAACTCAGACTCAGATACTTGGCTTGACAATGATGGGTATACTGAAAAAGGGGATCCTGATCCCGATGGGATTCAGGACTTGGATGATAAACATAATCTACAATGTTCAGGGGGACGTGGTGAAAGAGACTATGATGTATTATTAAGTGATCCAGAAACAGTTTTGGATCCTCCTATAGGGAGTTTCTCGAATTATGGTGTATGGTTTGACCGTGATGGCGTCGATCCATGGCAGGATAACAATGAGAGTACGCCTGGCCCGAACCCTAGTAATGTTCCCTGGACTCAGAGGGATGGACGGAAGACATACAACACCGGTGGAGTCTATAATATAACAATCACTTATCATGCTATTGAAGATGACTTGGGTGTTATGTTTGCTACTATTAATGGCGATCCATATGGAGAGATAGAGGGTGATGAGATAGACACTCCTGTTCCTCAGGGATTTGTTCGACTTGGTAACGGGTCTTATCAGTACTATCCCGCGGGTCTCAGTTTTAAGGGAGATATGAGACATATGCAGGTATTCACGGGTTTATGGTCGCCCTCAAGTCCAAGTGGTCATGATTATGGGGACATAATTGTAAGCGAGATTATGGTTAAAGGTGTATTAGGTGATAGTGATCCGCTAGTACCCGAGTTCGGTTATAGTACTCTATTTGTTGGCATACCTATCCAGTTTTTAGATGGTACACATGGTGGTATGGCACCCTATTCCTATGAATGGGATTTTGACGATGATAACATTGTGGACAGCACCGAGCAGAACCCTTCTTGGGTATATGATGATCCTGGAGAGTACAACGTAACTCTGAAGGTAACTCCTCATCGTTGTGTAGTAAAAGAAGTGACTAAAACAATTAACGTATGTTCACCTAGGGTCGGAGGAACATTAAGCGAGTTAACAACATTATTGCATGAAAAATTAACCTTGATAATAG
>CAZAQI010000186.1:0-528 GCA_964487465.1 uncultured Candidatus Bathyarchaeia archaeon
AAATATCAAACTAATAGATACCCAATTCTCCAACTATCAGATCTAATACATAAAGCCAGACCCAGCTATGACTCGGATTACTTCTTTGCAGTTAGCCCCGAATTTCTTCAATATTACAATCAAGACAGTTTCAAAAATGGGGTAGTATTAATGATGGGCTGTGCGGGCTTATGTTCCATTGATCTTGCGGAAGCCTTCTGTGGAGAAGGAGCCTCAATATATGTAAGCTGGGATGATAACGTCTCTCTTGAGCACACCGATAAAACCTTTCTATCTCTACTAGATTCTTATTGCCTCAATAAGACAACAATAATCGAAGCTATCACATATGCCTTTGAACAGAATGGCGTAGACCCCATCTATGGTTCGAACCTAGATTATTATACAAGAAACCATTAAAAGGAAACATAATAGAACACGCAAAAGGAGAAGTCTTTTTATTCAAGCATCGATTGTTGAGGTGGTAGAAAGCATAGGTAGCGAATGCTACAAGTGCAAATAAATTAGGCGAAAAAGAAAATGATAATC
>CAZAQI010000186.1:538-2208 GCA_964487465.1 uncultured Candidatus Bathyarchaeia archaeon
CCCTGTTCGGTGCTTCTCATGCGGAAAGGTAATTGGAGATAAATGGGAAGAATTCAAAAGGCGTGTAGAGATTGGCGAAAAACCATCTGAAGTACTAGATGATCTTGGAATCACTAGATATTGTTGCCGTAGAATGCTTCTATCCCATAGAGAGATAATAGATGATGTATTAAAATTCCACGAAGACAGAGAAGTCCCCGATCTCAGAGGAGGTAACTAGCAGCAATGGAAGTTGAAGTAAACGACGATCTACTCCTACCACAGGAAATCCTACTAAGCGCAGGCGTCCACATAGGAACAAGAATCAAGACAAAAGACATGGAGCCATTCATATACAAAGTACGACCCGATGGGCTCTTCGTCTTAGACATGGAACAGATGAATGAACGGATTAAAACCGTAGCAAAGTTCCTATCACGAATGGATCTAAGCAAGATCTGTGTAGCAAGCAGTAAGAGATATGGGGTAAATCCTGTAGACCAGTTTTGCAACGTACTTGGATGCAGATCCTACACAGGAAGATTCACGAGTGGCTCATTCACTAACCCTGAATACGATGACTTTTTTGAGCCACAAGCAGTTATAGTAACCGATAGTCTAGCAGATCAACAGATAGTAGAGGAAGCAAGTCAAGCAGGCGTACCCGTGGTAGCTTTATGCAGTACAGATAACAGCCTGAAAAATATTGACCTCGTCATCCCCGTAAATAACAAGGGACGACGAAGCTTAGCTATTGTCTTCTGGTTACTGGCAAGAGAGATATTAAGAGAAAAAGGCCAACTACCCACGAGCGGAGACTTCGGAAGAACTATAGAGGACTTTGAGACAACCTTATAGGTGAGAAAAAGATGGCCATCAGGCGACCAGCAGTTGCAGGCGCCTTCTACGCCTCCTCACCGGAAAAACTCAGAGAACAAATTACCAATTCTTTCAAACATAAACTAGGCCCCGGACGATTACCCAGCGAAAAAAAAGACTCAAACATATTATCAGTTGTTTGCCCTCACGCAGGTTATGTCTATTCAGGGCCCGCCGCAGCGCATTGTTATCTCTCACTAGGTGAACAGCCTGCTCCTGAAACCGTAGTTATTATAGGTCCAAATCATACCGGTTTTGGTACCGCTGTCTCTGTAATGACTGAAGGTGCATGGAGCACACCTTTAGGTGAAGTAAAGATCGATTCAGAGTTAGCGGAGAAAATAATTGAGTACTCTGACACCGCTAGGAAAGATGATTCTGCATTCGTTAGAGAGCACAGTGTAGAGGTACAGTTACCGTTCCTGCAATTCATATATCCAGATTTCAAGTTTGTACCCATATGTATGGGAAGACAAGATCTAAAAACCAGTAAAGAGCTAGGTAGATCCATATACGAGGCATCAGAAAAAAGAGATGTTATAGTTGTAGCATCAACAGATCTAACTCATCAAGAAACAAAAGAGGTCGCAAAAAAACAGGACAGACACGTATTAGATGCGATACTCGATATGGATGAAGAGCAGCTTCATAGATCTGTAAAACGATATCATATAACCACATGTGGATACGGGCCCGTATCAGCTACACTTGTTTATTCAAAGCTAAAAAAAGCAACTAATGCAGAGATACTAACATATTATACCAGTGGAGATATTATCGGAGATAATAGAGCCGTAGTAGGATACGCCTCA
>CAZAQI010000187.1:0-2169 GCA_964487465.1 uncultured Candidatus Bathyarchaeia archaeon
GCTTTTAAATTCAGTGATCCCAAATCTGTGGAAATCTATGAAACCGTTTTGGATAGTAACATAAACTAAGTTATTCAACCCCTGCCCTGCCCCGAAGGTTTGCTCACCTAATACAGCTGCAGCGCAGTCATTAACCAGAGTAACAGGTACTTTGTAGTTATCGATCAGAGGCTCGGTGATGGGTATATCATTCATGGGATAATTGGGTGTGTTTGTTATCATCCCCAACTTATGATTGATGGGACCAATGCTACCTATGCCGATGCTGGTAGGCTCCTCAAATAAGATTGAATCTATGAGCCGGATGATCTGCCTAGAAACCCCATAAGTGCCATCGTTTTTCTCGGTAGGCTCAGTTAACTTATCCTTGAGACCATTGTGGTTTCCCGACGCTACTCGGATATTAGTAGCGCCAATATCTACTGCTATGTAACTCAACTCAAAGAATAAGGGATTAGAGATAGAAAACAGTTATCTTTCTACAAGAGAACAGACCAATTAAGTTGCTAATTATTTATGGATACCCAGTTAAATAAATCTTAACAAGAAATAGTGAGTAGAAACTACTCTTTTTGAACTATCTTGGTTCTAAGCATGCCTACTCCCTCGATCCAAGCCTTTAACGTGTCTCCAGGTTTCAGGAATAGCTTTGGGTCGGTTTTTCCATCTATTCGTGGAGTCTGATCCATAGCGGTTCCACTGCATGTGCCTCCACAAATCATGTCACCGGGGTAGAAGGGAACATCTCTACTCAGCCACTCTAGCCACCACTCGTAGCCCCTGATGATGCTACTCATGTTTCCATCCTGCCTCAGTTCATCATTAACCCATTGCTTCATGGCAAGCTTGTATGGATCCGGTATCTCATCTTTGGTTACAATGCAGGGTCCCATGGGTGCTGATCCGTCGAAGTTCTTCGCGAAGAAGAATCCATCCGGACCAGATCCAAAGCCCATGTCCCTGATGCTCAGGTCGTTGAGAATCGTATAACCATATATGTAGTCCATACCGTTCTCCTCCTTGGTGTCCTTAGCATATTTACCGATAACCGCCGCAAGCTCAACCTCATAATCCATTCTCTGAGTTTTTTCAGGGTAAGGAGTCTCCGAGTCTGGGTCCCTCACGAAGCCACTCTGCTTCCAGAAACCCCAAGTCCTGTACTCCCCTGCATCAACCTGTGCCTTGAGTTCCTCCAGAGTTGTGGTGTCTCCCCTTAGCATCTTGTAGGCGTCTATGCTGTGGTCGTAAAAGTTAGCTCCAGCCATAGCGATCTTATTACCTTTACTGGGTAAGGGAGCTCTAAGCGTATATTCACCAGATTTATACACCAGTTTCTCACCTCGTGGCCCACGGGTTACACCGGTTTTCACATAGTTTACCGCCTTTTCCGCTTCTGCTAGTCCAGCATCACCTTCCTTGATAAAAGCTAATAGACAGCTGGGTACTATTGCCTCTGCTTTAAGATTGGGGTTGGATTCCCCCCTAGAGAAAAGGTATGCGGCGTATGCGTAGTTTAGATCGATTACGGTTTCGTCATCCAGAAGGGCTCCAAGTCTGCCCTCGTTGTATTTAACTAGCTTCAATGCAATCGAAGAAAAAAGAGGTGCTACTATGATTTAAGGGATAGCTGTGTTCCCGCGCTCTTTAGGGTTGAAACTAGGTATTAGAGATCTATTGTTTAATGACTCTTAGTAGAACCATTTAAAACCCTTAAAACAGTCCATCGCATATGGGGAAAGCCAGAAAACACGGGTCAAATAACAGTATAACAGACGTATCAGGAGTCCAGATAGGTAATTATACAGATGAAACAGCTCTAAGCGGCGTAACAGTCGTGATGCCACATGAGCGTTCAGTCGCAGGTGTCGATGTCCGTGGTGGTGCTCCAGGTACACGCGAGACAGACTTGTTGAACCCAGTTAACTTAGTGCAAAAAGTTGATGCAATCGTATTGAGTGGGGGAAGCGCTTTCGGGTTGAGTACATGCGATGGTGTCATGAAGTACCTTGAGGAGGAGGGGAGAGGGTACACTGCTAAAGAGGGCATCAGCGTGCCTATTGTACCAGCGGCTATTATTTTTGATTTATACCGTGGAGAGGTCCATAAGAGGGCGCAGGCTTCATGGGGATATGAGGCTTGCATGAATCTGGGGCAAGAATGTCCTAATGG
>CAZAQI010000188.1:0-2157 GCA_964487465.1 uncultured Candidatus Bathyarchaeia archaeon
CTTTTTCCATATTACTTCACCAATATTCAGTATTGCTGCTTTCTTACATCATCTTTGTTTTGCTGCTGAAAAAGGTTTAGGGTTAATTTCTTCGGATGGTGAGATATATCATGATGGTGCCAAACGCACCTAGTACAAATCCAGTGGAGAGCATTATGTTTCCTATACCCGCGAAGAAAGGCATCTGTACCCCTATTTTAATATCTGCCGAGATAGCCGATGAGCCATCCGCGTTCATCATAACTAAATAATAGTTACCTGAATCAGGATCCCATGTGATGCTGTTTGTTCCCGCTGATCTTCCCTGTACTATCCAGAAATTCTGTTCTGTCGGTGGTATAGTAGGTGGGTCGCCCTGATGTAATATATACTGTGTCTCCGTGGAACCGGAGTCAAATCTTTCCCACCCAATATTCATCTCGGTGATCTCGTGATACTCCATAGACTCAATGTATTCGTAAGCGTCTTCTACTCTTGCTACTCCGATGAAGATCTCTTTATCTGGATTATTGTTCTCTGTTGTGAGTTTGAAACTCATGAAACCCCCTCTTCTCTGGAGGAATCTCCACGCCACTGGGTCCATGTGGAAGTCTATTTCATCGACGACTATGGCATAGCTGGATACCTGAACATGTTTGGTGGCACTGGTTAGGTATCCCTCTTCATCTGTCATAAGTTCTTGAATGGATCTTATCGACGTACCTCCCATCACCAATCCAAAGGCTGCTATTAAGAGAACCACAGATAGGATAACCACACCGATATGAATGACACCCTCTGGTTCTTTCTGTTTAATATATACACTGGTCTGCAGTTGTTCCCCGCATTTTCTGCAAAAGATTGCCTCTTCTCTATTCTCTTCTCCACAGTTTGGGCACTTGACCATATTTTTTTCAATAAAGTGAATAGTGATTCTGGCTTATAGATGTACAGGGAAAATGGATAAAATATCCACTTTCACTCAACCCACCGCTTACAAAGCCTACCTGAGTATTAAAAGGTGTTAACACCTGTCTACACCCAAGATGAGTGAAGTAGAGCCCGGAGACCTTAAAGGCGTAGCAAGTACAACACTGAACAAACTCAAACGAGTGGGGCTGGTCACCCTAGAGTCCATCGCAGTTACTCCCCCAAGAGAAATTGTAGACTTAACCGGAATGGGCTCAAACACGGCCATAAAGGTAAACCGACTCGCTAGGGAAAAAGTGGATCAAGGATTCACCCCCGCAGACCAGATACTGGAGGAGCGTAGTCATAAGAGAAGGTGTAGAACCGGTGCATCAGTGCTCAATCATATTCTAGGTGGCGGAGTAGAGACCGGGGTGATCACTGAACTCATTGGAGAATATGGATCTGGCAAGACCCAGATCTGTTATAATCTAAGTGTTCTAGCTGCATTACCAGAGGAACGGGGTGGCCTAGGTGGTAAAGTTTGTGTAATCGATACAGAGGGGACCTTCCTCCCTGAGCGTATCAAGCAAATCGCTGAGAACAGGGGTATTGATCCTGAGGAAGCGTTAAACAATGTATTGATAGCACGAGCATATAACAGCAGTCATCAAATTAATCTAATACAGCAACTACCCCAAGTTGTCCAGGAGCACGACATCAAGATGGTGATCGTGGACAGCATGATCAGTCATTTCAGAGGAGAATACATCGGCAGAGGCAACCTCGCAGAGAGACAGCAGAAAATAAGCGCAGCCCTAGGTAACCTACTGAGAGTTGGAGAGGCATTCAACCTGGCAGTGGTATTAACAAATCAGGTACAGGCTACTCCCTCGGTGATGTTTGGAGACCCCAATAAACCCACAGGTGGACACGTGATGGCACACGCCTGTAACCACAGGGTATACATCAGGAAAGGCCGCAAAAATACTAGACTTATACAGGTTATTGATAGCCCATACCTACCAGAGGAAAAGGTAAGGATAGCCATAACAGAGGCAGGCGTAACAGACTCTGATGGTAGCTTCCCCGATTACCCTCCGGCCGAGTAAAGTGAAGACTAAACACTTTTTCTATGAAATATCCTAAAAGCAGGGCTACCTATATTTCACTGATTAGGTTTGATGAACAAGTTTCTCCCAGAAGGAAGAAGTCTAGAACAATCAGAAGAGTTGCTGAAAGGCGCTATTGATATTCACGTTCACGCAG
>CAZAQI010000189.1:0-2150 GCA_964487465.1 uncultured Candidatus Bathyarchaeia archaeon
GAAGGAAGCATTCAAAGACATAGAGTGTCAACTATATTACACTCAGCCCAGTAACAGGGGCGCCAGAGTGATCTAAATGACCATGTTCAAATGCATAAGATGCGGAGACACAAAACCAGCGGATGATGTCTATGTCTGTGACTGCGGTGGATTATACGAGGTAGAACACGTTTTCAGTGAGATATCCCTTGATGTATTCGATGATAGGTTGGGAGGTTTCTCCCCTCCTTGGCATAGCGGTGTTTGGAGATACAAAGAGCTAGTTCATCCAGAACTCGATTCTCAATACATTGTTACAAGGCCTGAGGGAAATACCACGCTCTATAAAAGGAAAAATATCTCGGATTACGCTGGAGTCAACGACCTGCATCTGAAACATGAGGGTGAAAACCCTACAGGCAGCTTCAAGGACCGGGGTATGACTGTAGGTGTTTCAGTGGCGCTCAGCCGGGGCGCTACAAAGGTGGCATGCGCATCGACCGGTAATACCTCGGCTTCCATGGCAGCATATTCCGCTCAGTCAGGATTAAAAGGTGTGGTGTTCATCCCGGAGGGAATGATCGCTTATGGTAAGCTCGCTCAGGCGCTTGCCTATGGGGCACAGGTAATACAGGTTAAAGGAAATTTTGATGATGCAATGAATCTAATCAGGGAGGCTTCCAAGAAACTGGGGTTCTACATACTCAACTCTTTAAACCCGTGGAGAATAGAGGGGCAGAAGAGTATCATATTCGAGATGCTGCACCAGAGAGGATGGGCGCCACCGGACTGGATAGCAGTACCAGCTGGAAACCTAGGAAACACATCGGCGTTCGGGAAAGCCTTACGCGAGTTGAAGAACCTGGGGCTGATTAAAAAGATGCCTAGGATCGCAGCTATACAAGCCAAAGGAGCCAATCCATTCTACACCCTCTGGAACAGCAAGAACAAACAACTAAACCCAGTAAAACCGGACACAATTGCAACAGCCATAAAAATAGGAAACCCAGTGAGTTGGGAGAAGGCTCTTAGAAGCATAAAGGAGACGGATGGAGTTGTTGAGCAAGTCTCTGATAACGAGATTATGGACGCAAAGGCGGTTATAGACGCAAGCGGTGTTGGTTGTGAACCAGCATCTGCTACATCAGTGGCTGGGATCAAGAAGCTGAGAGAGAAAGGCGTAATCGCTTCGGATGAGGTAGTAGTATGTGTACTAACAGGTAACCTGATGAAGGATAGTGATACAACAGTGAAGTACCATTTAGGCAAACTTGAAAAGATAAACGCCTTGAAGAGAAATAAACCAATACAGGTTGAACCCGACTTAGACCAGATTAAAAAACTAGTAGAAACAGAAGAATTCTTCACACAACCCCTAGTTAAACCAGTATAGAATCGATACACGGTTTTTTAAATACATATAAAAGATATCCTATTGATAGATTTGAAAGAATTCAGCCTTATAGCAACAGGAGACTCTCTAATAACCTTAAAACAGAGTATCCATAGTGAACCAGAGTTTGTACGTCTAATAAGATTGATACGTGAAGTTGACTGCGCTTTCACAAACCTTGAGATGAATCTCCACGACTATAATGAGAATTGTTACCCAGCCGCAGAATGCGGTGGCACATATACCAGAGCCGACCCAGAGATACTAGAAGAATTATTATGGATGGGTTTCGATATCTTCAGCACCGCTAATAATCATAGCCTAGATTATATGTACGGTGGAATGCTCAACACCATCAAACACTTGAAAAAAAAGAAAGCACCCTATGCTGGAACCGGTTTAAACCTAGCAGAGGCAAGAGCGCCAGCCTATATGGACACAGGGAATGGACGAGTAGCACTAATAAGCGCCTGCAGTACCTTCGCAGATTTTGGTAGAGCCGGACACCAACGTAGAGACATGAAAGGAAGACCAGGGTTAAACCCTTTAAGATATCAAAGCTGGTACGAGGCCAGACCCGAGACCATTAAGAAACTAAAAGAGGTAGAGAAGGAACTCAACCTCCCAGAGGTAAAGCAGGCACCTGACTCTTATCACTTCATGAAGACAAAATACGTGGAGGGAGAAGAGTCTGGTCTACACACAAAGACCCATCCACAGGATATGAAAGAGAACCTTGAAGCCATCCGCGGCGCTGCTAAACAAGCTGACTGGGTAT
>CAZAQI010000190.1:0-2107 GCA_964487465.1 uncultured Candidatus Bathyarchaeia archaeon
GAAAAACGTTATCAAACCCCAGTGACAGAAACTGTGAGTAAATACAGCGAAACAGGTAATCAACACTCGTTTTTTGGATAAGAGACGTTTCATGGTGGATGGGAACTCGTTGAAGGTCTGTTGTATCAATACCCCGGGTTGCATTGGGCAGCTAAGGGTCCTATCATCCTCAGTATACTTCCAGACTATAAAGAAGCCTATACAGGCAAGGAAACCAGAGAAGACGAATATACTGCGATAATCAAGGAAATGACTCGCTATATAACCGCCGAGGGATGGCCCTACGACGCTGCTTATAGCCCAGCTCATATGGTATCTACCCATAGCCTCGCCTGCTTTCTCGGGTGGAAACAATGTGCTAGTATATACCTCGCTTGGTGGGAAGTATATGCTGAGAGCCAGTCCACTTGCAATCATGGCGAATACAGGCAGCCATGGGTTAACCGCCACACTGTAGATGAATGGTACAAGGGCGAACAAGGCTAAACCGAATAGCATCATATTACGACGCCCAAGGCTATCACTGATGGTACCAGCTACCAGACGCAGAACCGTTTGGATAACATTCCGGATATTATAGATAAGGGTAATAGTGGCAGCGCTCAACCCAAGGTTCCTGATGAATAAGGGCTGAAAACTCTGGGGTATGGTCTCTCCCAACATCGCAAAAAAAGTGGCTAAAAAAATAGCCCAAAATATCTTAACATCCTTTTTTTCCAATCAAACACCTATTATAAGCAGTGCAGAGACAAGCTAGGATTTAAACTCTATCAGATAAAAACAATAATACTAATGATTATATGTAACCCTATTTAGAGAGAGTTTGAAATGTGTCTAGCAGTTCCAGGTAAAGTAGAAAGCGTTGAAGGTAGAACCGCGATAGTTGACTTTGGTGGAGTTAAACGAGAGGCAATTATTGACCTTATGGAGCCGGGAAGCATTACGCCCGGAACATATGTGCTGGTGCACACAGGTTTTGTTATCCAGATAATGGAGGAGAAAGAAGCACAGGAAACTCTAGATGCCTGGCGCGAGGTATTAAGCCACGTTGAAGAACCCTATGAGGAACTGTAGATAGACCTAAATTCATGGATTATCTATTCCACGGAGATTATAGATGGTTAACTACTGGAAAGAGTTTGAGAGCGGGCCAAATGCTCCCGATGAGATATATGTAGTAACTGAGATCCAGCGTAACAGCCGGAACAAATACGAGTATGATGGATATATGGGAGTATTCAAACTCAATCGTGTTCTCTACACTTATTACCCGGCGGATTACGGGTTCATCCCCCGGACACTGGACGACGACGGAGATCCTTTGGACGCTGTATTGTTGATTAATGAACCCACTTTCACGGGGTGCATGACTGTTGCTCGCCCTGTAGCGAATATCAAGATGGTGGACGATGAGCAGATGGATGATAAAGTGGTCACGGTTAGCACTACTGATCCCTTCTACAAACATATTCAGAGTATGAATGATCTACCGCGCAGTGTCATCGATGAGTTAACCTACTTTTATAACAACTATAAACGAGCTGAGGGTAAAACCACTGAGGTTCTTAAATGGGAGGACGCTGATGAGGCTAAGAAGCTCATCACATGGGCTCAAGAACTGTACAAGGAACATGAAGGAGAATAGGTTACATCCCCCAGGAACTCTTCTGATGAACCAGTATATCGTTTCCCTCGATCTTTATTTCATATGTGTTCAAGTCATCTGTCTTGACTCTGAATAACATCATCTTTGGTCCCTTAACGTTTTTCCCGTTGGATACATCGAACTCTGCTTTGTTTTTTGGACATGTTAATATCTTGCCTGTGAGGGTTCCTTCTGATAGATCTGCTTTATCATATGTGCAATTATTATCGATGGCATAATATTTTCCATCAACGTTGGCTATCAGAATCTCTTTTTCGTTTATTTTTACTTTCTTGGTTTTACCTGGTGAGATATCTTTGGTCTCAGCTACTTTTGTGAATAATAGTCTATGACTGCTCACGGAGAATACATCCTAAGATCTTTATAGTTATACCACAATATATAGTATAGTTTTCTAGCCGAGAAACGTGAAGTGTTATTCTTGAACTAGGAGAAATATAC
>CAZAQI010000191.1:0-2080 GCA_964487465.1 uncultured Candidatus Bathyarchaeia archaeon
AAAACAAACATCATCTCCTTTCTCTTTTTATTTTAAATACAAGATAGGTGAAAAAATTGAAAATAGTGAATATACAGAAAATTACAAGAAAATACTCTACTTTCAACGATCCCTGTTCTATAATCCTTTTTTAAGTTAAATCAATGGTGAAAGCGAATGGCCGAAAACAGAGACTCTAGTAAGGAGAATGAATCCGATTTAGAGAATATGGGGGATCTAGACATGGAGCTGGATCTAAACAATGATGTCTCAGCTGATATGGTTGAATTAAAGAACCGTATGGATAAGACGGATCAAGAGATGCGGGCAATGACAGAGGCCATGAAGTCTACGCTTCTCGATGTACGTACATTAATGCAGGATATGGACAACCCTTTCAACATGCTAAGAGATATGGGAGTGGATAAATTAGTAAACAAGGCTGTTGAAACCGTCGAGGATGAGGTTAATAAACAGAAACGAGAGGAGACCAAGAAACGACTAGCTGGAGACAATGATGAAAAAGAGGATCCGATTACAGTTTCAGTCAATGGATCTACTGCGTCTCATCCTGGTCCCCCAACCACAAAGAAAATAAAAAACCCAGAACTAATTGAAAATAGTTCCCCTGTTTCTCAAAAAAATAAACAACATAATCCGAAAACATCTCAGGAAGTTAATGAATCAACTGAGCCTATAGTAGAGAAACCCACTAGTTCTTCTGGAAAAACAAGTATTCCAGTAAATGAGGGGTCGCAAAATATGTCCTATTTAGAAGAGAGAATGTTAAACACTGAGAACGCTGTTAATGAAATCGCCAAGACTGTAAATGATCTAGCTGCCTCAATACATGATTCAAACAAGAGACAGAAACAGATTGGTACGTTGGGTGTGGGTAATCCGAAACGCTATACTCAGGCCGATGATTATTACGAGGCATATGTTAATCTTGTCGCTAATTACCTTCAGATAAGACTTGGTGAAAAGGGATCTGAGGCGATTCTATTAGAGGGGATGTACAAGGAATGGGCGTCTCCAAAAGTTGTTAGAGATATCATGGACAAGTTATCTTCAGAGCAAACTGAAGATGGAGTTTATTCTACTAATTTAAGTGATGTAGAGGATAGGTTGCTTATTACCTCTCTTTTAAGAAATTTGGATAAACCAGTATCTGAATGGGGGGAATCAACTATCTTATTCCTGATACTAGGTCTTGTCTCAAGAGCTAGGGAAAACCAGGCGAACAGGAGCTAAACATGAGCTTATTCGATGAAGATCAAGACATTCTCAAGCTGAATAACCCTGAGCTTGACAGGAAGATGGGGGGTTTACCTCTACCAAGTCTAACTCTAGTAGAAGGTGCAAATGATTCAGGTAAGACTATAATTTTGCAACAATTTACCTTTGGCGCCTTAACCGCTGATAAAAAGGTTCTCTACATTACTACAGAGGACACTGCTAAAGGGTTAATCAATAATATGGAACGGCTGAACTGGAATATTACAGACTTCTATTTGACGGGGAGGTTCAGGATCACTACGATGAATACCATGAATATGAACTGGACAGAAGAGGTCTCAAAATATTACCTAATCGCATTAACCAACTTCATTAAACAAAAGGGTAAAAACTATGATATAATCATCATTGACTCTTTGACTCATCTTTTGACACATGCTATTGACACTGATGTAATGGAGTTTTTCAGCATGTGCAGATATGTTGTGGACCAAATGGGGTTATCCTTCATAATGAGTATGCACCCATATGCCATTAACAAAGAACTATTAGTAAGATTGAGAAGCTTTTGCGATGGCCATTTAATACTTGAGATAAAAACCTTCAGAGATCAAACCGCATTAACCATAAATATAGCAAAGTTGAAGGGCGCTACTAGAACAGTTAATGAGACCATTAGCTTTGAGGTCTCACCCGCTTATGGTATCAAGATACTGCCGTTCAGCTCAACAAGAGCTTAGTTCTGGTTATAGTTCCTTCTACTGGTTCACTATTCTATAATCATTATAATTCTAGGCCTCGATGTTTGGCTAAATAGAATCATAGATCTATGTGAGGTCAATACTTGGAATCATTTAACACT
>CAZAQI010000192.1:0-2033 GCA_964487465.1 uncultured Candidatus Bathyarchaeia archaeon
GGGGCTAAAGTGTATGCCGAAGAAGCTTCCAGATTCACTGAGAAGCTCACTGGTGTAGAAGAAGATCTTATCCATGTTCACAGTGGTCCAGAATGCCTGATCAAAAATCACTAGATCCCATGCGAAAGTTGAGAAAGTATGATGTTTGGATAAAGTATACCCTGAAAAAGTTAAGGTATATAATAAGATAGCAATCAATATCATCAATTCATATTGATTTTCACGGATATGTTGCCAGAAATTCATCTGTTTTCCTTCGATTAGAGATTGATTTAAGAATGCTGTCACCATTTAAAAACGTCCAAACAACTAGTTCCAAGGAGATACAACTGGTTTATACAAATATTAATCATAAAAATACAACATGATGAATTAAAAAGCCAAAAAAGAAAGAAAAAAGGCTTTTACGCTAAAACACTAGTAAGTATTAAATATTTAACGAAAAGAATTAAGCAAACAGAAGGTAATAGAATGCCCAACGAGATAAAAACCGCCCCTATGCACAAACTGATTAAGAGAGCGGGCGCTGATCGTGTAAGCGAAGATAGCGCAAACGCTTTGGGTGATGCCCTTGAAGATATCGGTATCAAGATAGCCAAAGAGGCGATTGATTACGCTCACCATGCTGGCCGAAAAACTGTGAAAGAAAGGGACATCGATATAGCGATAAAAAAGGTCCTCGGAAAGTAGAATAATTAATCTACAATTTTTTTCAATTACATACTTGTCTTATAAAAGGCATAACATTTAATGCATTGTATAGTAGCCTTCTGTAAACTATTTCTCTTTCAACTCCTGTTGGTTATGATACGTATTATTATTCTAGTTATATACCAAAAAGTAATTGACCAGTTTATCGGAATAAGATATATTTTCTACGTTAGACTGTCTTACTTCTAATATGCAGAAACATAGTTGCGAGGTGCTGGACCAGGAGGTAGTATGGCGGGTAAGGTAGCGGCTGAGAATGGTGTCGATGTTATTATCATTGAGGAGCATGAGAAACCGGGGTTTCCAGTTTACTGCGCCGAAGGCCTAAGCATTGGAGGAATAAGGGCTAGTGGACTTGAACCCGTTTCTCCATATGTTACTCAGGAGATTAACACAGCAAGGGTATTTGCGCCTAATGGTGAATTTTTTGATCTTTCATCAGATGAATGGAAGGGTTATATATTGGATAGAGAGGCTTTTGACGCTAAACTAGCTGCTAATGCTGTGGATGCTGGAAGTAGGTTATTCACTGATACACGGGCTGTCGATGTAATTAAAGATGGAGGAAAAGTTTCGGGGATTAAAGCTATCACGGATGATGAGTGTATCGAATTCCATACAAAGGTTGTTATCGGTGCTGATGGTCACTGGAGTATAACGCGGAGACGTGCGGGTCTACAGAGGTACATCCTGGATTATGTCTCATGTGCACAGTATCAATTAGATGGCTTAACCATAGAAAAGCCGGAGATGAACGAGTTCTACATAGGGACACAGTATGCACCCGGTGGATATGCTTGGGTTTTCCCCAAGAGCAGTTCAGTGGCAAACGTAGGTCTAGGGGTACGTAAGAGACATACCAAACCAGCTATAGAAAACTTGAAGGATTTCTGCGCAGATGACCCTCGATTCAGGAACGCAAAGATACTCAAGACCAATGGAGGTATTTACCCTGTTAGCGGTATACTTGATCAGATAGTCATGGATGGGTTAATGCTGGTAGGAGACGCTGCAGGTATGGTGATCCCCATGACAGGGGCAGGCATACACAGCGCTATCGAGTCAGGAAAGATAGCTGGAAGAGTTGCTGCTGAAGCTATTAAAATAGGCGATGTCTCTGAGAAGAGATTAAAGAGATATAAAGACGAGTTTGATAAGTATTGGGGTAAAAGGATTAGAGAGAGCCGTAGGGTTCTTGAGATGATGGACAAGTTTGAGGACGAGGACTTCAATATCTTAGCGGAAGGGGTTACAAATGAGGATATTCTCGCTCTTGCTAATGGTGAAAAAGCCACTATTGCCCTAGCTGGTATAATCAAGAG
>CAZAQI010000193.1:0-2027 GCA_964487465.1 uncultured Candidatus Bathyarchaeia archaeon
GCTTTGAGCTATATGATCTAAGTGGTTTACCCCAGTATGGATACGGTACTTACTCCAATGTTGTTACCAGCCTAGAGATGGAGAGAATACTCGATGTTAATGGACCCACTGGAAGCATGGTAATAGTACCAGAGACTGGAAAAGAAGTCAAGAACGTGACATATGTGCTCTGTGCCGGAAGCAGAGATACAGAGGTTGGACGCCCACACTGCAGCAGAGTATGTTGCCTATATAGTCTCAAACAAGCACAGCTACTAAGAGACAGAGGACTAAACGTCACAATCCATTACATAGATATCAGGGCTCCTGGACGAAGATACGAAGAGTTCTACAAAACCACCCAAGAGAAGGGAGCCATGTTCATCAAGGGCAAAGTAACAGAAATCGTTCCTGAGGATGATCACGTACTCGTTAGAAGCGAGGATATGATGTTGAACAGGATGGTGGAATATCCATCAGACCTAGTCGTACTTGCACCACCCATCGTAACATCAGAAGAAACGTTAAAGCTAGCAGAATCACTCAGAGTTCCTTCCGACGAGGACCAGTTCGTCTTGGAGAGACACCCCAAGCTCGACCCCATGAGTACCAAGAGAGATGGAATCTACGCGGCTGGAATGGTCATAGGACCCAAAGATATACAGAGTACAACGGCTGAAGCTGAGGGAGCCGCTATGAAAGTAGTTAACTTTCTTAGCGGAGATAGAGTGATTGAGCCTAACAAGGCATTTCTCTCTAATCCTGATGCATGTACAGCGTGCGAAGCATGTGTGGAGATCTGCCCAGAGAATGCTATAAGCATGGAGAATGATCTACCTGTTATCAACGAGATAATGTGCAGTGGATGCGGTGCCTGTATACCAGAATGCGAGGAAGACGTACTAGATCAGCAGGGATTAACAGAGGAACAACTTAAAGCAAACATCAGAGGCCTTCTTGAAGGAAGCTCGGCGGATCTTAAGATAATAGCATTCGTGGAGAGAGAAATAGCGTATACTGCTGTAGATTTAGCGGGATTAGCCAGATTAACATATCCAAGTAGCATACGTATTATACCTCTACCCAGCCTAGCTAGGTTAAAGAAAGAACATCTACTCTACGCCTTTGCACATGGAGCGGATGGAGTAATGGCCCTAGAGGCACCTGAACACGAAGGCCCGTATGGCAACGCGCACATAATCAGTGAAGAACGTTTTGATGATTATATGTGGGACGTTGAGGACGAGGACGTCGACAGCAGCAGAATCTGGTTTAGCAGAGCATATGTACCTGACTGGAGAAAACTGGAGATGGTCTTTAGCACCTTCCATGATATAGTGGATGGAGAGGGACAACTAAATGAAGAAGTCCGAAAAACATCACTTGAAGAGTACAATTAACTCTAAAATTTTTTTTAAGATATAATTATATTTTCGAATAACTTGGTGTTTTGAGCCTCTTCGATAGGGTTATAGATCAAAACAAGAAACACATCAATGGATTTCTTTCAATAAGAAAGAATTTGCTTTCAATTAATTTTAGTTTGTTTATTTGGATAAAGTAGCTGATTCCTACGTTCATATCTTAAATATCTGGTATGGCTCATTCTTTTTGATTTAATTGAGCATTGACACAGAAGAATTGCTAAAAAAGGCATCGAAATGGAAAGAGATTGCTCCTCAAATGCATGCTTTCTACAAAGGTAAGGTAGAGGTAATGCCCAAAGCAGCCATACGAAGTCTACAAGACTTCAGTATATGGTACACACCAGGTGTAGCACAGGCATGTCTAGAAATTGAGAAAGATAAAGAGAAAGCATACGAACTAACCAGTAAATGGAACTATGTAGCAGTCGTTAGCGATGGAACCCGTGTACTTGGGCTTGGAGATATTGGAGGACAGGCAGGAATGCCTGTTATGGAAGGAAAGGCCCTTATATTCAAGTATCTAGGCGGAGTGGACGCGTTCCCTATATGTCTCAGCACAAAGAAAGTGGATGAGATAATCCAAACAGTGAAATGGATAGAGCCTAGTTTCGGAGGAATTAA
>CAZAQI010000194.1:0-2003 GCA_964487465.1 uncultured Candidatus Bathyarchaeia archaeon
AGACAAGTACTGAGGGAAACCCAATGATCCAGAAAGTTAACCCGCTGTATATAGCAGTACTTCTCCACCCATAGAGTTGTATGGATTTTAGATAATAGTGGAACAATAATAGCGCCGCCTACTCCGGTGGCTAATGCATAAATACTCATGGCTCGCGCTCTTTTCTTTATAAACCAGTTGTTGATGAGCGTGGATAGACTATGTGTAAAACCCATATTGTAACCTACGCTTAACACACCACCATATACCAAATATAGAGCCCAAATAGCGTCAACATATATCATCAGAATATAACCAGACCGATCAAGAATACACCGAGACTCAGTATTTTTCTGGCTCCAAAACGGTGGATAAGATAACCGACAAAGGGACCCTCGATACCTCCTTCCAGACGTGAGAAGCTAATAGCCCCGGATACCGCAGCGGCACCCCCACCATACTCTAAACGTATAAGTGTATAGAATACGCTGAAACCGTAAAAGGATAACCCTGAATCGAGGAAGTGGAGAAAGATTGTTCCAGTAGAATCCAGTATCCGTAGAAGATGTCTTTTATCTTTTTAAAATATGGTACCCATGGAGGGTTATAATCTCCTGTTGGAGAGGTATAACTTACTAACCAGTCATATTTGGTCTCTGATTTTCTCTTCCAGTGTCTGAAGGTCCAAGAGACTCAACCTTGAAACACGAGTATCCTGCATTCCCTCATCGAGATCTAGATCATCTATGAATTCCCGAGCCTGATTTTTTGTCTCACATACATCTGTTCTTATGAGGGCTTCTCGTAAACCGTTTTTCGTATACTTGTCTCCTTGCTGTGTTAACTCCATCATGATAACCATAACACTACACCTCAATTGCCTTGGTCTTAGACTAATTATTGCGGTGGATACGTTGGGTTCCGGTAGATATGCCATTGCTGGGACGTGTTCATGGAGCTGTGTGTTATAGAATAGTTGTGAGATATAGGATAGCTTTGTATATCTGTGATTAGAGGCTTCGTATTGTAGTAATTCAGCGAATCCTTCGGGTACTATAAATGTGGCTGATTTGAATTCAAATCTGAGTGTTCGCTGGAAGAGGGGTTCAGCTATCATATATGGTAGGTTTGAGACCAGTCTATCATGATTAGGTAAATAGGTTGTTAATGCGTCGCCTTTGATTATCTTCAGGTTCGGGGTATCAGAGAATCTTTCACGGAGTACAGGTAGGTATTTGGGGTTTTTCTCGATGCATATTAGGTTACCTGCTTTCTCAAGTAATGCCTTAGTAATATTACCAGTGCCTGGTCCTATCTCCAGAACGGTCTCATCCGGCTGTACAGCAGCGTACTCTACGAAACGTTGTATTACGCCCGGGTCAATTAACTGTTGCTCATCCATAGAGGGATCTAGCTGGATATCGTGTTTTGATAATAAGTGGAGGGTATGATCCCTCAGGGTATCTCTGCTTATAAAAGATATCTAGGCTCGCCTTTTATTGAGTCAACTAGATCTAGTGCTACTTTAACCTCTTCTTTAGATCCTTCAACAAGCAGTCTTATAGCGCCTTCGGCTCCAGCGATACCGCCGGCGCTGTACAGGTAGGCATCCACATCGGTCAGGTACTCGATTGCCTCGATCTCAGTGATAATTGTACCTGTTACTGGCCACATTCTCGGGCCCTCATAGTCCTCTGATGCTGCAAGCAGGTGTAGATCATTGATGTTTTCATAGGTAAGTTTCTCCAAACCTATGGGTATTATGAGTTGAACCTGTTTACCTATTATGTGTCCGATGGTGTTCCCTATGGTTGCTCCGTCCATCCCACCTATGAGTATACCTGCCATGTTATCCTCATAGTTGAGGACATTTGCTCCTTTGATGTAGATATCGCCTTTCTTTAGGTCAGGTGCAATGTTGACTCTATCATATTGATCCGCAACCTCTCCCTTGATGAATACCTTATCAGGTATCTTATCATCCTCGGGCGTTGGATCTCTATCAGGCTCCTGTGGAGTGGTTA
>CAZAQI010000195.1:0-1987 GCA_964487465.1 uncultured Candidatus Bathyarchaeia archaeon
GAGTTACCCAGCAGTTTCTTTGATAGTTATCAATGTGAGGGCGAACCCAAACTCAGCATAAACATTAAGGAGTTTCTAAGGTTTCTGGATAGAGTGGATCGTGATGAACAAGTTAGGATCGTGTTAAACGATGAGAAAGCAAGGCTCATAATTCACTGCAAGAGAGGCGGCCATAGTAGACGCTTTGAGATGCCCATACTAGAGCCACTGGAGGAAGAAGTGCCACAACCCAAGATATTCTTCAAGGGAAAGGCACGTATCACAAGCGATGCCCTTCGTATGGCGATCAGGGACTCTACTCTGGTATCAGAGCATGTCAAAGTGGAGATGGCTGAAGGCGTTTTGAAAATAAACGCGGAGGGAGATATGGGCAGCAGCTTCAGTGAATGGGAGGAAGACAGTATAGATATCCTAGAGTTGAAGGTGGATGAGGAAAGCCAAGCCACATTTACGTTAAGCTATCTTCAGGATATCGCGAATGCAGCCGGGGCTAACAGCGAGGTTGCAACCATCGAGTTGAGTACTGATATGCCCATTAAGATGGATTTCGAGATCCCTCAGGGAAGACTCGTCTACTATCTAGCTCCATGCATCGGGGTCTAATTTACTGGTCACCATACCAGTTTTTATGATAAACAAGACTCAAACCCGTTTTTAGAAGTTTATAGTTAAAATAAGTTGTATTTTATACGCGAAGAGCTATTCGTTACTTTCTCACCGTTTTGTTGAGGGCTAGTTTTTGGTTATTAGATAAGAAGGTGGCTACCAGCTTTCGCGATTTCGCGTAGCCTAAGACAACACTAGTGTCGCGAACGGAGCGTAGTTTAACTTCCGAGTTCGGAATGGGTTCGGGTGGATCCCACGCCCTTTGGCCGGTTACCAGCCATACAAGGCTAGTCGTTTTCTTTAAACGTTTCGGTAGCTGGAATATACTGGAACTCTACTACCCAGATATAGTCATCAGGTTGATATATCCCGTAGATGTCTTTCCAAGCCTCTATGAATTCCTGTTGTGTATTGTAGCCCTCTTTTTGAATATCCACTACAGATATGTCTCCAAGGTTCTGTTGAAAAATGTCTATGATCTTTATCTTATCGGGAAGAACAGAGTGATAGTTTTTTCTTAGGTGGTATATTTTTCCTAGTGTTAGGTTAGGTTTTTTTAGTCGTCGGGTTTGTGTTTTTTGGCCTTCCCGGATTTTGGTGATAAGTTGTTTTCTGAACAGTAGGGTCAAGTATTTCTAATTGTGTTATAGATTTGTTTAGAGGTTGTGTCAAAAGGCGAATAAAATTTTGGATACAGCCTAAAAAGAGAGTATAATTATGTAAAAATATCCAAAACCATTGTCATTGATAGAATATTTTATATTTATCATAAGTTAAATCTGCATTATGTGTTCTTTAAATCTTCCTGAACACCCCAAAGTAGTAGTAGATGGAACAGCAATTGTAATCAACTATGAGGATGGCAGGAAGGAAATCTGGGGTCATGAAGCGAATAAAAAGATCGCGAAAGAAGTTGCAATGGACATAGAACTCGGATTAAAGGCCATTGATTATGTATCTCTTGAGGTAATGAAGCTGTTAAGCGAGATCGCGGAGCAGTTAGAATCACTTGATATACCGGCGGAGTATGTGAAAGATTATGTCTGCGAGGGATATACAAAGGTCTCAAAGCGGTTCAGAGAACTGGAGATACGTCAATTAGTCACAACAGATAACTAATTTCGAGATCATCTTTTTTTAAAATAGTTATTCAAAATAGATCATAAGAGTAGCATCCCAAATAGGGATGATTGTATGTAACGGTAACAAGGATTCTAGTTAGTGCTTGAAAGCTTAGACGGGGAGGGGTAAATTTATATCCTATTTATACATGGGGATGTGTTGCGGGGCTGTGGTCTAGTGGCTATGACGTTGGGCTCCAGAAAAACATAATCAATGAAACCGACCCGAAAGGGGATGAGGAGTTTCTGGAGCTGGGGAA
>CAZAQI010000196.1:0-1788 GCA_964487465.1 uncultured Candidatus Bathyarchaeia archaeon
GAGCTGTAGAACTTATGCTTCTCCACCACATTAAGAAGTTACCTATACTGGCTCACAACGATGATGAGTACAATGTATGCGGGATCCTTAGCCTAATGGATGTAGCACGTCTTCACCCTGACCTAGTAAACACTATGAAATCATTGATCGAGGTTGATATGACTAGTCCCGAGGCTGGTTTCTATGTCTCCTAGTAAAATGTGATAATATCTTCATCTATGGGTATATGGTCTAACCCCACTTTCTGTCCACCAAATTTCACGCTCTTACCCCAGACCCTGGTATACCGGAGATCCCGCTTCAACTCCCCGTGTATTTTGTCAGCGATATCCTCGATGCTGCTCCCCCTCTTAACGATCAATGGCTCCTCGTAATCCGTTTCCTCCCCCTTAGGACGCATATAGATTCTGATGAGGTCCAGTTCTTGGAATATCTTCTCTTTGAGCGTGTCCAGATTTGTCTCGCTTTCTGCGCTGATAGCTACGAACTCATAATCCGCTTTTTCCCTGTGCTCTTCCACCTGTTCTCTGTCAACCATATCGATCTTGTTTACCACTGTGAGGGTCGGGATGTATACTGTGTTATTGAGTAATACATCTACGAACCTATCATAACCTATGTCTTCTCTTACAACCACTCTAGAGTTATGATACTTGTATTCCCGGAGTATCTCTTTCATACCCTCTTTATCCATCTCGGTCATACCCACCATGTCAGTTATCACCACTCCCCCTGATCCCCTTTTCTCAATGGTGATATCGGGAGGATTCTCGTCCGGCCTGATCCCCACGTCACGGATCTCATTGAGTAAGATCTCCCT
Organism: uncultured Candidatus Bathyarchaeia archaeon; assembly: GCA_964487465.1. Classification (GTDB taxonomy): domain Archaea; phylum Thermoproteota; class Bathyarchaeia; order TCS64; family TCS64; genus RBG-16-57-9. The sequence continues at coordinate 821 of CAZAQI010000196.1, forward strand.
TATCTCAGTGTTAAAGACATCAACCACGATTAGGAGCAAGTCAGCGTTACGAGTCACGCTCAGGATCCTCTTCCCCAATCCTTTACCCTCACTTGCGCCCTTGATTATCCCCGGAATATCCAGCACCTGTATCATGGCGCCCTTATATTTGAGGATCCCCGGTATCACTGTTAAAGTAGTAAACTCATATGCCCCCACTTTGCTCTTACTGTTTGTGAGTTGATTAAGCAAGGTGCTCTTACCCACGCTGGGCATTCCAAGTAGCACAACCGTGGCGTCCCCATCTTTACGAACAGTATAACCGTCACCGGTCTGTCCCCTACTTCTCCGGATACGTTCCTCTTCCTGTTCTCTGAGGCGAGCGATCCTGGCTCTGAGTACCCCCAGGTGTCGATTGGTGCCTTTATTAACAGGGGTTCTAGCCAGCTCCTCCTCTAGCTCCCTGATTTTTTCTTGGGTACTCATAGATCATGTTCACTGTGAGCTCGTCTGAAAAACCTATCTCTTTCTATAGGCTTATCAGCTTCCAAGATCATGATTATTTTGATGTTTTATGAAGCTGCATAAGGTTTCAGATAAGGTGTATGCTAACTGGGATGGAGAGACAGGTGGAAACGTGGGTATAATCAAGCTTGACGATGAGGCACTGGTTGTGGACGCCCAGTATCCTGGCTCAGCGAAGAAATTCAGGGAAGCTATTCCCACTGCTACGGAAAAGCCTCTCTCACATCTCCTACTTACACATATTCACGGTGACCATGTTTTCGGAAATATGGTATTCAAAGACCTGGAGATAGTTGCACATAAACGTCTATACGAGAAAATGGAGAAAAATCTGGAGAATGAGTGGGCCCCCGGTAACCTAGAGAAGATGCTGATGACCTACAAGAAGGATGTCCCGGAAAGATGGTGGCTCTTCGAAGGGCTTGAGATAGTATTGCCCACTGTTACCTTCAAGGATAAATGGG
>CAZAQI010000197.1:0-1769 GCA_964487465.1 uncultured Candidatus Bathyarchaeia archaeon
CAATAAGGAGATCTAGTCAATTGTTTTAGGCAACCTTGTAGACGCCTTCATCTGTTAGAAAGGTTGCTTGGTGCGCTCCATTGCCTAGGTTATATTCGTTTTCCTGTTCGGTGGATGTTAGTGTTGAGATTCAGTATTTTCTATTATTTCCTGTATTTTTTTGTAGAGTATTATATCCAGTCTGAGCCCAGCGTCAAGTAGGTCATCTACTATTTGGTGGGCGTCCTTCTTTGTGATAATCCCATGTTTTATCGCGTGTATTAAGACCCCTAGACTACCTAGTGGTTTGATGTTCAGTACATTGCTTGTTTCTCTCGCCAAACGGTCATCCGCGAGGAGGAATTGGGCGTTTATTTGTTTGCATAGCTTTAATGCCTCTTTTTCTCCCTTATCAAGGCCGGGATTGTGGTCGATGAAACCGTACCTAGTTTGTGTCTCTGGTTCTATACTGGCTACATTTATCCAGTTGTCTACTGCTTTTTCTATGATGTATGCGTCGGGTTTTTCTTGTTGTTTTCCCCGGGTAACAACCTCGTGATAGACTGCTGATGGTATTGTGATTTTGTTGAAGAGTTTTTCTAGGAGGCCTAGTCTGCCGACCTTGGCATATAATATGAGGGGTGTAGAGTCTGATACTGTTCTCAAAGTTCTACCTTCAGGTCTTCTTCAAGGTCTTGTAGGTTATATTGAGTTGGGACCTGTTCTCGGTTTAGTGCATCGATCATTTCCCAGATGCTGAGTTCGGCTATCTCTGCGGCTCTAGGGAGTGTGGCTGTGCCTTCCCTGTATTTGTTTATGGCTTTCTGGAGCTTCCATTCTTTTATGTAGATTTCTAGTGCTCGGTCAAGGATGGTGGTTTTGTCTACTTTTTCTTCTTCTGCTATTTTTTCTAATTGGTTGACTCGTTCTATAGGGAGTCTTGCGGATACTACGTTTTTTGGCAATTAATCTCACTTCGTTTATGTTATAATACAATGTATACAAGGTTTTAAGGGTTATTAAATCATGTTCCCTGTAGCATCTTCATCTAAATGTTATCCAAAGTACACATATCCTTTTCTTATATTTCCTGATAGATTCATGCTTGTAGCTTTATTCGTTTTACTTAGTTCAAAGAACATTAATACTTTATGAAAATTTTAGATCAGAGTTACGATAATAACTTAGTTCATAATTTGTTATAATGATTCTATTGAAGCAACGATACCAATAGAAGGTTTTTACAAGTAATAAAACCGGTTTAAAAATTTACATATCATTTTTTGTAACTATTACCATAATCTACATGGTTAAAACATTTTTTTAAAAACATTTATTCTTCAAATATATATGAAGGGTTGCTCGTCTAAGCTTTTCTTGTTAATAGTATTAATAGGTCAAACACCACCGTTCATTCGTTCCGCCAAGGGATAATATACAATAAACACAAGACTCCAAACAAGAACCACCAGCAAAAAATAGTAAAGAAACCTTGATAGACTTTTTTTTAGAAGCCTTGAAAAGTAGTAGGTGTTCAGCGTTGTCTATAGCAGTGGATCTTATCTCGTCGGGTAGATAGGTGAATCTTTCAACAAACCTTAACCGATAGACCCCGTTTTCTCTCGTTATCTTTATCTCTAGGTCATCAGGTACGAAAGCCGATGCCCTTGGTGATTCCGTACTCGTGTAATACTTCATTAATCTCCTTGAAGAGGGTCTTGAAATCCATTACACTAGGTTAATTGATTCAGTATAAGGGTGACGTAATTCCCTTAAGCTCTAGAGGGTAT